>CAMAVB010000019.1 GCA_945861465.1 Candidatus Kuenenia stuttgartensis
CGAAGGTTTCAACAGCCGCATCCAGTCTCTCAAGTCCGCCGCTCGCGGTTTCCGTATCTTCGAAAACTACCGAACTCGAATCCTCTTCTTCTGCGGAAAACTAAACCTCAAACCCAACATTACTAGCCACTAAATTCCGAGAAGAACCCTTTCAGGATGCAAGCACTGGGCTCGTTTATGTCAGGGCGAGGATGTATCAGCCGATAGTGGCGAGGTGGGTAAGTATCGATCCGATGTATCGGTAACCGTTCACGGGCCGGACAGGATGCAGGGAGCGGATTCGCCTTTGAGGCTGGCATCGACGGCATCGCAGAGCCACCGGTAGATGGGACGTTTCTGGAGGCGGCAGGTTTCTGAGATGGTCAGCATCCGTTCGATGAATCGACTACCTGCTTCACTCTGAGTCCCGAATGAGAGCTTGCGATAGATCACGGCAGGCCGCAGAGCGCGTTCCGCAGTATTGTTGGTCGGTTCGATGCCTTGAATGTCAACAAACGTCCATAACCAGTCGCGGTGCTCGTACAATTCTTTGCACATTCCCTTCAGGCGTGTGTTTCCACTGCACCTTCCGCGCAGCAACAAGTGATTCACCGTGTCGCGAACGGGCTGCATCTGTGCCTGAAACGTTTCCCATGGGATTTCGCCCGACTTATACCGATGCCAAATGCTGAACATGATTCCGACTTGTCGTTTCAAATCGAAACCCAGCCGTTTCACCCGATTATCATGATGTTCGACCAAAGCCTGAATGTCGCGTGACAAATGTGACCAGCACCACTGCAGGCGTTTGGCTCGCCAGTACATTTTTGCCCGATCACAGTTGATGATTCCCTTGAAGTCATCGCCAAGTAGTTTTGGAAGAGCCGTTGCGGCTCGACTCGAAAACACGGCGAATACGGCAAACGTGGAAGTCACTGCGGTCCACAACCATGCCTTCTCATTCGCCTGCTTTGTTGGTGTTTCGTCCATGAACACCTGAGGTTCGCTCTCCAGTCGGCTTCTCAGATCTTCGTACGGTTGTTCCAATGCCGCAGCCACGCGATTCTGCATGTTGACCGTGGACGCCGCACAGCACGGCATGTTCAAAAGGTCCGTCAGAAACATGGCTGCACGGCGTTTGCTTTGGCGAAAGTGACCCATGAGTAACGCCGTGAAGGCAATTAACTTCGCTCCAAACTGGCCCGTCGGGACACCAGGAGGCAGCTCCGCGCAGGTCATGGTTCCGCAGCATTCGCAGGTGAGTCGGTGCCTTTGGTATTCCGTGATGAGTGGCTCAATCTTCGGCAGTTCCCAGACCTGATGTCGAAGCGGTTCTGCGTCAGTCCCTTTGAGCCCCTCGCCACAGCGTCGGCATTCTGTTGGAAGCAATCGAATCACTTCCGTACATCTTTCGACCGGAACAAGTTCGCGAACGGTGCGTTTGTGTCCGGTCTGCCCGCCACGTTTTTTCTTTGATTTCGAATTTGGCTTGGCCGGAGGTCGAGCATGCGGATGCTGAGTCGAAGGGGGCACGGAAGAATTCTTCGGCGTCAGCTTCCTGACCTGAGCCTTCAGTTCGTCAATCTCGGCCTGCATTCGGGCCTGCATCTCTGCCATCTGAACCATCAGCGACTCGACAAACACCCGCACAGCGGGCGTCATTTCTGCTAATAGTTCCGGTGGTATGTCAGACATCCGTGTCATGCACGTGATGTCTCAGATTCTCAATTTCTTGTACAGACCAATCCCGACCCGTGAACGGTTACTTCCGCAGATTGTCCACGCCGAGTGGATCGTGTCCCCGCGACAGCAGTTCGGTTGTAAGTTGCGAGCCGATAAAGCCTGCAGCACCTGTGACCAGTATTCTCATGAGTTCGCCATTGCCCTTCGAGCATTGCCCGTTGAAATCATCTCTTGTTGATGACATCACGGATTATCGCAACAACATACTCCTGTTGTGCTTCTGTCAATTCCGGGAACATAGGCAGCGAGACACAGCGAGACATAACGTCTTCAGTCACCGGGAATTGTCCTCGTTTATATCCGAGGTGCTTGAATGCAGGTTGGGACGGGATTGGCGTTGGATAGTGCACACCGGTCGCAACCCCTCGTTTCTCCAGATCCGCTCGGAACTGGTCACGATCATTCACCAGAACGACGAACAAATGCCAAACATGCGACAACGGATCATCGACAGCAGGCAGCGTCAGGCCTGGAATACCCTTAAGTTGTCCGAGATAGTAATTTGCGTGATCTCGACGCCGCTGAGTCCACTCGGCCAAATGTTTCAACTTCGCATCAAGAACGGCCCCCTGCAAGCCTTCCATCCGAGTATTGTAGCCAATTTCCACATGATTGTGTCGCCCATCCTGAGCATGGTCTCGCAGAGAACGGATTCTCGCGGCAATCGGATCTGAATTCGTAGTAACTGCACCCGCTTCTCCAAACGCACCAAGGTTCTTTCCGGGATAGAAGCTGAAACAACCAGCATCTCCGATTGAGCCTACCGTGTGGCCGGCATGCTGGGCACCATGAGCCTGAGCGGCATCCTCGATCAGTCGCAAATTGTGTCGCTCACAGATATCACGCAGAGCTGTCATTTCAGCGGCTTGACCGTAGAGATGAACAGGCAAAACAGCCTTCGTTCGAGGCGTAATGGCTGCTTCGACCAGATTCGGGTCGAGGTTGTACGATCGCCGATCGATATCTACAAAGACCGGTTTGGCTCCCGTATAGGCAATCCCCCAGCATGTACTAATCCAGCTATGCGGTGTCGTAATGACCTCATCGCCAGGATCAACATCAAACGCCAGCAGTGCCATATGGAGTGCTGTAGTGCCGTTGTTCAGGCCAATACAGTGCTTTGCTCCGCAGAATTCGGCGAAGCGCTGTTCGAAGGCCTGAACGTGCGGCCCCAAAATGAACTGCGCCTCCGCTACGATATTTTCAACCGTGTCTTTCAACTCCGCCCACATCGCACGATTTTGTGACTTCAGGTCCAGAAAAGGTACAGATGTCATTTACATGCTTTTTTAACAAGAAGTTGACAGTTGACAGTGCCCCGTTTTCCGTTGCCGGTTTGATACTGCGCGGACTTCGCTCCCATCGATGACGATTCCTCGTTGCGAGGTTTCAGTCTGCAGCAGGATTGACACACGGCAGTCTAATTGAAAATGCTCGTTCAGCAAACAGCTTCCTCGAATCAAAAGTACTAGTTTGGGACTACTGACGATTCCGCCAGGCTAAACACCGCGACTGCGATTCGATTGGGTTGTGGGCGCAGCCCGCGTCATCACTTCGCGGCCTCATTTCGTTCCTGGCCGAAGCCCTGCGTAACTCGAACCTCCGCGTGCGGGACACCCCTCATTACTTAGTGCGGGCGGGAATCAGGGAACAAAAGCACCATCGATCGATGATCGGCGTGGTTGTCTCAAAAGACGGGAAACATTTCAACATCTCTGCAAACTGGCTTCAACGACCGCAATTCCTGCGGTGATTGGCTCTTCGCGAGGATTGCCGGTAGCGCAGATTGCTCGTACACTGCGTGAGCGGCCTGGCACTGGTGGTCTATTGATTGAGTCAACTGTAGGCTGCGTGAAGCGGAGCGCGACGCACCAGTTGCGAATGCGTAAGAAAATGGCGAGTTCCGCTGGCGCGGCACACACCCTATCTGACTGCGCTGAGTCAATTCACCACAAGTGCCATTCCGTTCACGTTTTCGGCTGTTTCAAGCCCAGCCTTTCGCTTTGATTGAGAGTCATACGAGCAAACGCATGCTGGAACGCCGCGAACTTTTTCCCAACGTGATCGAACTCAATTTTCAGGCCCGTCGACGGCTCGGATGCTGCGTCTATCTGATTTACTCCGGATCGGACTGGATGCTGCTGGATATCGGTTACGAAGACACGGTTGATGAACTGATCAATCTGATTCGGCAACTGGACTTTCCGTTGGCCAACTGCAAGTATCTTGTGGCAACCCACGCGGATGCTGATCACGTTCAGGGCTTTCAGAAAGCGAAAGAGATGCTGGCCGGATCGCAACTGGTAGCGCATTCTGAAGCGAAGCAGATTCTGGAATCCGGCGACCGAATTGCGTCCTTTGCCGAAATTCCGATGCAGGGGATATCGATTGAGATGCCGAAGTTTGTGATCGACAAGGAAGTTTCCGAAGGCGAAATGCTTCAATTGGGTGATCTGAAATTGCAGGTCTGGGATACGCCCGGTCATGCGGTCGGGCAGATCTCTTTCCGGCTGGGCAATTTACTGTTTTCCGGCGACAATATTTTCCGCGATGGCTGCGTCGGCAGTATTGACTGTCATCACGGGTCAGACATTCCGGCGTTCATATTATCGCTCAAACGGATCCAGGCCAGCAGCGTGGAATGGCTACTGCCAAGTCACGGCCCCGCATTTCGCAATGACCGCAGGTTGTTACAGTCAGCCATCGATCGACTCGACCGTTACCAGCACATGGCGGACTTCGGAACCTGTGCGGTCGATTGGCCGCTACTTGATGAATGGGAAGTTGAACTTGGTAAGGGAACTCATCCGGCAATGAACAAATGAAACGGATTTGCGATACCATGTACAATTCTCTTCTCTGTTTCATACTTCTCGCTTGTGCAGCGGATAGTAACCCGAGGCATCAGCGAGGGATTCGGAGTTGACGCTTCGGGTTAGTGCGGTAATGTCCTAGACTTCGCAAAAGTGAATGGTCACGCTTGGCTGCGGCATTTCGCCGACACGCCGCAGAAGAAACGCTCCCTGGCGGATTTGAACGAACATGATTTGTGTGAGTGTAGGACGAACCCGGCATTCGTCGATGATGGAAGAACACCGGTCTCTGGCCGAAAAGAAGGCTGAACTTGTCGAGCTGCGCGTCGATTACATGCGCAAACGACCGGATATGGGACTGATGCTGAAGAACCGACCGACGCCAGTCGTCGTCACCTGCCGTCGGCGCGCAGATCGCGGTCGTTGGTTCGGTACGGAAGAACAGCGACAATTGGTGCTTCGGGAAGCGATTATCGGTGGAGCCGAATATGTTGATCTCGAAGATGATATCGCGAAGTCCATCCGTCGCTACGGGACCACGAAACGGATCGTCAGTTATCATAATTTTGAAGAGACGCCGCTGGAATTGTACGATATCCATCGCCGCATGGCGCAGTGTGACGCGGACATCATCAAGATCGTCACAATGGCCAATTCGCCAGCAGACAATGTTCGCATGCTCGAAATGGTGAGTGCTGCCGAAATCCCGACGGTCGGCTTCTGCATGGGCGAATTGGGCACCATCAGTCGCATACTCTGCGGACGAGCGGGGTCACCGTTTACGTATGCCAGTTTCAGCCGTGAACGCGAACTGGCTCCCGGTCAATTGTCTTACGCCGAAGTCCGTAACCTCTATCGGTACAACAAGATCACGAAGGACACGATGGTGTTTGGGGTGATCGGCGATCCGATTGTGCAGAGCAAGAGTCCGCTGATTCATAACGCGGCGTTTCGTAAGCTGGGGATTGATGCGGTCTACCTGCCGCTGCGGATTCCCGCCGATGTGCTGTTGCCATCGCTGAAGGAATTCGAACGTCTCAAAATCAGCGGCTACAGTGTCACGATACCTCACAAAGAAGGTGTACTGCAATTCTGCGATACGATCTCGGAAGAGACCGACTCGATCGGTGCGGCAAACACACTGTTCCGACAGAACGATCAATGGGTCGCAACAAACTCCGATGCTCCGGCGGCACTGGAAGCCATCCAGGAGGGACTCAGGAAATCCGGAGGTGTCACGGATCTGGTCGGCCGAAAAGTGCTGATCCTTGGAGCGGGCGGCGTTTCACGGGCCGTCGGACACGCCCTGCTGGTTGCCGGAGCTGCGGTATCGGTGACCAATCGTTCGCGTGATCGGGGCCGCGCACTGGCGGCGGAGCTCGGTTGTCAATATGTGTCCTGGGAAAACCGAGGCGCAGAATCGTGCGACGTGCTGATCAACTGCACGTCGGTCGGGATGCATCCAAAGCTTGATGAAACTCCATTTGAGCAGAATTGGCTGGGAGATTCGACGTTGGTGTTCGACACGGTCTATAACCCGGAACAGACGTTGTTGCTGAAGCACGCACGGGAACGCGGTTGTCCGACGGTCAGTGGCGTGGAGATGTTTGTGCGGCAGGCCGCGAAACAGTTCGAACTCTTCACCGGTCAGGTTGCGCCCATCGAATACATGGCCGAAACGCTGCGAGTTTCCACATCAGCGGCGCACGCGATCGTCAGTCCGGTCGAAGCAGCTGCGGTTGTGAAACCGAAAGTCGTGTTGCGTCCGATCGTGGAACTGGATGATGACGACGATGAAGACGAAGTCGAGGGTGACTCGGTGAACCGATAGGAACAATTCCAGGATTCATTGTCTTCTTTCGCTTTGAAGTAAACCGTCAACTATGCAGCCCACCAGCAAACCACGAATCATCGCCGTGATGCCCGCCTATAACGCGGAGTCAACTCTGGAACGCACACTGCGGGATATTCCGCCAGGGGCCGTCGATGAAATCATTCTGGTCGATGACTGCAGCAAAGATCGCACGGTCGAGCTGGCACGTTCTCTGGGACTCACGGTGATTTCTCATGAACGAAATACCGGCTACGGGGGAAATCAGAAGACCTGCTACACCGCTGCACTGAAACGTGGGGCCGACATCGTGGTCATGATTCATCCCGACTATCAGTACGACAGCCGCGTGATTCCGGTGGCCGCTGAGCTCATTCGTCTCGGGAACTGCGATGTTATTCTGGGCTCAAGAATTCGCACGCGCGCTGAAGCACTGCAGGGAGGAATGCCGGCCTGGAAATACATCGCCAACCGCTGTCTGACGATTTTTGAAAACGTGGCCCTCGGTCAGAACCTCGGCGATTTTCACAGCGGCTTCCGCGCGTATCGGCGTGAAGTTCTGGAAACGGTCCCGTGGCAGGAAAATTCCGACGATTTCGTGTTTGACACACAGTTTCTGGCTCAGGCTGTCTACTTCGATTTCAAGCTGGGCGACATACCGGTGCCGGTCCGCTACTTCTCCGAAGCCTCCAGCATCAACTTCCGCCGCAGCACGCGCTACGGCCTGCTGACTTTGTGGGTGATGTTCGAATTCTGGTGCAACCGGCTGGGAATCTGCCACTCGAAGATTTACAGCAAGAAATAGCCAGCCTTGTGAATCCATCAAGTGCTTCGTGCAGTCGCGTTCGATTGAGAAAGTAGTTCCTTTCTGCCGGAAAGGACTGTGTTTGGTAGGTCCTTTCTGCCGGAAAGGACTGTGTTTGGTAGGTCCTTTCTGCCGGAAAGGACTTTCGCCGTAAGGCGAACCGCGGTGGGACACACATCCGCCACACGTCGCCGTGTGGCCCTTCATTCCACCTCGTCTGGTCGCTGGTCGCGGCGTGGCCGCGAAGTCCTGCTCGGCAAGCAGGACCTACCGAATTCCACGACTGTACGCTCCGTGAATTCCAGAGACGTAATCTGTTGGATTCAACGGCTTATTGCGGCTATACTGTAATGCGAGCGGTCGGAATTGATGCATTCCTTTGGCGAGCGGGATGTCAATCCTCTGATTGACCGCGTGGACACTGCAAAAAGTCGGGGGACTCACGTCCCCCCGCTCGCCGAATTCAGCCTCAGTCCAGGCCGCATGAAGTATAGTTTGTGTTGGCAAGAGTTCCGGCCGGGAATTGAATGTATGTCGATACCATCCGAAACAATTCGCAAGTCTCCCACGAAGCTGACGTACAACGAATACGTCCTGTTGCCGGACGACGGCAATCGTCATGAAATCATTGATGGACGACACTATATGTATGCCGCGCCTGTTCCGCGTCAACAGGCAATCTCGCGTCATATTCAGTTCCAGCTTTATCAGCAGATTGAGTTAACAAAGCTGGGCCAGGTGATCGATTCTCCGATTGACCTTCAATTGAGCGACTTCGATGTCGTGCAGCCGGATCTTGTCGTTGTACTGGCGGGAAATCGGATCATCACGCAAACTCGAATTCTAGGCGTACCGGATCTGTTGATTGAAATCCTGTCGCCCTCAAATCGCAAACACGACCCGGAACTTAAGAAGCAGTTGTACGAACAGTTCGCTGTCCCGGAATACTGGATCGTTGATCCGGATGAATGTGTTGTGGTCCGGTTTCGCCTGGAAGAAACGGGCAAATTCGGGCAGGCGATAGAAATCAGAGACGCCATCACATTTGATGGGGTTCCTGGTGGAGCAACCGTCGATCTGACTCGAGTCTGGTAAAGCGGGTGAATCTGAATGACGAGCGTCACAGTTGTTCTCAACGCCATTGAATCCGGTGCGGCGAAAACCGAAGATCTGCTTCCCCTGGTCTATGATGAACTGCGACAACTCGCTGCCGATCAAATGCGTCAAGAACGCGGCGGACTCACGCTGCAGGCCACAGCTCTGGTTCACGAAGCCTTTCTTCGGCTGGTAGGCGATGAACACGCGACATGGCAGAATCGTCGGCACTTCTTCGGCGCGGCGGCGCTGGCGATGCAGAGGATCCTGGTGGAACAGGCTCGGCGCAAAGGACGACTGAAACACGGCGGCGATCGGCAGGAAGTTGCGATGGCTGAAATCGACATCATCGCCGACGCAAATCAATCGGATGAGGTTCTCCTTGCCCTTGACGAAGCTCTGATTCAGTTTCAGGCGGAAGATCCGGAGAAGGCCGAACTGATCCGGCTGCGATATTTCGCCGGACTGACGGAAGAAGAGGCTGCTCACACGCTGAACATCTCCCGCGCGACGGCGTCTCGCTGGTGGACCTATTCCAAAGCGTGGCTGTTTGCGAAAGTGCGAAGCGAGTAAAGCTGGTTGGCGTTGCTAATACGCATTCGACAGGCACGCGGTGCTGCGTCAGCCCGCCGGTACGTCGGAACCCTCTGTTCCGTAACCACAAAGCACGTAAACCACAATGTACCGGCAAGCTGACGCATACCGCTCGCCGAAATTTTTCCGGTATTTTCCAGAATCTCGTGAGGCGCTGCCTGAGGTTTCGTCGCATGGAATGGTGAACTGGTTTAACTTAACACCGGAGACACACCATGTCCGAATCACAAAAATACAATACAGCTCGTAATCCTGATCAAGGTCACGACGATTCCAAACACCAGCCGACTGTCCGTGCAGTCGATTCGATAGATGCCTCGTCGATCAGCCCGAATTCGGTTGAGGGCCTGTTTGTGCTGGCTCTGCAAAAGAATAATCCGGCAGAGCGGGATGCATTCCTGAACGAAACATGCGGAGATGACTCAGACCGTCATCGGCGTGTCACCGCGTTGCTGCGGGCGTTCGATGACGCAGGGAGCTTTCTGGAGACTCCGGCAGGCGGACCACGACCGCAGCAGGAAATCTCGCTCAGCTTTCTCCGACCGATCAGCAAAGAGGGATGTCTTGGCACAATCGGCCCGTACGAAGTGCTGGACGTCATCGGGCGCGGCGGCATGGGGATCGTGCTGCGGGCCGTCGATCCAAAGCTGAATCGCGTCGTGGCTGTGAAAGTGTTACTGCCGGAACTGGCCGCCAATCCAAATTCGCGTCGACGTTTTTTGCGTGAGGCGCAGGCCGCCGCAGCCATCAGTCATCCTCATGTGGTGACGATTCACGCGGTGGACGACACACATGAAGACGCCAACGGCAAACCTGTCCCGCCGTATCTGGTCATGGAGTGCGTAATCGGTCCGTCTCTGCAACAAAAACTGGATCGCATCGGCTCACTTCGACTGACGGAAATTCTTCGCATCAGTCGCCAGATCGGCGAAGGCCTTGCTGCTGCTCACAAGCAGGGACTCATTCACCGCGACATCAAGCCCGCCAACATCCTGCTGGAGAACGGCGTTGAACGCGTCAAAATCACCGACTTCGGCCTGGCGCGGGCGATCGACGACATTACGGTCACGCGTACCGGCGAAGTCTGCGGCACACCGCAGTACATGTCGCCGGAGCAAGCCTGCGGTGAACGCGTCGATCAGCGGAGCGATCTGTTCAGTCTGGGCTGCCTGATGTACGCGATGTGTACCGGACACAGTCCGTTTCGGGGCGACAGTATTGCCCATGTGATCAAACGCGTGACGCAGGATGTGCCTCGCCCGATCGTCGAGCAGAATCCGGAGATTCCGAACTGGCTCGCAGAAATCATCGATTGTCTGCTGCAGAAGAATCCAGATCATCGTTTCCAGACGGCTGAAGGACTGGTGGCGATTCTGGAGCAGCACCTGGCGAGGATTCAGCATCCCACGGAATCCGGTTCGCACTCGAAGATCAATCAGAGTACGCTTCGCGTGACAGAAAACTCACGCGACAATTCTCCGCAGCATGAAGCATCTCGGGTGGCCGATGCGAAGTTGCTGCAGATTGCGGTTGGACCGGTGCCGCCGTGGCTGCTGACCCCGATCCCCAATCCGGTGGCTTGGCTTACCGGCACTTCTCGAAGCGCCTATCGTACTGGCACTTATCTTCTCGGCACCGGTGCCCTCATCGTCGTGGGACTCGTGGCATGGATGCTGCTGGTCGGCGCGGAGGTAATTGATGCTTCTCAGACTGTGCGAAATATGGCGGGCGTGATTCTCGGCGTATCCATGAGCATTGCTGCCGTGTGCATCATCGCTGGGATGCTCCTTCGCGAAGAAATCTCAGGACATGCTACCTGGAAGAAGTTGTTTCGGCTGATGGGCTATGCTCTCCTTGGGCCGATTGGTATCGGGTTGTGGATTTGGGAGCAGTCAAACGCAGAACCATCCCGTCCCGCGAACCCCAGGCCAATCCTGAATCGACAGAAATGGGGAAACCGGATCTTGTGGACCGGGGGTTTGGCAATTGTGCTGGGATTCAGCGGACTGTTGTTGTATGCAAACGACGCTGCGTTCCTTCGCGACTACCCTGCAATAAGCCAAAATTCGATGACCATCATCCTTTCGTTTCTTGGGATGGGATTGGTGCTTACTTTTGTCGGTGGACTTCTCAATGGCTCAAGCGAAGATCGCAGCACTTCGGTATTGGCGTTTTATCTGCTCCTTGGTCCATTGGGCATTGTCCTCTGGCTGATAGATCGCGATCGCAGAGAACGGGCTCAACGGGTTGCCAGGAATGCGCGGGATAAGCATTGAAAGCAGTGAATCGTATGTTCTCACATGAACGGTTTCAGAGTACGTATTACCTGAACCGGACGATTGTTTGTGCCGTTCCAACTGGACAATTTCAGCACCATTCCTGTGAAAACCCCTCCATTCAAATCTCCAGTGTTTCATCAACGAACTTGTTTCGAAAAACACCGTTCGGATCGAATTGGCGGCAAATTTCACGAAACGTCGGGAGTTCCGGGTATTGCTGTTCAATCTGATCCGCAGTGACAGGGCACCATTTGCCCCAGTGAAGGCGCGCATCGAAGAGTAGGATCATAGTTTCCGCGAGAAAGCGGGCGACTCGAAAAAACTCGTCTCGCGATTTGGCGTACGTGAGCAGGCTGATTGAATACCAGTCTTCGCCTGACCCGGACGCCATCGAAATCAAAGTGTCATCCGGCAGGATTCTGCGAAAGACGACTGGATAGTGATGCGTGAGGCATCCACTCAATGATTGAGCGGTCTGCTGGGCGTCGATGGATTTGAGCTGACTCAGCGTTGTTGACGAGAATGCATGCGTTGAATCATCTGCGAGTTTGAGAATGTCTGTCACAAAATGCGACGCTGCGATGACCATCGACCGGCGAACAAAAATCTCCTGTTCAAGATGCCGGAACAGTTCATGCTCCATCACCAGCTGTCGATCGCTGCGATCTGATGTGACCCAGCGAGGGAAAATGCTCCATGGCAAGATGATGCGAAACAGAAAATGCACCAAGCGACGGCTGCGGAGCCAGACGCCAAACAGCAAAATGAGCAGATGCAAACCCAGATCGAGCGAGAGAAACCAATAGATCCGATAGAATGCTGCGCCACCGCTGCGGCATGGTTTACGGGCGACTTTGCGCTGCTGTGCGAAAAAAGTCCATCCATGAGGCAACAGAAAGAACTGCTCCAGGAGGGCTCTCTGATCCAAGGGCCAGGATTTCTTCGCGACTTTCTTTGGACTGCGGCAGCCCTGCTGCCGCTTTCCCCCTCCACAGCCTGCTGTGGAGACTTTTCCTCAAGTTCCAACGATCAATTCTCAGCAGCAGGCTGCTGAGATCAAAGCGGCAGCAGGGCTGCCGCAGTCCTGGGAACTCGGGGCTGCACGGGCGAAAGTCCTTTCCGGCTGAAAGGACCTACAAAGAAGACACTACTGACATTCCGGATACATCGCTTTGCTCACGCAGCCGTGGCTGGCTTGAGCTACGGTGGCAGACCAGTCGGTCAGATAACCTCGACGAGGTTCGAGTGATGCACGAGCTGCCAGTTTGGTTCGACGAGCGACCATGTCTGCATCGCTGATGTTAACGGAGATCGTGCCCTTCAGCAGATCGAAGCCAATCACGTCGCCGTCCTGAACACAACCAATCGGTCCACCTACAATCGCTTCGGGCGAACAGTGAACTCCGATCGCTCCGTGCGACACTCCGGAAACTCGAGCGTCGGAGATGAACGCAATCTTCCCGTCAAGTTCGGGAACGGCAAGTGCCGCTGTGGCAATGAGTACTTCCGGCATTCCGCAGGCAACCGGGCCCATGTTGCGCAGCACGATTACACTGCCCGGCGTAATGCGGCGCTGTTCAACGGCGCGAACGATGTCGCGAGGATCATCAAAGCACACGGCTTTGCCTTCGAAGGCCGGATTCTTCATGCTCGATACTTTGAACACGATGCCGTCCGGAGCCAGATTGCCGAAACAGATCTGCATGTCGGCAAACGGCTTGTAGCAATTCTCTTTCGTAACGATGAGATCCTGACCCGCAGGTGGTTTTGGTACGTTCTCCAGATTTACAGCCATGGTCTTGCCGGTGACGGTGATGCACGAACCGTCGAGCAATCCGCTGTCGAGCAGATGCTTCAACAGAATTGGCGTTCCACCAATCTTATGCAGATCGACCATTGTGCGCGGTCCGCGGGGAGCGAAGCTGCAGAGTACCGGGGTTTCCCGGAAGACTTTTTGCAGATCCCGCAACGTGAAATCGACACCTGCTTCGCGAGCCAGTGCAAGAATATGCAAGACACCGTTTGTGGATCCGCCTGCTGCCGCAATTGTTACTGCACAGTTTTTGAAGGCCGCCCTGGTGAGGATGTCACGCGGTCGGAGATTCATCGCCAATAGATTGGAAACGGCCTGACCCACTTGCCGACATTCTGCTTTCTTTGCCGGATCCACTGCGGGAATGGAACTGCTGGCGGGAAGCATCAGGCCGATCGCTTCCATCGCAAGGCCCCATGTATTGAACGACGCCGCAATGCCGCAGCCGCCGGGCCCGGGGCATGCGTTGCGAATGATGGCATCAGATTCTTCCGGACTCATCGCGCCAACGGACACGGCGGCCTGGGAATCGTAAACATCCAGAATCGTAATATCTTTCCCATTGTGACAGCCGGGAAGAATACTGCCTCCACTGACGATGAGCCCGGGATAATTCGTGCGAGCCAGCGCCATTGCGAACCCTGGGCCGTTCTTGTCGCAGTTGTGCAGCCCGACCATCGCGTCGTAACAATGTGACGTGATCACACATTCTGCGCTATTGGCGATCAGGTTGCGGGACGGCAGGCTGGCATTGCCGCCTTCGTGGCCCTGAGTAATGTTGTCGCTGACGCCGGGCGTTCCGAACGCGAATCCCAGCATCCCGGCTTCACGACATCCAGCCGCAATTTCCTGCCCCAGCGCGTACGCATGGATGTTGCATGTGTTGCCCTCAAGCAACGGCACGCCGATCCCGACTTGCGGCTTGTTGAAGTCCTCCGCCGTCATGCCCACTGCATAGTAAAACGCGGTGATGCCTTTTTGCCAGCCGTGGGTGAGTTTGTTGCTGTTCCAGTTGAGCATAGCAAAAGTTTTCAGCGTTCGGATTTCGGATTTCGGATTTCGAGTGGTAGGTCCTTTCTGCCGGAAAGGACTTCGCAGCTTGCTGCGACCTCGACCAGACACAGGCAGATTGAACGGCAACGTGGCGACGTTGAGCGGATGTCCGTCCCGGGGCGGTTCGAGCTTCGCTCGAAGGTCCAGCCCGGCAGGACCTACTTGATTTTTCGAATGCGAATATTTCGATAATGCGCTTCGCCCGGCGGGCCTCCGTGGATCTGCAACGCAATGAGGCCTGTCTGTTCAATCGTCTCGTCGGCTTCTGTATAGTCAACCGTCTGAAAATCGTTGATCCAGAGTTGAATGTGTCGGCCTTCGCACAGGATGCGGTACTTGTTCCATTCTCCGAGCTTCAGGATTTTCGCCAGTTCAACTTTATCCGGCGACGCCATAACCTTGTTGCGCCGTGATTCATCGTACAGCGCGCCCCAGTAATCCTGGCCAAGATCTGCTTGGTATCCGATCATCTCGTGATGATCGGGAATGCGCTTGCTGCGAAGCTGGACACCGGCGTTTGTAGCTTCACCGATGAGGCGAAATTCCAGTCGCAATTCAAAGTCCGCGTACTCGTCCTTTGACGACAGGAAAAAATTGTGTGGAATCTTCTCTTTCAGCTGTCCGCCAATGATTGTCTTTTCTTCGACTCGAAATACGTTTGGGTCCCCGTCCCAGCCCTCCAGGGTCGTTCCGTCAAACAGCGTCTGAAAGCCGTCCTCGGATTTCTTGTCTTCGAGCGGCGCGGCGGCGGCGAAGCAGATGCTCGTCAACAAAATGATCGGCAAAGCGCCGCACACCATCAACGCCGGGACACGTAAGAATCGAAAGTTCATCGAAGGCTCCTCGGTTCGGGAGAAAATTCACAGCAGGAGTTTATCGAAGAATTCCACGAAGCGAAACCCATCAGGCAGCTGCCTGGCGGCGAAGCCGCAAATCCGAAAGCCGAAAGTACTACGGTCGAAGAGATGCGAGCAAAATGCGCAGTTGTTGAAAGCAAATCATCTAAACCGACAGCGCACGGGAAATCAACCGCATCGCCACGAAGCCTTGGTCCGGATAGCAAAAACCCATGTCCGGAACGCGGAATCAGAATGAGAAGTGCCGCAAATCGGCAGCATTTCTCACCGGATCCGTCGCCTTCGCGATTCAGACCACGTTGAAAAACGTTGAAGTCGAGTTGCGTAATGCACCCGACACACCGCAGATTAGCAATCTGAGTTGAGAGTCTGTGGCAACGCTGAAAAAGGCAGCTCGACTCAGAGAGTCAAGTTACTGTGCTACGCGAACGCAGGTTCGGCAAGTTCGCTGTCTGAATAGTCTACCGGATTGATCCATGATCCATTACCGTCAGGATCCTCAATATGCAGTTGAGCGACACTGCCTTCAACCGCGACCAGCGTCACGATCAGATTTCCAACTCGAATCGACTCTCCCGGAACAAGGTCAATCTGGTGGAGATGCATGATAAAAGGGCTACCTTTATAGAAGACAACATCAAGACAGATTGGCGAGTGATGAATCGCCAGACGTGTGATGAAACCGGACGAATGGATATTTGCAATGAAGTAGCAGCAGAACGCTGCCAGGAATCTTCGGTGGTTAGACTGTCGCAAACATCACGCGAAGTGAAGACGGCTTTATACCGACGCATTCACGATCCATCAATCTCGATTCAAAACTCATTTCGATGTTCGTGACAGCTTTTTTTTTGCGAGAGAATTCCCGTGTCTGACCCTTTTGTTTTTTTGAAAAATGGTTCTCCCCCAATCTTGACAAGGAGAATGCCGTTGACCCCTTCTTGACCTAATCCTGCTGCTTCAAATGCCTTTGCAATTTCGCGATCAGTTCCTGTCGTGCGCGAAAGATTCGGCTCCGGACAGTACCGAGTGGGATGTCGATGATCCGAGCGATCTCTTCGTAAGAAAAGCCATCGATTTCTTTCAACACGAACGGTTGCCGGAACTCTTCCGCAATTTCCTGCAACGCTGTCTGGACCATTTGAATCTGCTCCGCCTGCAGCATGGAATATTCCGGGGCGGATTCTGAGTGTCCGTCGGCGGGCTCAAAGCCAGCGGCCTCCTGCAGATGATCGAGCGACGCGGAACTGATCTTCGGGCACCGAATCCGACTGATCGCAACGTTACGTGCGATCCGGTACAGCCAGGCATAAAAACCTGCCTCGCGCCGAAACGAATTCAGCTTCTTCCAGGCCAATACAAAGGCCTGCTGCGCGACATCCAGCGCATCCTCGCGGGAGCCCAGCGCATGTTCCAGACTGTGTACAAGCCGATCCTGATATCTGCGAACCAACTCATCAAACGCGCGCGTATCGCCTGTGAGCGTCGCATCGATCAGTTGCAGGTCGGAAGAACTATTCACCGTGTGTTACTCGGCCCGGCCAGGAAACAGTATGTTGAAGAACTTCGCAGCCTCTGGAGATCTGTCTGTAATTCTTCTGCGAGGTCTATGATGGAGTTTTCGTCAGTCTGCCGCGTTTCGAAAAATAGTACATGGCACAGATTCCGGTGATCAGCAGTCCCATGCTGATCAGTTGAGAATATGTGAAGTCAGTGCCCCACCGTTTGGGCTCGTCGTCGCGGAGCGCCTCCAGCACGAAGCGATTGATCGGATACAGGATCCCTCCCATTGCCAGGACCGCTCCGTCAAACGGACGGCGGCGGAAATACCATGCCAGAATTCCGGCGAGCACAAAGGCGGCAAATGAACTGTAGAGCTGCGTGGGATGCAGTGATATGGTTGACAATGGGTTCTCAAGGACTCTGCCTGCCGGTGCCAGCTTTTCGTAAGTCAGGCTGTCCGGCGGAAATCGCACGGCCCACGGCAGGTTGCAGGCTTTTCCGTAACAGCATCCATACAGAAAGCAGCCGATGCGTCCGAATCCTTCGCCAATGAACATCGATGGGCTGATCACGTCAAGCATCGCGAGAGAGTTAATCCCACGACGTTGACAATAACAGACAACTCCGACGATGCCGCCGATTACGCTGCCATAAAATACAATGCCACCGTCCCACAGCGCAAACGGTGCCACCAGCAATTCGATCCCATGTTTGCCTGCAAAGACCTGATTTCCATACTGCATCAGGTAGTTCAGCCTTGCGCCGATCAGACCGGGAATCAAGGCCCACATCATCATATCCCAGATCACTTCCGGTGGCTGCCCGATCAGACGGACGCGACGCGACGCCAGCCATGTGGCCGACGAGAATCCGACAAACATCATCATGCCGTATCCGAAAACGGGGATGCCTGTTTTCATGATCGGCAGTTCAAGAAGCCACACGGCTGCCAGAGCTGAGGGAACTATGAGCCAGAATCCCGCAGACATCGCGGACTCAGCCGCCTTCTTTGATTGCGCGTACATCACGACGAATGTCACGGCCACGATCGTGACCCACAGCAGCATCAACCAGGCTGCACCGACATGCAATTCATTCCCAACCGCCTGCCATTGCCAAAGATTGTCGAATACAAAACGCAGCAACACTTTCCGCATAGCGGCAGGATCTCCTGTGAGCTCAATCGTCAAGCATGTTGACGAATCATAGCGGAGTTGCCGACTTTAGCGGAACCGCAGGATCTGGTTGTCGATCAGACGTGTCGAACCAACCTTGACAGCAAGCAGCGCCACTGCTGAATTTGATCGATCTGTGAGCAATTCCAGGGTCAAAGCATCAGCGATCACCGCATACTGGACATCAATTCCGTCCACGGATTTCAAGTAATCGAGCATTTGCCTGGCAATCTCAGGCGGTGGCAGCGCAGAATTCTCAGCAAGGTTTTCTGCAAGTTTCAGAGTTTGAAACAGTTGCGACGCCTGTTTGCGTTCAACGACCGACAGGTAGCGATTTCGGCTGCTCATCGCCAGACCGTCTGCTTCACGGATAATCGGGCAGGTGATGATTTCCACCGGCAGGTCCAGGTCCACGCACATCTGTCGCACGATCAGCTGCTGCTGAAAATCCTTCTGGCCAAAGTACGCACGTCCGGGTTCCGTGACGTTCAACAGTTTTGCAACGACGGTGGATACGCCGTCGAAGTGTCCCGGTCGATGTGCTCCTTCCAGGACCTGAGCCAGTTTCGTGACCCGTACGATGGTCTGTGCCGATCCTGCGTACATGGTGGTCACAGGCGGCGTGAAGATCAGATCCGCACCGGCAGCGTGACACATTTCCAGATCCGCCGCCAGTGTGCGCGGATACTGCGTGAAGTCTTCGTTGGGACCGAATTGAGTCGGATTCACGAAGATCGTGACGACGACGAAATCGCATTGCTGTCTTGCAATTTCAATCAGACTGACGTGCCCCTGATGCAACGCACCCATGGTGGGAATGCAGCCGACCGACCGCCCATGTTGGCGCGCGGCGCGCACGATGCTTCGAGTTTCCGTCAGCGATGATTCGACAATCATGCGTTAGTAATTGTAGCTGGGGTTCTTTGCATCAAAGTCGCGGTCCGTCAGTCGCACTTCCGCTTTGATATCTGTGAATGTGTAGTCTTCAAAGACCGGCGGCTTCGCGCCTTCCTTTGCAGGAAAACCGAACTGCTGCACGCGCACTGGCAGTCCGGATTTCTCATCGATCCAGATTCGTGTTATATGAAACTTGAATTGCTTGCGAGGCTCCGGGTGAGAACTCTCGATGACGCGGCACTTCATCTCGCCGATCTTCGCGTCTTCGAAGTATTTGACTTCAGTTTCGCCGTATTTGGTTTCGGCTTCCCACTGTTCGATCACAGCCTCCAGCATTTTCTGGATACCAGCCTTTGTGATCGGATAACGATTTTCGGACATCGCCTGACTGCCGGTCGGTGCCAGTTCCAGCGTTCCGATCAGGGACGCGAAGCCCGCTTCATGCACCAGCAGATTGTTATTGTTTCTGCCTTCGACAAATATCACTTCGCGACCAGCATGAGGCTCGGCAAAATACATGTAGACGCTGAACGGCTCGTGCCGCACTTTGATCTTGATCGTCTGGGAAACTGTTTGTTTGCCCACGACCTCTGTCTTGGTAAACTTGCTCTCGTAGCCACTCAGCTTCTTCACAGTTTCCATGCAGGTCCTGGCGTGAGCCAGCGCAGGTATCAGTGGATGTTCGGTCGCTTTCGAAGTTGTCTCGTCAGCGCAAACCGATTGACCGGCAATTCCCAGCATACCGACTGCCGCAAGACTGGTGGCAAAGGCACGCCGTGAAAACAGTGAATGTGTTGAAGATGAAGTCCGTGCCATGTGTATCCTCCTGAATCGTAATTCTGGTCTGCGTCGGCTCGGCAAGGGGTTGAGAATTGCAGCTCTCGCTGACGCTGCGGGTTAATGCCACTTTCGACCGCGTCTGGTTTATCAATCGCTGTTTGGATCCTCGTGTCATCAGTCAAAGTCAAAGTGATCCATCAGACGCGAGGCAGTTTTCATCATGAGCCTGCAAAGTGTAAATGTCCCACTCACATCCCGAGAGTGTAGACGTGAGGCAGCGGCAGCGACTAGTCGAAGAATCTTTGGAACTGTTTTTTTTTGGGATTTTTTATTGCTGAAATTGCAATTGTGGCAAATGGACGTCTGTCCTAAACTCCGGCAGAATCTGCTCGTTGGAGTAGAAAAAAAACTCGTGATGATCGGAAGAGCGGGAATGGATTCCTCTCGCAGCGGTCTGCTGTCAACATTACTCATGACGCTTCCACTGATTGTGGTTCCGGCAGTTGCTCTCCTCCGCCCGCCGGGGCAGGGCGGTGTCTCTTCGGTGGAACTCGGTGCCTCCGAACGCGAGGCTGATGATTCGCTTTTTGATGGTTTCCCCGAATTTGAATCGGATTCTGCCGGAGCAATCACTGAGGAGCAGCGCGGACATTCTGATCCGCCTCTGAATGGGACTGACGATCACGGATCGAATCCAGAAGACGACATTTTTCAGGAATCGAATTCTCCCGATGCTGAATCTCCAGGAGACGTCTCGCCCCGTGCTCGACCGCCGGGGCGTGCGAGTAATGATCCATTCCTGTCCGACGTCGAGCTGCCGTCAACACCGCCGATGAAGCAACCAGCACCAAAGGCAGAAGTACCGCTGATCGAGTCAGATCCGGATCCCGAGAAGCCAGACGCCGCACAGGTCGTCGAACAGTTGAATGCGATGGGTGCATTGAAGACGATGTGGTTTGAGGCTGGCGACAAAACGCCGGTCGGATTAGCCGTATTTTTTCGCGGCCCGGAGGAACAGACGCGATTCCGTTTCGAAGCCGTTGGAGACAGCCGCGAAGCCTGTGCCCGCGACGTGCTGGAGCAGGTCACCCGCTGGCAACAGCAAAATCCTGTAGAATAGAGTCATCCTCAACCGCATGCCGCATATGTGGAACACAACACGACTAAACTCCGCAATCATGCCTCGTGGCAATGGACAGATTGCAAATCCTGATCTCTTCGGAACTCAACAGCCTCAGCGCGAAAAAATGCTGTGGCTTGAACGATTGTTCCGCTCGCAAAAGTCTGCACTCGCGGCACTGCAGATTCTCCCTGACGGTGGCCTCATTCGCTCCATACGCATCGCGCGTCTGGAAGCCGCACTCCTGATCGCGGATGGAGCAGTCCCGGCCCGCAAGCTGGCCCAGGTGGCCCGCTTGATCGACGCAAGAGAGGTGCAGCAATTTGTGCAGGTTCTGAATGACAGCTACGATCGAACGCGGTCGGCGTTCCGCATCGAACAGACAGCCGCTGGCTATATTTTGATGACGCGCGCTGCACTTTCACCGTGGCTCGATCGGTTGCACAATCGTCAGGCGGAAATGAAACTGTCATCCCCGATGATGGAGACACTCACAATCATCGCCTATCAGCAGCCTGTCACACGAGCTGATGTGGAGGCGATTCGCGGGGTGCAGGCGGCAGAAATGATCCGTCAACTCATGGATCGCAGTCTGGTCCGCATCGGCGGAGAAGACGATTCGCTCGGTCGCCCGTTTCTGTACGTGACGACTCGGCAGTTCCTCACCTTGTTCGGCCTGCACTGCCTGGAAGACCTGCCAAACTACGCCACACTCCGCCGCCAGCGCACCCTGCCCGCGATTGCAGATGCGGGTCATGATGAGGACCACGAGGACGAGGTGCAGGAGCCTGCAGCCTGAACAGAAATTGTGGCGCTGAATTCCTCAAGCAGCTTTCGACAGAGTCCGTGTCACTCACAATCCGGCGAGCGCTGCATAGCCGTAGACGAGCGTCTGCCAGGCAAAAACTGCCGTGAGCGCATGATAACCGATCGTCAGAAACCAGTTTCGAAGATAAGGCTGAGCGTCAAAGAAAAACAACTGAATGACCAGGCGGATTCCCCAGAAGACGCAGATGAAACCGCAAACGCCCCGGGCGAGTGGTTCTCCGGATGCCAGTTGACCGGCAAACAGCAGAGACAACAATCCGAATGCGACAATGTCGAGTACGACGTATCCGCCAGCAACTAGAATCCAGTGCTGCAATAATGGATTCAGTTTCGGCAACTCGTCGCGAAACTTCAATTCCTTTGGCACCTGTGCGCTGCCCAGCAACGTGCCGAGGTGAAGTACTCCCGAGATCATGATCAGATTCTGCAGCGTTGGCATGTGATGTCTTCCTTTGTCATTTCTTCACGAAGCACTGAGGAATCAGCGGAACAATCACATCGCAGACAAATCCCTTATGAAACAGGAGTCCTGCCGGGACCACGAGGAACAAAGCCGCGAACAACCATCCTGGAAAGCCGGATCGCAGGGGCCATCCACGCCAGGATGCGCTCCGTTCCGAAGTGATTCCGAACCATTGAACGACGAAATACGCGAACGGCAGTCCATATCCACTGTCGGCAGGAACCGAGATTGCCAGTTCGTGGATCGCCCCGGAAAAAAGGAATGATGCCAGTGTGGCGACCCGCGCATTCGAGTGTCGGCACAATGGCCGAAAGATGTGCTGATGCGTAAAGTCGCGGAATCCCGTATTCCACCGTTGCCCCCAGAAATCACTGAGTGATGACGCCTGCAACGGCTGCTGCATCAAAGGCCGAATGTCTCGTCCGCGAAATCGCCACCACAGGACGATCAGTTCCAGCAACCCAAAATGCAGCATCATGACAATGCCGACCATCGCAACCCATCCTGCGACGATGACATGGCTGTGAACAAACTGTCCAGCGACGATGAAAAACAGAGCCGCTCCGACAACGGCCTTAAAAGCGGCGAAGACCCATTGCACTGCTCCGGGTCGATTAGTAATTGAGCGCGTTGCGAAGAAGAATCGATCTGCGTCCAACGTGGGAGTAAGAAAGAACCATTGGAGCAGTTCCGCAGTATTCAATCCATTCGCATGTTCTTTGTTGATTCGCCGCAGCGATTGGGATTTGACCACCAGGAAGATCCAGAAAGCAATCACCACCATTTTTACGGGCGGTGAACTATTCCAGGTCAGTCCCCAGACGGCTGCAGCAAAAAGGGCCAGGAGCCAAGTGCTGTGCCGCATGATCTCGAAGAGCCTTGAATTGGATTGCAAAGAACCAGCACTGATTCTCCCAACCGCAAAGTCCTGCTCAACTTAACTTGTCTGGAATCTTTTGCTGCTTTTTTGCTGCTCGTAGTTCTGACATTTGCCGGAACTTCAGCCTGAAAGAGGGACTGCAACTCCATCGATTGCAGACGATAGAGATCACGCTGGACAACTCATTTCGGAATGTCAAGATTTGTTGGCAGCATCACCTGTTTCGAAAGGCTCCCATGATATTCCCTCGCGTTTCCACGTTGAAAACGCCACTGCAATTTCAACATCGTCTTGATGATCTGAAACTGGATCTGCCATTCGATGAGACCGTGGATATCGGCGCTCACGCACCGCTCGAACAGTCGCTGAGTTCGGTTTGCGGAAAAATCGGCAATCGCTGGTGCATCCTGCCGATGGAAGGCTGGGATGGAACAACCGACGGTCGTCCGACAGACCTGACCCGTCGTCGCTGGAAAAACTTCGGACGCAGCGGAGCGAAACTTATCTGGGGCGGCGAAGCAGTCGCCGTTCGTCCGGACGGTCGCGCGAATCCCAACCAGCTCCTGATCAACTCGGATACCGTGGGCGATCTGGAAGCGTTACGAAACATCCTTGAACGGGCTCACCAGGAACATATCGGCAGCACTGACGACCTGTTGGTTGGCTTGCAACTGACACATTCCGGGCGTTTCGCCAGACCGAACGACAAGCAGCGACTTGAGCCGCAGATTGCTTACCACCATCCCATTCTCGACGCAAAACATGGAATCACGAACAGCGACGCTGTGTTGTCAGACGATGACATCAAGCGGCTGATCGATGATTTTGTTGTTGCCTGTCGCCAGGTTCAGAAGGCTGGTTTTCGGTGGGTCGATATCAAGCATTGTCACGGTTATCTGGGCCATGAGTTTCTGTCGGGATTCGATCGAATCGGTGAGTTTGGTGGCAGTTTTGAAAATCGAACGCGGTTTCTGCGGGAGATTGTCGCTGGTATTCGAACTGAAGTGCCGGGTCTGGGTATAGGAGTGCGGCTGAGCATCTTTGATTTTGTGCCGTTTCATCCGGGTACAATCGACGACAGGACCGGTGTGCCGTTGCAGGCACGCGACTATCGATTTGCGTTTGGCGGTGATGGTACCGGACTGGGAATCAATCTGGACGAGCCGCAGCAATTTCTGGAATTGCTGCGTTCGCTGGGCATCGATCTTCTGTGTTCAACTTGCGGCAGCCCGTACTACAATCCGCATATTCAGAGGCCGGCATTGTTTCCTCCCTCGGACGGTTATCAGCCGCCGGAAGATCCGCTCGTGGGAGTTCATCGGCAGATTTCAGCGACTGCAGAGCTCAAACGCCGCGTGCCGGAAATGATCGTTGTCGGAACCGGCTACTCGTACCTGCAGGAATGGTTACCACATGTCGGTCAGGCAGTTCTGCGACTCAAAATGGCCGACAGTATTGGACTTGGCCGGATGGTACTGTCGTATCCTGACCTGCCTGCGGATGTGGCAGCCGGTCGCATGCTGACTCGCAAAAAAATCTGCCGCACGTTCAGCGATTGCACGACCGCCCCCAGAAACGGCATGGTCTCCGGCTGTTTTCCGCTCGATCCCTTCTACAAGGCTCGACCGGAACGGGCCGAGCTGAAGAAGTTGACTGAGGCATCTCGGGAAGCAGAATCATCACCCATTCCCTGAAGTAAAGAGAAAATGGAATCGATGTGACTCCGGCGAGATATTTCGTCATCATGTTCGCACAATTCAGGTGCCCTGATCATTCGTCCACAGTAGTACTGTCATTTCCCAAAAATCGGTGAATAAGAGCATGTCAAAACCTGCACGTCTGGATCCTGCCCATTGCCTTGCTGATATTGAACTGGAAATTCATCGCCATTTGAATTTCACGCTGGGGCACCATGATCAGCATGTGGATCCCCACTATCTGTATCGAGCGCTTGCAATCGCCGTGCGGGATCGGCTGGTCGCGCACTGGAAAAATACGCATGAAAAGATCAGTCACAGTGGCAGGAAGCGTGTCTTTTACCTGTCGCTCGAATTTCTGGTGGGACGATCACTGACCAATGCTGTCCTGAACCTGGATCTCGAAGAGACCGTGCGCGACAGTCTGAAGAGTTACGGCATCACGCTGGAAGAAACCGCCGAACTGGAACATGACGCTGGTCTTGGAAACGGTGGTCTTGGGAGACTTGCTGCTTGTTTTCTCGACAGTTGTGCCAATCTGCAACTCCCGGTCACTGGTTACGGAATCCGCTACGAATACGGAATGTTCAATCAACACATTGAAAACGGACGACAGGTTGAAGATCCGGATCACTGGCTGCGAGACGGCAATCCATGGGAACTGGAGCGTCCCGAAGATACACGACGCATAAGTTTCTACGGTTATTCGGATTACTTCGTAGACAGCAACGGAAAACCTTCTGCGCGCTGGGCCAACACGCAGGACATTCTGGCCGTGCCATACGACATGCCGATTCCGGGACACAAGAACGGAACAGTCAATACGCTGCGACTGTGGCGTGCATCTGCAACCGACGAATTCAACCTCGCAGAATTCAATTCCGGCGGATACTCAGAAGCAGTCGCAGAGAAAAATCTCGCCGAACAGATTTCAATGGTGCTGTATCCCAACGACGCGAGCGAAAACGGGAAGGAGCTGCGTCTGAAGCAACAGTACTTTCTTGTCTCTGCCAGTCTGCAGGATGTGTTGTGTGAATGGATTGCCATTCACGGTGAGGATTTCAGTGAGTTCGGCAAATACAACTGTTTTCAACTGAATGACACTCATCCGGCATGTGCCGTACCGGAACTGATGCGTCTGTTGATGGATGAACAGGGATTCGAATGGACCGACGCATGGAAAATCACGACGCAATGTATGGCGTACACCAACCACACGTTGCTGCCGGAAGCGCTGGAACGCTGGTCTGTTTCGCTGTTTGGTCGACTCCTGCCCCGCCTGATGGACATCATCCGCGAAATTGACAAACAATTCAAAGTGCAACTCGCAAAACTCTGGCCGGACGATGTGGCGATCAGAGATCGCATGTCGCTGATTGAAGGTGGTGATCATCCACATGTTCGCATGGCATTCCTTGCAATCGTCGGCAGCTTTTCTGTCAATGGAGTTGCCGGGCTGCACACAAAGTTACTGAAGTCCGGTCTGTTTGCAGACTTCTATAAACTGTGGCCGGAGAAATTCAACAACAAAACGAACGGCGTCACGCAACGACGCTGGTTGAGTCATTGTAATCCGGGTCTGCGGGATCTGGTGAACGAAACAATCGGTACGGACTGGCAGATGAATTTTGAGAAGATCTCTCTTCTCGTTCCGTATGCCGACGATGCTGCATTCCGCGACCGCTGGCAGGCCGTCAAGCAGACCAACAAGCTGGCCTTGATCAAATATGTCAATGAACGCACGGGCGTTCGTTTCGATCCTGATGCACTCTTTGATGTGCAGGTGAAACGAATCCACGAATACAAACGACAATTACTGAACATCCTGCATGTGATCCACCTGTACGACAGAATTCTCCGTGGAGACACGGTCGGGATGGTTCCTCGCTGCGTTTTGATCGGCGGTAAGTCGGCACCCGGTTATCATGTTGCAAAACTGATCGTCAAACTCATCAACGATGTGGCTGCTGTCGTGAATGCCGAAACGAAGACTCACCATCTGTTGAAAGTTGTGTTCCTGCCGAATTATCGTGTGTCGGCGATGGAGATCATTTGTCCGGCAACGGAACTCTCTGAACAGATTTCGACAGCCGGTAAAGAAGCCTCCGGAACCGGCAACATGAAGTTCATGATGAACGGGGCATTGACGATCGGAACACTCGACGGCGCTAACATTGAAATTCGGGAACAGGTCGGCGCGGAGAATTTTTTCCTGTTCGGACTGACGGCAGATGGGGTCACGGAGATTCGCCCAGGCTACGATCCGAATGCGATCATCGCGCACGATGCAGACATTCAGCGTGTGATGAGCCTGCTGGAGAGTGGACACTTCAACGGGTCGGAACCAGGCATCTTCAATCTACTGACCTCCGGATTGCGAAACGGGCACGATCCGTGGCTCACGATCGGCGACTTTCGGAGCTACATTGATGCCCAGAAAATGGTGAACGAAGCCTATCAGGCCAGGGCAGACTGGAATCGCATGAGTATCCTGAATACCGCAGCCAGCGGCTGGTTCTCCAGTGATCGCACGATTCAGCAATACGCGGATGAAATCTGGCACGTCAAACCTGTGAAATCGCGACCAACGAAGCGCTGACCTGTGGCACGCAATGTGCCCCGTGTCTGCTGCACGGGTTAGAGTCTTGCGCTGTTTTATGCGCGCATCATTGTAGGTTGGGTGGCCCAGCTTCGGAGAAGCTGGGTGCCGAAGGCACAAGAAACTCAGAGTTGACCTTCCAACAGGAACGACGTCATTCTTTGATTCGATGTATCCACTGAGTTTCTTGTGCTGCGCACCCAGCTTGAAACAAGCTGGGCCACCCAGAAGGGAACTGGGGGTTCGTCGGGTGGCCCAACTTCGGAGAAGTTGGGTGCCGACGGCACAAGAAACTCAGAGTTAACCTTCCAACAGGAACGACGTCATTCTTTGATTCGAAGTATGCCCTGAATTTCTTGTGCTGCGCACCCAGCTTGAAACAAGCTGGGCCACGCCGCGACCCAGCTTCGGAGAAGCTGGGTGCCGAAGGCACAAGAAACTCAGAGTTGACGTTCAAACGGGAACAACGTCATTCCTTGATTCGATGTGCGCACTGAGTTTCTTGTGCTGCGCACCCAGCTTGAATCAAGCTGGGCCACCCTGTGAGTTCCGGGAACCGCTTCTTAAAAACGCATTCCGATCTGATACGTCAGGAATGCGCCGACATAGGCAAGCACCGTCATGTACACGAAGGAAAATACTGGCCAGCGCCAGCTGTTTGTTTCGCGACGGATGACCATCAAGGTGGAGACACATTGCGCACAGAGTGCAAAGAAGACCATAATGGAGACGGCGACCGGGATCGAAAAAACGGGCGTTCCATCGGGCCATGTGGCACCCTTCAGAGTGTCCCGAAGTCCGTTGTTCTCTTCGTCCACATCGCCGCCGAGACTGTAAATTGTTCCCAGCGTGGCGATGACGACTTCGCGAGCCGGAAACGATGCAATCACTCCCACTCCGATTCGCCAGTCCCAGCCGAGCGGTTTCACAAGGGGTTCGATGGCGATTCCCGTCCGGCCCAACAGGCTTTTTTCCAGAAGCTGTGAGTTTTGCAGATTCAGCTGTGCCGACAGGGTTTCGATCTCCGCCGCGTTGATCTCGGCGTCCTCTTTCTGCAGCTCTTCGATCCTGGCGGTCAACGCATACTGCTGAGCATGATCGCCGGGAAACGAACCGGCGGCCCACACGAGCACGCTTGTGGCGAAGATCAGCGTGCCGGCGCGGACGACGAATGACATGCCGCTCTCCCAAACTCGCAGCAGCACCACACGCATCGACGGCATGCGATAATCCGGCAACTCCAGCAGGAACGGGGACGGTTCGCCGCGCAGCAACGTCTTGCGCAAAATCAGTGCCACGGGAACGGCGACGACCAGTCCCAATGTGCTCATTGCGAAAAGCACAACTGCCCGCAACGGAAGCCAGCCGCCAAGCAGATGCGTATCCGGAATGAACGCACCAATCATCAAAACATACACCGGCAGTCGAGCCGAACAACTCATCAGCGGCGCAATCAGGATCGTGACGAATCGGTCTCGCCGATCATCGATCACGCGCGTCGCCATCACTCCCGGAACAGCACAGGCAAACGATGACATCAGCGGCAGGAACGAGCGACCGCTCAGTCCCAGCAGTCCCATCAGCCGATCCATCATGAACGCAGCCCGGGACATGTAGCCGCAGTCTTCGAGGAGGCCGATAAACAGGAACAGCAGACAGATCTGCGGCAGGAAGACCAGCACTGAACCGACGCCAGCCACGATTCCTTCTGTCAGTAAGCTCCGCAGCGGTCCCGGTGCCATCGAGCCATAGATCTGCGAGCTGATCCACCCCAATACCCCTTCTACGCCTTCGCTCACTGGCTGTGAAAACCAGTAGATCGTCGAAAACACAAACATCAGAACTGCGAGGCAGATCAGAAATCCAAAGTAGCGATGCGTCAGGACGGCGTCAATGCGGTCTGTGAGTGTCGCCGAAGGTGCCCTGGATCGAGTCTGCACGCGCGACAACAACTCGTTGATAAATCGGTACCGTTGTCTGGCTTCGATGCCGGGGATCTCATCACCTGCTGCGGCAAGGACTTTTCGCGATTCTTCAAGCGCTTCACGGTACGCGGATCCGGCGTCGTTTGTCAGGAGACATTCCACCGAGCCGCCAGGATCAAGCAGACTTCGAGTCACGAGGAATGGCGAACGCCTGGCCGCCGGGATGCCGAGCGTCGCCAGCATTTCTTCGAGCCGGTCAATTTCCACTGAAACTGGCCCAGCGAGAATGCGGGCGGCATTGGCACAAGTCTGCTGTGACGTGCCCTCTGAAACAGCCTCCGACGCAGTCAGCGATTCAACCACAGCCGTCTTGAGATCGGTCAACCCTTCTCGAAGCGTGGCCGACGTCGGCACGACACGCACACCCAGTTCACGACCCAGAGATTCTGTATCAATCTGAATTCCTGCATGAACAGCCGCATCCCACATGTTCAGGCAGAGAATCACCGGACAATCGACTTCCAGAACCTGAGTCACAAGATACAGATTCCGTCCCAGGGCCGATGCATTACAGATGCAGATGATCAGATCAGGCTTCGGCTCATCGCAACAACCGGTCAACACCTGAACGGCGACCATTTCATCAGGGGACTTTGGCGATAAGCTGTACGTGCCCGGCAGATCAATCAGTTCGATGTTACGCCCCGACCACTGCGCGTGCCCAACACGTTTTTCGACGGTCACGCCTGGGTAATTTCCAGTCCGGACGCGCATGCCGGACAACGCATTGAAGAGCGTACTCTTACCAGTGTTCGGATTGCCAATCAAAGCGACTCGCGCCGGGCGGGTCCTGGCGGAGCGAATTGAGGGCGGGGGCGAAGGGAAAGTCACGTCGCTCGACTCCGTCCATCAAGTCGAGGCAACCTGCAACTCGGCGACGGAAGCAGTGGCGAGAGGCTCAGACCATGCCACATCGTTCGTGACAGAAATGCACGCTGCTTCGGCAACTCGCATGGAGATCGAGACACTGTGGACGCGGTATTGAATCGGACCACCAAACGGCGCTCTCCGCAACATCTGAACGGCTGCGCCAGGCACGAATCCCATTTCCATGAGCCGCGAGGCAATCCGACTTGCCCCTGAAATTGCCGTTACAGTCGCAGATGCTCCGGGAGTCAAATCAGCCAATCGCATTGTATTCACAAGACCACCGCCAGCTCAAAAACGGGAAAAACAAGGACCGCGAACGATCCCATGCACTTAAACCCAGATGATTGATGGCACGCCATAGGCATGTCGCAAATGAGACTCAGTCTCACCTTGCTGCCGAAGGATATCGCAGTAATGCCTCCCAAGGCCACAGTCTTTGCCCTGAATTTCTTCAGATTTCCATGAATTGTCGTTGATGAAAAACGGCGGAGCTGCGTTCGGCGAGCGGGGGAGGTAAGTCCCCTGATTTTTGCAGTGTTCACGCGGTCAATCAGGGGATTGACATCCCCCGCTCGCCAAAGAAATATTTCAATTCCGACCGCTCGCATTATAGTTGTTTCGCCAGCAATTCAGCGATCTGAACGGCGTTAGTGGCCGCGCCTTTCCGCAGGTTGTCAGATACGCACCAGAACGTAATACAGTTCGGATGCGACATGTCTTTTCGGATCCGACCAATAAACACCTGATCACTTCCGTCGCAGTTGGATGGCATCGGGTAATGTCCCAACTCAATGTTGTCCATCACCGTGATTCCCGGTGTTGCTGCGAACAGTGACCGAGCTTCCTCGGCGGAAAGAGGTCGTTCTGTCTCCACATTCACTGTTTCGCTGTGACAATTGGAAACCGGAATCCGGATACACGTCGCACAGACCTGAATCGATTCGTCGCCGAGAATCTTACGAGTCTCATAGACCATTTTCAGTTCTTCGCTGGTGTAGCCATTTTCCTTAAAGCCGCCGATCTGAGGAATTGCATTGAAGGCAATCGGATGCTTGAAGATTTTGTACTGATAGTCAGCGTTTTCCAGTGATGCGCGGCTGCCGGCCAACAGATCGGCTGTGCCCTGCAAACCTGCTCCACTTGTGGCCTGGTAGGTACTTACGACAACACGGCGAACTCTTGCGGCATCGTGAAGAGGCTTCAGAGCCAGCACCATCTGTGTGGTTGAACAGTTCGGGCTGGAGATGATTCCCTTTGCATCGAGCGCCGCCTGGGGATTGATTTCCGGTACAACGAGAGCGACTTCCGGATTCATCCTCCAATAGCCGGATTCGTCAATCACCTTGCAGCCGGCCTTGATGGCGGACGGGAAGAATTCGGCCGCGATCTCATCCGGAGTGCTGCCGATCAGGAGATCGATTCCTTCAAAGCAGTCGTGGGTTAACTCTTCGACGGTGACCTGCTTGCCAGCGAAATCGATGATCTGCCCGGCGCTGCGCGCCGAAGCGAGGAAGCGAAAGTTGTTTGCCGGGAACTTACGTTCTGCCAGCAATTGCAGGATAATTCGCCCTACGGCACCAGTCGCGCCAGCCACGGCCACGGTGTTGAACACAGAAAATCCTTTTCAATTGGAGGAGTAGTATCTCACGCGGTCAGGAATGAAGGTTTCGTCGGAATTCGCGCCAAAAAACGGGTGCTAACGCACTCCGGCGGATACCTGATTGTCAGCCGCGTGAAGTATAGTAAGATGTGCAAGTCGCCTGCATGACAAAGTTTTGATGCCTGCATTGGCCATTTCCAGCTCGGGAAAGTATCGTTCTTACTGAGAATTTCCAAATCTGGCAGACAAACTTGCCGGTAGAACGACTTTTGGTAATGCCGTGAGCCCACACGAATCCTCTGACTTTCAGGCAAATTTTCGCTCCTGCTTCGATCGGCTGACCGAGCAACCCGAACGTGCGCTGACCGAGATGTTTGACCTGGTAGCTCAGCGATTGGTTCGGTTTGCCATCACGATTACTGGAAATCAGCCGGATGCCGAGGATGCATTGCAGGGGGCTTTCGCGCGGATCGCATTCAAGCCACGGCTGTTGGCCAAAGCCAACGCGCCATGGCCGTATCTGATTCGATCCGTTCGCAATGAAGCCTTGCGGATCATTCAGAAGCGTAAAGGGACAGGTTTGCAAGTTGCCGAACGCGGTTCGGGCCAAGAAAGTGTTGAGTCAAAAATTGTTCACGAGGAAACCGCCGACACCGTGCGGCGAATGCTGAAGTCTCTTCCCAGGAATCAATACGAGGTTGTCATTCTTAAGCATTGGGAAGAGTTGACGTTTGCTGAAATCGCCGAAGCACTTGGACTGTCCCAGAATACTGTGGCCAGCCGATATCGATATGCCATGGAAAAACTCCAACGAAGTCTTGAAACACTTGTCCGATAACCCCCCGAATTTTCCCGCCTGCTGTTCGTCTGGCCTTTTTTCTGGACTGGAAGTGTGAATACTATGAGTGATCCCTTTCTGAAGATTCCAGAACCATCGCTGCCGGAGCACAATCTCCTTCAAGCCGCCGGTACGTTGCCTCAATTGACTTTGGGTCTCCGTGATCGTGTCGTGCTGGACATGCATCGGCAGGTGCGCTATGGGCGCTGGGCCGGTCGTGCGCGGGTCGCCGGAAGCGTCGTCGCCGCTTGCCTGCTGGTGTTGTTGGTCTGGAATTTCCGCTGGACCAATCGCCAGAATTCGCAGACGACGGAACAATTGCAGGACACGGTGCAGGGTGATGCCCCGATCATTTATCCTGACTACATCAGTCCCGGCATGAATTCTGAAGACGGAGATTTCAGGCCAAAGACGGATGCCAATGGAAATCCCCTCCCTTAAGGCGACCCGTCCATTCGCCGTGAATCCATACCACAGATGCGGGAACTCAATCAAATGATCGAAAAACTGCAGAGCCGCCAAAATGTGCTGTGCGGATTTCTGCCTTAGTTCTGTGTGCTGACGACCTGCGGTTTCACCGCAGGCTACCGCACGCCGCTGCTCCGCAGCGAATCGCAAGTCGATACGTCAAAGATATGGGTCAGAACAAGACTGTAAGCAATTGTTGCTGAAAGCAAGCGGTCACGAGTCACCGCACTCTGGATTCACTCGATCGTGATTTCGTCAATATCGAATTCCAGCTGATCCTGCGGGACCTCGTTGACGCCACTGATGGATTGCAGCCATTCATTGGAAGGCCAGTTGAACGGTCGGAAACGGTCGGCTGTTCCAGTTTGATCGCGATACAGGATTGCACGGCCCGGGCTGAGCGCCGCAGCCACCGGGGTGTCGATCAGGCTGGCCGAATCCGTCTGATTCAGACGGAATGCAATGCGGTTGTCGAATTCACGCAGCAGCGACGTCGATAACCAGCGCATGGCGTTGCTGAAGGTGTCGGACCAGATTATCACATGAATTCCCACCAACGGCCCCTTGCGAATCAGGTCACCCAGCATCGTCGCTGATGTCGCTGCCTTTGCCGCACCGAAGCCCGCCAATCCATAATCGTCTTCATCGCGCCGCAGCGAACGAAACTGCCCGATGTTGCGGATTGCCAGAATCAACTCCGGGCTATCAGGCGGAGCATCTCCGCTTTCCCGCGCTGTCATTTGCAGCCAGAGATCGCTCACGACGGAATCCGCTTCTATGGCTTCGGCAAGGCGAAACCGTCGCGCAATTTCCGGCGTAAATGTTTCGGCAAATCGTGCCTGGGACGCTCGATCTCGTCCATCGTGCAGCAATGTGAGCTGCGATGTTCTGTCGTCCGGTGGTTTGGGAGAACCGACTGACCAGCTCACGATCATGGATGCCAGAATTGTGTCGGCCAGATCTCCTTCCTGGCCAACAATCAACACGTTCTGGCCACCGGACCGCCGAAACTCCACGCACATTGGTGCGGCGATTGCCACAGGTTCGCCGATCCATACAGGCAGAGTATCAACAAAGTGTCGCGTGGCATCCGGCGTACTGGAAAGCCATGCGTTGAGTGGACTGCAAAGTTCCAGGCTGGGGGCGACATTGCCTTCAAAGACGATCATGCGGCTGTCGGAATTTTGACGATAGTCGGGCCGCTGAATCATGGCGAGGATCATTGATTCTCGCTTCGCTTCATCCAGCCATGCGATCTGAAACGGATGATTGCCTTCGACCATCCCATTGGCGTCGTTGTAGATCGCTTCGCCAGGGCGCGTCAGCAGGCGGGCAGCAGAATTCTCTTCGCTCAGGATTAAATGTGCGTCGCTTTCACTGCACTGCAGTGCAATTCTCACTCCCACTTGTCCCATTGTGCTGCGGGCGAGTGAGTACGCTCCTCCCAACGTCTGCGAACCAAGAATTACATGAATTCCAAACGCTCGGCCCTGTCGCACGAGGCGGTCAAGCAGTAGCGATGCACGGGACGAAACACGGTCCTCGGTTGTGAAGAATTCCTGAAACTCATCGATCAGCAACAGCAGCCGCGGCGTCCGTTCGCCAGGAAACTGTCGGCGGAACGAAGGAACATCCTGCACGCCCCGGATACGAAACAACTCACCTCGTTCCTGGAGGACTTCGTCGAGGCGTTCCAGAACGCTCAAACCAAATTCGCGATCACTCTCAATCGCCACGACGCGGGCATGAGGCAGCTTATTGGCAGCGTAGGTGCGAAATTCAACGCCCTTCTTAAAGTCGATGAGATAAAACTGAATTTCATCAGGACTGTAGTACAGCGCCAGATTTGTGATCAAAATATGCAACAGCGTAGATTTCCCGGAACCAGTCTTTCCAGCCACAAGGACGTGCTGACTGGTGCCGCGCCCCAGTCTCATGAACTGCAGACGCGCCGCACCTGCCCGCCCGATCGGAATATCCAGTCCGTCGGCGGAGCATTGGCTCCAGATGGCCTCAGGTTTCGGAGCGATGCGACTAAACGAAACTTCCACTCGTCTCGCGTCACGCGACTGTTCACCCACAGCGCGGACCAGCCTGACGTAGTCTGCAGAATCCGGTGGTGCGAATGATTCGAATTCGATTGAACTCGGCGACGCAAGACTCGGAATGACATGGCCATCTGTGACCGTAAACTCTGTACAGCATTCGTGCAGATCGTTGATGTCGAACGAGCGTGGAATCGGCTGATTCGGGGACCATGTCACGATCGCATGCACGCCACACCGCGGGCCGCTGGTGATGATGCTGGTCAAATGGCGAGCCGCCTCTTCGGTAAACGCAGCGGGAAATCCGGCGACGACCACAAAATGATATGGTTCCGCGACCTCGCCCGCAGCGGCGTTGTAGTCTTCGATCGATTCAAATTCACTGCGAAGATATGTCTGAAAGACACTCTCCATGTGTTCGGTCACTTTTTGAAGACGGTCGCGAATTTGTGTCGCATCGGTCCAGATACGGTTACTGATCAGGAGTTCGTCGAAGTCTGCAAGGTGCATCAGAGCGGAAAAGCTCTGTCCCAGTCCCACTGGATCGATGAGCGTAAACTGAACTCGCCCCGGCATGATGCTGGTCAGCAGCCGCAACAGAATCGAACGCACAAATTCCAGAGCTGGTTCGCGACCCGCCGCATCGTGTTCAATCGCAATCGATGTGTCGCGGGGAAAATTCAGAATGGCTGGCAATTCAAGGCAGAGGTTCGCAGCTGGTTCTCGACCATCGCCCTGCGGCGGTGCGGGAAGCGTCGCCAGCAGATCACCGATCGGCAACGCTTCAGGGAGCGACGTCGGTACATTCCAGTTGGCACCTCGCATCTGCGACCACCGGGGAAATGTGGCGACCCGTTCGCGACTGCTGCGGGCCAGTGCCCGCGCAATGGCAATATCCGCCTTCCACTGTGTCATTGTGTCCGATTCTTCGGCGAGCAGTGATTTGCGTTTTGCCGACGTGCGTGTGACCATCGCAGCAAGTGACTGATCGTGTTCGGACTCCAATGTCGCCTGAATTCGTGCGATCTCCTGTCCTCGCCAGATCTCGACAGCGGATTGCTGCCGCGCCGATTCGGCCTCATGTGCCGCAATTTGTTCCTGAGTCAGCTTTTCAACGCGTGAAATTTGATCGTTGTAAGCATTCGTGCGACCGCAGATCAGTTCGTCTGCTGCTTTCTGCAGCTTTGCCGAGTGCTGTTCGCGATGTTGCACCATGGCGGTCTTCCAGGTATCCGCAGCCGCATCCACACGCTTCAATTCCTGTTGACTTTTCTGCGACCAGTATTCAATGGCGGCTTTGGCGTTGGCCACATGCTGCAACATTTCCTCATAGCCCGCTCGGAGCCGTGACTGCACCAAAACCAGCAAAACCGTTCCGCACAACACGGCAGTCGCGGCACCGATCAGGCAGGATACGCCAAACCAGTGCCAGTCCGGCTTCTGCAGTTCAGGATTCAGGAACAATCGCAGGTCGGCCCGGACTCCGGTCGCTACGATGGCAACGACGAAGAAAATCAACAGCGTCAGTCCCCAGATTCGAAGACCGCATATCCATTGAGGCAGACTCTGGCGATCAATCAAACCGGCGGACGCCATGGCCCGATCGCACTGCTCCATCGCGAGAGCATGACTGGCTTCGCGGCCTTTGATCTGCACATTGACTGGGGGTATGGTTGAATCCGTACCGGCATGACAATGATCAAGATACTTGCAGGTGAATTGAACTCTGGCATCCAGATCGCTCAATTGTTGTGCCGCGAACGTCTGCTGCGTCTGAAAGATTTCATGCGCACGTTCAGCTTCGCGCACCGGAGTGTCTTCATTCGATTCGTCACACACAGACTGCAAAACCCAGAGTTCGCTCTGAAGTCTCTGGCGAATGGTAGCCGTATCCACTTTGACGACCGCCACCAGGTCACTCAATTTACGCTCGCGCGAATCACGGGCTGCTTCACGTACGCTGCTGATGTCATGTTCGCACTGCATCAGTCGATCTTGAACAGCCTGACCCATTCGCTCCAACTGCACCCGTAATTCTGATTCGTACCGACTTTGAATGGAGCCCGTCAACTCCGATTCCTGATCGGTCAGTTCCGCCAACTGCCGTCGCACAGAATTGACCACATCCCGCGCGGCGACACATCGGGCACGAATTCGTTCCAGTTCCAAAGTCTGCGAGTCAAGGTTGACTGATGCCGTAGCCATGATGGCAATCTCAGAGGGTCTGTACTTCAGGATTTCGTCCATGATTGTAGTCCGGCAGTGTCACACACCGTGAGCAGAACGACAATTGAATTCTCAAGTCCCTGACCCAGCCCCGGAAACGACGCCATTCCCTGGAAAACGCGACCTCACCCGCACTGTCCGCCGCATTCTTCCGTTTTCCCGCAAACTTGACAGAATGTGTGAATGCGGCTGCAAGGTGCATGTCCAGCATGAACATCCAATCGCAGCATATTGCCCAGCGGCACTCTACGGGCGGATGACTGTTTGCGGCACAACAGTCTTCGTTTCGGCAGTTTTTTTCAGTGGCGGCTGCGTTGGCTGACTCGACTCGGAGAGTCAAGCTACGGAAAACTCTTTTTCAGTGGCGGCTGCGTTGGCTGACTCGACTCGGAGAGTCAAGCAACGGGGCGGTTTTAACGGTGAGGCGGTTTTAACGGAGACAGGCACGAGTGTATCCTCAGCGACTCCGACAAGTCGCAGACGTCGCGACAATGGCAAATCAGCTTGATGACATTTTTTCAGGAGATCAATCACATGCGTCAGTCGGATGACAACATCGTTGCATCCTTCGAGCAGGTTTTGGTGCCATTCGTCCGGGTTGATACAGTCGCAGTCATGGCTATTCATTCCTGGAGCGGCTTTCGTCTTGAATAGGTAAGGGTCCGACATGCACAGAATCGACGACCCAGTCGCTGAATCTTCAGCAGTTTCTCTCTATGATCTATTCAGAGAACATTACCATAAACCCGCACCTGCCGCAGGCTGTGCCGGTGAAAGAAATGGAAAAGCTGTTACTATCTGCATGATAAGTACTCAGAACCCGGCTGAAGGCTGGTGACACTATGCGAATTGGAATCTTTGGAGGCACATTTGACCCGGTGCATTACGGGCATTTGTTGTTGGCGGAAACCTGTCGGGAGCAATTAAGACTCGACGAAGTTCGATTTGTCCCGGCAGCGACGCCACCACACAAGCTGCACCATGAGATTTCCGATGGCAGAGTACGGGCTGATATGCTGGCCCTTGCGGTCTCAGGATACCGGGAATTTGTGGTTGATCACCGGGAACTCAAACGCAAGGGCCCCTCGTATACCGTCGATACGCTTCAGGAAATTGCGGTTGAGTTTCCGGGTGCCGAATTGTACTTTCTGACCGGAGCGGACTCTTTGCGGGATTTTCTCTCATGGCGCGAGCCTGAACGGATCAGCAAACTCGCCACATTGGTTTGCTGCAATCGACCGGGGTTGCCGAAACTGCAGGATGAGCAGGTTGCAAAATGGGTCGGCCCCGAGATTGCGGATCGCATCCTGACGCTGCAGATGCCGGGAACAGATATTTCCGGATCAGAATTGCGAGACCGTGTTCGCGATGGTCGAAGTCTGCGTTTTCTGACACCCAAGGCTGTGGAAGTGTTTGTGATCGAGCACGGCTTGTATCGCCGGACAGAGGAGTGATCCGTGCCTCTGCGTCGCTGGTTTTGCCTGAAACGCAACGGCAAACGTCGCGGCTCACGCAGGTTTTGTCGGGGGCTCTGAGGCAAAAGCTGCCTGAGGAGTGTGAAGCGGTTGTATCCTGCCGGAAAATTTCGAGGCGGCGGAGAATTGACGCTTGATCCACAGGCAGATCCTGCCACTGCCCCATAATTTTCAACGCTGGATGTTGACGCTGCTGCCGGACACGGGATACCACTCGTTGCGGGAAGCGATTCTGTTTTTCCGCCGCTACCGAGCGCCGGATGATAAGTGTGTTTGCGTCCCGGTTGTAATTGTCGAGCGCAGCTTTGATTTGCCTCGGTTCATAAAGGAAATTGTGCAGTGCCAAAGGTCTTGCATTGTTCATACTGGCTGGTTGTGTTGGTGATCATCCTCGATTGGTCTACGACAGCGACCGCTCAGTTGCCGAACTCCGGTCAGGAGTTTGGCATCGAACCGGGACCGATGTGTGGTTCCTGTGCGCCCAGCCAGGAATCATTTGGCGGGCCGGAATGGTACGGTGCCGGATCTGAATCTTACGATTCAGGTCTCTTCACGAGTCAGTGCGGCTGTGATGCAGCGATGCCAATTCCCGGGGGAGATCCGGGCGTGCAAATGCCATATCCCGGACAATTCGGCGTTCAGCCGTATGGCTATTCCGATTGTGGCATGATGCCAGGTGCCTGCGACTTCGCAGCACCGTTTGGAACCCAGCCAGGTTGCGGTGATTACAACAGTTGCGCACCGGGCGGTTACAGTTGCTCCCCCGGCGAATGTTACGACCCCGGCGATTGTGGTGTTCAACAGTTTTGTCCCTGCGGAAACGCGCCACAGTGGTGGTTCGGTGCAGAGGCGCTGATCTGGAATACCACTTCTTCGGGAATGCCGCCCCTGGTGACAACCAGCGAGACTGGCACTCAACAGTATGATGCAGGCGTGCTGGGACGACCAACGACCCAGACGCTCTATGGGGGCGGCAACATCTTCGGTGGAACTCAAGGCGGTTATCGTCTGCGTGGCGGTCACTATATTGACCCATGCGGCATGAGTGGTGTCGATGCAGAGTTTTTCATGCTTGGCACCCGGAATGCGAACTATCATAATGATTCAACCGGTGATCCGATTCTGGCGCGACCATTCCTGAACGCTCAAACAGGGCTGAATGATGCACAATTGGTCGCTTTCCCGGACCTTGCCAGCGGCACGATTGACGTGAGTGCCCAGTCAAATCTGTACTCCGGTGCCCTTCACTATCGCGAGGTTTTCTGGAAAGACTGCGACTCTGTCAACGGGTGCTCTCAGTATTGCAGCCACGGTCAACACAGCTCGACGTTGGGATTTCAAATCGGCCCGCGTTTTGTCAATCTGCGAGAATCGTTCGGTTCGAACGAGAGACTGACGAGTCTGGAAACTTCAGCACAGTTTCAGATTCAGGACTCATTTCGAACGAAAAACCTCTTCCGTGGTTGCGAACTGGGATTGTTTGGATCTCACCGGGGAGGACGTTGGACTCTGGACGGCGGTATGCGTTTAGCAATTGGTGCCACAGATCAGGAACTGGATGTTTCTGGACAGACGGCAGTGACTCAAGCGGGCACAACGACCACAAGCCCCGGTGGCTTCCTGGCCCAGCGCACGAATTCAGGCTCCTGGGACCGTAATCGTTTTTCTCTGATTCCGCAATTTGACGCCTCCCTCGGATTAAGGATGACCGACACATGGACCGTCTCTGTCGGCTACAGTCTCCTTTATTGGGGTCAGGTGCTGCGCGCCTCGGAGCAAATCGATCCGGTCCTGAATCCGGGGCTGCTTCCTCCCGAACAAGTTCCATTGACGGGCGAGCTGCGTCCTCAAACGTTGTTGCATGAGTCAAACTACGTGGCACATGGGATTACGATCGGGCTGGAAAAACGCTGGTAAGCCAGGAAGATGCGATTTCCCATGGGCCAGGGCAAGCTCCACACCGGGATGAACGAGAAATTTTCATTGACCGCGGTTGGGTTGCACCCTTGATCACTGTGCAGCCTGTTCTGCTATCACAAGACCGACGGCCAGGTCTGCGACCAGGGTTTCGATGTTGCCGTCTGTGTCATGCCCGTTCAGTTATCTTCAGGTTGCCTGATTGAAATCAAGACGTTTTCGAGAGAGAAAGATTCAAATGACACATCATCGATGGCTCGCCGGTCTCGGACACATTATCAACAGGCAGCACCGTCGCAGGCGGACCCAGCGTGACCTGCGTACGCCTGCGGCAGAGCTGCTGGAAACAAAAGTGCTGCTCACCGCCAATACCCTGGGACTGATCCAGGGAACTGTCTTCAATGACGTGACGGGGAATGGACTGTCTGGCGGGGATCCGCTGCTGAATGCCGTCAATGTCCAGTTGTATCGCGACGGCGGCAACCTGACGTTTGACAATGGCGGTGCGGATGACACGCTGGCAGGCACAATGACCACTGGTCCCGCAGGCACATTTTCGTTCAGCGATCTGGCGGCAGGCCGCTATTTCGTGCGCCAGCAGCCAGTCGTCGGCTACATGCAGCGAGTCGGCGAAAATGTGGTCACCGTCAATATCTCTGCTGCAGATGCCCTGGGTTCACCAGGCATTCTGATTGACGATTTTGCGTCGCCTGTCAGCCCGGGACAGACACTGTCCGCAGATGCAGCAGGCGTTGCCACGGCGAGTTCGTTTTCGCCGGCCGTGACTGCGATCGGGGGCGAACGCGATATGGTCGTGACTGCGACGCTGGACATTATCGGATTTGAAGCCAATGGCGCGGCATTCCCGGGCAACCTCGCCTACAACGCCAATATCGGAGCGACTGGTCGATCTCGCGTCGTATGGGACGGTGCCGACAATAACGCGACAACGCTGAGTCCCTCCGGCCTGTCGGGTGCGAACCTCACGGCGCTGGGGGAAACGGGCTTCGTGTTGAATATCGGAACCAGTCAACCGGTCACGCTTTCACTCCTGGTGCATTCTGGTTCCGGAAATTCATCAACCGCAACAGTCAGTCTGCCAACGACTGGAACCGATTCAATGTACATACCGTACTCATCGTTCGTGACGACGACCGGGAGCGGGGCAGATTTTGCAAACGTCGGGGCAATCGAATTTCTGACGGAAGCTGCGACGCCCGGCACGACGACGACGACCGACTTGATCCGAGCGCAGTCGCCTACGCGATTCACCGCCAACTTTGCCAACTTCGTCCCGATGACGCTGGGGAATCTGGTCTTCAATGACGTGAATAACAGCGGGCTGTTTGATTCATCAACGGAAGTTGGAATCGACAGCGTCGCGATGACGCTGTTTCAGGACACAAATTCCAACAATATCTTTGACAGCGGCACTGACCTCCAGGTTGCGACAACAACGACTGCCGGTGGCGGCCTGTACTCTTTTGGAAATTTGTTTCCTGGCAACTATCTCGTCCGCATTGATGCCAGCAACTTTGGTGTCGCGGGTGTATTGCAGGGTTTCCAGTCGAGTACCGGCAACGGCGCTGCTCCGGATGCGGATGTCGTGACGACGGACGGCGATGACAATGGCGATGCACTCGGCAGCGCGATCTTGTCGTTGGGGATTACGCTCTCAAACGGACAGGAACCAGTCAACGACGGTGACGCGAATCCGAATACGAATCTGAGCCTTGATTTTGGTGTGTTTACTACGGTCGATATTGTCGTCACCAAGACAGATAACGCAGACCCAGTCATCGCAGGCAGCGGCGCTGGCAATCTGGTCTATACAGTGACGGCGACAAATTCAGGGCCTGGTTCGGCAACCGGTGTGACAATCAGCGATACGGGTGTGCTTGCAGCGAATCTGCCGGCAGGTGTGACGTTTGTGTCAGCTGTCGGCAGCGGAGGCAGTACGTTCAACACATCGACCGGAGTCTGGACAATCGGAGCACTGGCATTCGGCGATTCGAGGAATCTGGTTGTGACGCTGACGGTTGGTGCTTCGGCATCCGACACGCTGGTGATCACAAACACGGCGTCACTTGCGACAGTGAACGAAATAGAAGTCGATGCCGGACAGGGTAATGATTCGGCAACGAAAACGACTAGTGTGGACCGCATCGTCGATATCGCGGTCACGAAGGCAGGAAGCTCAGATCCGGTTATCACTGGCAGCGGTCCCGGCAATCTGGTCTACACGGTGATCGCGACGAACGCCGGACTTTCCGATGCGTCCGGCGTAACACTGAGCGACACTGGAATCATCCCGGCAAATCTTCCGGCAGGTGTCACGTTTGTCTCTGCCATCGCCAGTGGCAGCACCACGTTTAACAGTACGACTGGCGTCTGGACAATTGGAAATCTCGCGGCGGGAGCTTCGGTAACTCTGACGGCAACTCTGACCGTCGGTGTTTCTGCAGCGGACGACGTGAATATCAACAATACGGCTTCGTTGCTGAGCGTTAATGAAACAGATTCTGTTCAATCCAACAACAGTGCAACTGTCAGTACGGACATTGTAGACAGAGTGGATATCGCGGTCACAAAGGTGGCTGTTCCCGTGACAGTGACGGCTGGGAGTGGTGTCGGCAATCTGGTCTACACTGTTTCCGCTCGCAACAACGGCCCGTCCAATGCTTCGGGAGTGTCGATCAGCGACGTCGGTATCCTTGCCGCCAATCTTCCGGCGGGCGTCACATTTGTCTCTGCTGTCGGCACTGGCAGTACCACATTTGACACTGCGACCGGGATCTGGACCCTCGGAAATCTTTCGCCAAACGCAACGGAGGCTCTTACCGTGACACTCACGGTCGGGGCCTCAGCCACCGATAACGCGGTGATCGTCAATACTGCGTCGCTGAATAGTGTGAATGAGCTTGATATGGTCGGAGACAATAATTCGCAGAGTATCAACGTCACTGTCCGTCGGGACGTCGATATCGTTGTCACTAAAGTGGCGAATGCAAATCCGATCGTTGCTGGCAGTGGTGTCGGCAACCTTGTTTACACAATTACGGCAACCAACGCCGGACCATCCAACGCATCCAATGTGGCATTGCTGGATTCTGATGTTCTTGCGGCAGCTCTGCCTGCTGGCGTGACTCTTGTTTCCGCCGTCGGCAGTGGAGGTACAACATTTAACTCCACAACTGGAGTGTGGACGATTGGTAATCTGGCGACAGCCGGATCGGCGACTTTGACCGTAACGCTGACCGTCGGTGCCGCCGCAGCGAACAACCTGGTATTCAACAACACGGCATCACTGACGACCCTGAACGAAACCGATCGTAACCTGACGAACAACAGTCAGACCGTCGTGACAAATGTCGCGCGGGAAGTTGATATTCAGGTTGGGAAATCCGCCGCTCCGGCGTCAGTCATCGCGGGTAGCGGTGCAGGAAATCTTGTTTACATCGTCACCGCTCGAAACATCGGCAAATCGGATTCATCAGGGGTCACAATCACCGACACGGATATTCAGGCGGCCAATCTGCCCGCCGGAGTGACCCTCGTCTCCGCAGTCGGCAGCGGCAATTCGACTTATAGTGCAGCGACGGGAATCTGGTCCGTCGGAAATCTGGCGGCTGGAGCTACGGCCACATTGACGGTCACGCTCACTGTCGGTGCATCCGCATCAGACACGCTCACGATCAACAACACTGCCGCCTTGGCGGCTGTCAATGAAACTGACACAGTCTCAACCAACAACAGCCAGACCGTCATGACGAACGTCGATCGAAGTATCGATCTCGCCGTTTCAAAATCGACGGTCAACAATCCCGTCATTGCCGGAAGTGGTATCGGAAATCTGATCTACACGATTACGACACGCAACATCGGTCCGTCGGATGCGTCAGGCGTCACAGTCCGCGATAATGCGCTGCTCGCCGCTAATCTGCCTGTCGGGGTCACGCTGGTCAGCGCGATCGGCGATGGTGGTTCAACCTACAATTCTGCGACAGGAATCTGGACGATAGGCAATCTTGCCGCGACAGTCACGCGAACTCTGACGGTCACTGTGACCGTCGGAGCGGCTGCTGTCCCGCAGACTTTCAACAACACGGCGGAAGTCACGGGTGTGAATGAAATCGATGTCAATCTGAACAACAACAGCGCTTCGGCCACGACCATGTTCAATCGCTCGGTCGATGTTCAAGTTACGAAAACTGCCACTGCAGGGCCTGTGATTGCCGGCAGTGGAATCGGCAATCTGGTTTACATTGTCACAGCTCGCAATAACGGGCCATCGAATGCGTCCGGAGTTGCCGTTGACGATCCCGGAATTCTCGCGGCGAATCTGCCTGCAGGCGTCACGCTGGTCTCTGCCACCGCCAGCAACGGGTCCACGTTCGATGCGACTACTGGAATCTGGACGATCGGCAGCCTGGCGAGCAACGCCGCCGTGACGCTCACCGTCACGCTGACCGTCGGCGCTTCCACGACCGACGGTCTGACGATTTCGAATACGGCGACGCTTTCGATGGTCACGGAAACCGATTCCAACCTGCAAAACAACCAGCAGACGGTGACCACCGAAGTTGATCGTCGCGTGGATATTGTCGTCACGAAGACCGCAAACGCTCAATCTGTCTCAGCCGGAAGCGGTGCCGGAAATCTGGTTTACACGGTGACAGCGCGAAATGCCGGAAGCTCCGATGCCACGGCTGTCACGATCTCTGACCCCGGCGTTGTGGCTGCAAACCTGCCAGCCGGTGTGTCATTTGTATCGGCTGCCGGCAGTGACGGTTCAACGTTTGACAACACATCTGGCATCTGGACCATCGGCAGTCTTGCTGCTGGTTCCTCACGAACATTGACGATCACGCTGACGGTCGGTGTCACGGTTGTAGACGGGGTAATCATCAACAACACCGCTGCTGTGGCGACTGTGAACGAGACCGAAACCAATCTGCTGAACAACACTCAGTCCACTGCGACTGCCGTCATCGGCGCTATCGATCTGGTGGTGGTCAAGACCGGAGCGCCGAATCCTGTGCTCTCGCCAGGATTGCTGACCTACACCGTTCGTGTGACAAACACCGGAACAGGTACGGCAACCGGTGTCGTGCTCACCGACAACCTCGGTCCAGGCATGACGTTTTCATCAGGCACATCGACGCAGGGAACCGTCACGTATGCCAACGGGATCGTGACCACGACGATCGGCACTTTGAATGGCGGTGCCTCCGCCACGCTGACACTGGTTGCCAGCGTCAATGTAGCAATTGCCGGCACGCTCGTGAATACAGCGTCGGCCATGGCCGATCAGAATGACCCTGATCCGGACGACAACACGACCTCGATTCAGACTCAGGCTCTGCTCGCACCTGCCTCCGTGAGCGGTGCAGTGTTTCAGGACCTCAATCGCAATGGAATCCGCGATTCAGGCGAACGACCGATTTCAGGCGTTCAGATTGTGCTGTTCGGAACCGATGTGAACGGTGCATCTGTGAATACCCAAATGTTTACAAACGCTAACGGTGCCTGGTCCTTCGTCGATCTTGAGCCCGGGGTCTACAACGTCTACGAAATTCAGCCTGGCCTTTATCTTGACGGCAGTGAAGTTGCGGGCACGGGGGCAACCGCCACAGTTGTCAACGATGCTTTCCTTAACATGCGGCTGAATCCCGGGGTCAATGCGACTGGGTTTAACTTCACAGAGGGTATCGAAGATCCATCGAAACGTCCGTTCCTCGCGTCCAGCCAGAATGCCGGCCAATCACTGATTGTGTCTCTGCCGGTCGCAGGTACCGGAAGTCTGAGCGGCATGGTGGCGACGGATTCCAACCGCAACAGTCTGCTCGACAGCGGCGACATTGGCATTCCGAGCGTCATCGTAACGCTGGCCGGAAGCGATGCGGCCGGAAATCCGGTTCTGGTTCATCAGTCCACCGATTCACTCGGAAGGTTCTCGTTTGCGGGCCTCCCATCAGGGCAGTACAGCATTCGCCAAACGCAGCCAAAGGGCAAGACAGACGGCCCTGAACAGCCAGGTACGATTCTCCCCGATCAGGTTCTGGATGATCTCTTTTCCGGCATCTCGCTGCCGAGCGGCGGAGTGGGCACGGGCTATAATTTCCTTGAACTGCCTGCGACGGCTGGCACAACCACAGCAACATCTCCGACGCTGCTGACGCCAACGACAAGCAACACTGGACTTCGACCGACGATTTCCTGGACGCCATTGGCTACGTCGGCCCGCTACGATGTTTCGGTCCTCCAGATTGCCGGGAACAAGGGCGAAGTCTACCGCAATCAGAACGTGTCCGGCACGTCGATTACCATTCCAGCCGATCTTGCGTTAGGTGCCCACCGCGTCTGGGTGCGCTCAGTGAATGCTGCGGGCGTCGCGGGACCGTGGAGTCAGCCGTTGTCATTTAATGTGGCAACTCAAGCGAACGCACTGGCGGTCAAGGGCGTCAGCATGAACGCTCGTCCGACACTGGACTGGGCTGATGTCCCGAACGCGACGTCATACGATATGCGGCTGATCAACGTGGAAACCGGCACGGTTCTGGCAAACGTGAGCAACCTGACATCGTCACAATACTCTGGCCTTTCAGAGCTGCCGCCTGGCAAGTATCGCTACTTTGTCCGTGGTAACACGGTTTCAGCCACAGGACTGTGGTCGGATGGCTATGACTACACGATCCTGTCAATCCCAACACTGAAGACAGTGACCGCCACAAACACGGCGACACCGACGTTGCACTGGAACCCGGTCGTTGGTGCTGTGACTTACGAGGTCTACCTGTCGGACCTGTCGGCGACCGGCGGAGCAAAACGCATCGCGAGTGTGGACAAGACAAACGCAACGTCGATGCCCGTTCCGACAAACCTTGAACTTGGAAACTATCGTTACTGGGTGCGCGGCATCGATTCACAGGGAAAGATGACATCCTGGAGCAGCCCGACAGACTTCAAGGTCGAGACTGCCGGGAAAATTACCGGCCCGGCTGGGACAACAAATTCTGCCACTCCCACCATCACCTGGAAGCAGGTTGCCGGTGCCGTGCGTTACGACGTCTGGGTGGCTGATAAATCCGGGAACGTATATCTTCGGGACCACAACGTTACCGGCACTTCGTACACGCCAACGAAGGCATTCCTCAACGGCGACTATCGCGTCTGGGTCATGCCGATCGGCAGGACAACCTCCGGCAATTGGTCATTTGCATCTGACTTCACGGTCAAGGTGACGCCACGTCCGACTCTGACTTCTCCAGGAGCCACTTCAAACAGCACGCCAACCTTCAACTGGACGCCCAGCACTGGTGCGGTGCGGTACGAGTTGTTGGTCAACAAAGTCGGTGTTTCATCCAATGTGATTCGCCAGACCAACCTAACGACCAACTCATTTAAAGCCACGATGCCACTCACTTCCGGCTTGTACCGCGTCTGGGTCCGCGCCTTCGACAGCGCAGGTCTCGCCAGCGTCTGGAGTGCCGCCCTGGACTTCCGTGTTGTCTGAACTTGTGCGTCGTCGGGATCAAGTTTTGGGTGCGATGGCGGCACAATCGAATGTAGGATGGACATTCATGTCCGTCGCATGGCCATGAAACACGGTCGAAGCGAACCTTATTTTACATTGACAGCCGCTCGATAATGCGACCGTGCCTGGTCAAAATCTCAGACATGAATGTCCAAGCTAAAGGAATCGCAGCGTCAGTAGGCCGGACCAAGGGCAGCGCCGTTTCGGCAATTTCCAGATACCAGCCGGAACGGCGCTGCGCTTGGTCCGGCCTACAGTCTTCCAAAGACCTCCATAAAGATTCGCCCGTCCGAGTCCACACTCGGTAGAAAATGTCAACGCAAACCGACAGACTACGGAGCCACACGGTCGCTGCTCAGCGACCCATGTTCCCTCCGGAGACTGACATGATTCGCACAAATGTACTGTTGTCGGGCCTGCTTGCTGTTTTTTCTGCGTTGGTCACATCGCAGGCAGCCGGACAGGATGCGACGGAGATTGCACCGTCAGACACCGTACGACTCACGATCGAGGGCGACCTTGCATCACAGATGGTGGATGGCATCGACCGGTTTCTGCTGAAGCAGATTGAGGAGTCCGCCGCATCGCGAGTTGCTCGGTTCACCGTCGATACGTCTTCCGCTGAAGCCTACCGTCCGTTTGGCTCACAGGCAGCGCAGCGCGATATCTGGCAAAATGCCGCGAACGGTTTCGACGTGGCCAATGCGTGAAGGAAGGACGAAACGCAGTTCGCCGCGTTCAGTTTTCTTGTCCAGCATCATGCATCGCAAGATGTCTTCGGGACGATTCCGCAAATCGGACGGTACCTCAATGGGGAGATTCAGCGCGGACAACAGGTCGCTCTGGCGGCGTGTGTCGTCGGGTGTGATGCGACCGAGCAACTCCGCGAGGCGACTCGCACAGATCATACCGATGGAGACAGCTTCGCCATGCAGCAGAGCTCCGTAACCGGCGAGCGCTTCGAAAGCATGGCCGAAGGTGTGCCCGTAATTCAATACGGCACGCAGTCCCGTTGTTTCATATTCATCCTGACGCACGACATCGGCCTTGAGTTCACAACTGCGGGCGATCACATGCCGCAGCACATCCGGATCGCGTGAGTCCAAACCGGCGATGTTCTGTTCCAGAAACGAAAAAAAGACCTCATCCAGAATGACGCCGTATTTCACGACCTCTGCCAGCCCTGAACGGTACTCGCGATCAGGCAGCGTTTTCAGAGTGGCCAGATCGATGATCACACCCAGCGGCTGGTGAAATGCGCCAATCAGATTCTTCCCGCGCGGATGATTGATCCCCGTCTTGCCGCCGACCGAACTATCCACCATCGACAGCAGAGTCGTCGGTACCTGCACAAAACGCAATCCGCGTGCGTAGGTTGCCGCGACAAATCCCGCGAGATCCCCCGTCACGCCTCCACCGACCGCCACGACCAGCGTCTTGCGGTCGGCAGTCATATCGACGAGATGATCGTACAGAGTCTGAGTCTGTGCCCAGGACTTTGTCTGTTCCCCCGACGGCACAATGGCCGAGCGGACTTCTGCTCCCGCCAGTTCCAGACTGCGCTGCACCGCAGCACCATGTACGTCAAACACGGCGACATCGGCGATCAGCAGGACGCGCTGGCTTTTCGCTGTGTCCGGCTTCAGCCAGCTAGTAAGAAGCGAACCAGCCTGCGATATGATCCCTTCTTTGATCACGATGTCATAACTTCGCGAACCGAGATTTACTGGAACGATACGTTCCCATGCAGATATTGGTGCGGTCATTGAGGTTGACTGATAGTGAATGCCATTTGAACTGATTCGTCGCACAAGCTGCAAAGAGTAGTAGTCCGATTTGTCAGAATTCGGGTCATGACATTGAATCAACCCGAAGTCTCACAATTTGGGCTACAGGAAATTTCCTCCCTCACAGCCGCGAGGAGTATAGAATCTTTACAGAATGAGCGAAACCACCAGCCGGGGCTCGCTTCACAGTTGAAAGACTTCAGAGTCGTCGGTCAGATACTCACCGAACACAGTCCATCGCAGAGGCGACGAAATACTGGAAACCCATCTCATGCTTGCAAAGCGTATCATTCCCTGTCTCGACGTACACGCCGGCCGAGTGGTCAAGGGCGTGAATTTTGTCAATCTCCAGGATGCAGGAGACCCTGTCGAGATCGCTCAGCGGTATGAACAGCAGGGTGCCGACGAACTGGTGTTTCTGGACATTACGGCCAGTCACGAACAGCGAGACACTATTTTGGACGTCGTCGCGCGCACGTCGGAAGTGGTGTTTATGCCGCTGACGGTGGGTGGTGGAATTCGCACGGTCGATGATATTCGTCGTTTGTTAAGCGCGGGATGCGACAAGGTGTCGATCAATTCAACTGCTGTCACAAGGCCCGGTTTCATTCGTGAAGCAGCTTTGAAGTTTGGCAGCCAGTGTATCGTCGTCAATATAGACCCAAAGCGAATTCAGCGGGACGGTAAGGAATTCTGGGACGTGCATATCAATGGCGGTCGAGTCCCCACGGGTCTGGAAGCCGTCGCCTGGGCACTCGAAGTGGAGAGCTTGGGTGCCGGAGAAATCGTACTCACTTGTATGGACTCCGACGGTACGAGAGACGGCTACGACCTTGAAATCACTCGTGCGGTCGCTGATGCAGTTTCCATTCCTGTTGTGGCCAGTGGCGGCGCCGGATCACCCGAACACTTATACCAGGCCGTCACCGCCGGCGGTGCCAGTGCCGCGCTGGCCGCCAGCATTTTTCACTATGGCACGTACACGATCGACGAAACCAAACGCTACCTCGCCGCCCGCGGTGTTCCCGTGCGTCTGTGATGAGTCGATGAAAACCGTACTCGTACTCGTACTCAGCATCGCAGTACTCGTACTCGATTAAGGTCTCCGCAACGCGCTCAGTCCAGTTAGCTCTCAGACCGCTGGATCAGCCGAGTGAACATCGACACGATTCATTTCAAAGTGAATTTACGAGGTGATTGGTTTCGGCGTCGATTGCGTCGAACGAGATCAGATATCGTGGATCATCATCAGTTTGTGCGAGTACGAGTACGAGTACCGTTTCACTGAGTACGAGTACGAGAAAATGCGGGAACCAACAACCAGGATCCCAGACAGAAGACGACAACATCGCCATCCGCCAGGATCGGGATCGCGGCACACCGAGGGCTGACGCCCAGCGGCTCGCCATTCGCTACAACAGGCGACATTCGGCGCGACACGAATCGCGGTGCAAGGCATATCGAGGTGACAAGCCCACCGTCACCTGGTAGAATCTGTCGTCCCGCTGAGTGACCTCGATTGATTCCGCAGACTGGCCTCCAATTCATGAAGCGAAAAAGTTCAACGGGTGATCGGCGGCACGTCCTCCGTAGTTGCAACAATCAGGAAATTGAAATGAAGCCAGACACGGCATCTCCAGATTCGATCGACGCATACATTGCTGGCTTTCCGAAAGACGGGGAATCAATAAGGGAGCCAGACACTTGACAGAACTTGGAGCCCTCCGCCCGAAAAGCAGGCCAAAGGGATAAACGCAGGATGTCCCGTTTGCATCCATGAAGATTCAGTCCAACGCTTTGTTCAGGATTTCTTCGTACTCGTACTCGTACTCAGCTTCGCGGTACTCGTACTCGATTGGACCCTTCGCTACGTTCTCGATCCGCTGAATCAGCCGAGTGAGCATCGTTACGATTCATTTCAAAGCGAATTTACCGACCTGATTGGTTTCGGCGTCGAATGCGTCGAACGAGATTAGGACATCCTGGAACATCATCATCTTTACGAGTACGAGTACCGTTTCACTGAGTACGAGTACGAGAAAAAAGGGGGGAACCAACGGCCAGAATCTGGCACCGACGACGACATCAGCAGCAACCGCTGCGATCGGAATCGCAGCACACCGAAGGCTGACGCCCAGCGGCTCGCCATTCGCTACAACAGGCGACATTCGGCGCGACACGAATCGCGGTGCAAGGCATATCGAGGTGACAAGCCCACCGTCACCTGGTAGAATCTGTCGTCCCGCTGAGTGACTTCGATTGATTCTGACAGGATATCTGAAATGAAGGCAGACACGGCATCTCCAGATTCGATCGACGCATACATTGCTGGCTTTCCGAAAGACGTGCAAGGCATCCTCGAAAAGATACGTGGCATCGTTCGAGACGCAGCGCCGGAAGCTGAAGA
>CAMAVB010000020.1 GCA_945861465.1 Candidatus Kuenenia stuttgartensis
CTAAGCCATGACTGGCTCCGTTTCCGTATATTCTGTACTACTAACGATTGAAGTCTTGTCTTACCGCGAAGATTTCCGCACTGCGGTTGCTCAAGTTGTTTGATACCCATCTGTTGTGCGATGGATGGATTGCCACAAAAAACACAAAGGCACACAAGAAGTAGAGCTCAACAATAAAAGTCAGCGACCGACACAAACGACTGAAACGTTTTGTGCCTTTTTGCGTTTTTCGTGGCCATCCGCTTTGGGTTGCGGGCGAAGCTCGCAACACATTGTGAGGTGATAGTCAGTACTCAGTTTGTCATTCACAGTGCGGAAGACTAGGAGGGCTGACGCCCTGCCGCTCGCCGTGGGGTCAATGGTCAGTCACGGAACTGAAACGAAAACACATCTGCATCGTGCAGCACAAATCGCAGCCGCACGGTCTGGCCGATGATCGTTGACAGATCCGGATTTGTTTTCCAGACGACGTTCCGGTCAAGCGTATCGCCGAAGAGTTCTTCGCAGTCGTCGATTGAATAGCCAGGCAACGGCTTGCCTTCCTGATCCTGCAGTTCGACCCGAACGCTGCCGGCGGCGGATGTCGAGAAGTTGAGCGACAACTGATTCCCGGTAAAGGTGATTGGCCGAGTGATCAGTTCGCCGCCACTCATCGGAGCATTAACGGAAACGAATCCGTCTAGTCTCAACGTATAGCGTCGCAGCAGGTCGCTGGTGTCGGTCCAGTAACTCTCAACAGCGAAGAAGGAAAGTTCGTTGGGAGCACCTTCGAGCGCTCCTTTCGTCTCGACGGGATGCCAGGCGATCGACTGATGTCCGTAGTTCCATGTCCCGTTGCGTTCGATGCCGGGGCGCAGGAAACCTTCGTTCCAGCGTTTGAACGTGACTCCATCGCGGCTCGCCATCAGCAACCCTTCGGTCAAAGCTCGACCGTAACGTTCGCTGGCTTTCGCGCGCCATTGGCGGTTTTCAAATTCCGGCAGAGCCCGCAGCGACGCGGACCACTCGCGAATTCGTTCCGGGCTGGCTCCGGCCCGCGCTTCATGATCCGGCCCGTCGTTGTGGCCGCGTTCCACATAACGCATGGGAAAGCCAATCAACACATGCGGCGCGCGATCGTACAGTGCGACCACGTTTGTGTACAGTTGTTCTGACGGTGAATCGACATAAAGCAGATCCGCCTGATCGGTCCAGGTCAGAAAATCCTTTGACGTGGCTGTACGGATGGCCCGGTGCCCCTGCGGATCCCAGACCTTTTCATCGTAGCCACCCTTTGTAAAATAGCGCCAATAGGCCCGGTAGTGGCCGTGGGCCGAATCCCAAAACGCCAGATTCTGCGAGTCAAACGCGCCGTCGTTGATGATCGGTTTGTCGCTCATCGGTGACCAGTGCAGGCCGTCGGGTGACTTGAACGCCAGCAGTCCGCGTCGATGATCTTTGGGTAATCGGCTGGCTGGCAACAGTGCCTTGTAACGTGCATCTGCCGGAGCGTCCGGATTTTCGTCTTTGAAGACAGCGGGCTCACCGGGTTCTGAAATCGCGTCGCCGACCTGCTGACGCACCATCACAATGTTGTTGGACTTGCTCCCGTTGAACTCGTGCAGTCCCAGAGACGGCTTCTGCCAGTGAATCCCGTCTTCGCTCTCGGCATAACAGCAGAACAGGCCATGCGTGCTGGCATTCACGCCTTTCGGAGTCACCTCGAGATGCCCGGCGGCATAGTACATGCGATACCGGTCCCCGTCCTTGAAGACACTGTGATACACGCAGCCGCTTCCTTCCCATGGCTCATTGTGTTCCAGCACGATTTCCTGAGCGACAGGGTGCTGCAATCGGAGCTCGGCCTTGCCCGCCAGGCGTTCAATGAGCGTGCCCTCGACGAACAATTCTCGTCGCGACCCGATTTCGTGAACTGCGACCGGCGGCTGAGCGACGGCCAGAGAACAGGCAGAGTGCATCAGCAGAGCCAACGTGAAACATCGTGTCATAGTTTTCAATTCCCATGCGTGTTCATTCCGGACTGAATTCGTACGTTTTCGAGCGAGGGAGTGTGATTTGGGATTTGGGATCTAAAATCCAAAATCCAAAATGCCAGGATTGTATCCCTCGCTGACGCTTCCGATTAAGGTAACCGTTCACGACTCAGAATGAAACCTGTACCACCAACCACAGATAAGCACAAATTTACACAGATAGAAATCAACAATCAATCTGTGTTCATCCGCGTCCATCTGTGGTTTATACTGTCATTCTCGAAATGTCGCGAACGGTTACGTGGAAACAACGTACATTCTGGACCTGTCATTCGACCAGCGGTGCGCGCAGCTTCCGGTCAAACCGGTTCCATGGAGTCGCTTCACCAGCGAACTGAAGGAACTGAACCTTGAGAAATCCTGACCGGATTTCGCTCATCGAAAAATCACTGCACAGGGCGCACAAGCCGGAGGCAGCACTCGTCTGATGTCTGCCACAGCATGATGGTTCGTCTGTTACGCCTCACTGATGCAGGGATTCGGGCTTTGTCGTTACTCCCATGTTACTTGAAGAATTGGCATTTTTCGTTTAACCCGAGCCAACGGCGAGGATTCCATCAACCCAGCGCCTCGCCGTTGGCTCGGGTTAAACATTCAGCATCCGGTGCTTGCCGAATGGAGTCCGGCTGTCGCGAATGGTAGACTCCTGAATCGACGGAGCGTTATGCAGTGGCAGGCGTGATCCTCGCCTGGTTCAGTTCCAATTCTTTACACCTATTGAATCCGCGTTAGACACCGCCATGCCGAATGACTCGTTCTCCTGGCTGCACTTGACCGATTTCCATTACGGGCTGAAGGGGCAGCATTGCCTGTGGCCGAATTTACGAGCGCCGTTTCTGGAGAGTCTCGCGGCACTGTACGAGCGGTGTGGTCCGTGGGACGCCGTGCTGCTTACGGGCGACTTGGCGCAAGAGGGCAAGTCGGAAGAGTTCACCAAGATGCAGGCCGAGGTGATCGAACCTCTATGGCAGAAGCTGACAGAACTCGGATCGGGCGACGCCGTGTTGCTGGCGGTGCCGGGCAATCACGATCTCTACCGCCCAAAGCCGGAGCTACCGGATTTCGATGACCCTGCCATGGAGACATTGCTAAAACCCGATGGCTTCAAAACAATTGAATCCAGATTCTGGAGCCAGCCAGCTGGCGCGTATCGTCGCACCATCAAGGACACTTTTGCTGCCTACAGCGAGTGGTGGGAAAAGGCTCCGCACCGGCCCACCAAAGTGAAGTCCGGTGCCTTACCCGGCGACTTCTCGGTAACCCTCGAACGCGGTACGCGACGGATCGGGATCGTTGGACTGAACACGACGTTTCTCCAACTTGGTAAAGGGGATTACGAAGGGCGGTTGGTGTGGAATGCGGAACAGCTTCACGCCGTGTGTGAGGGAGGCGCGGATGCCTGGGAGAAGCAACATGATGTCTGCTTGCTGCTGACCCATCAAGGTCCGAACTGGCTGACGCCCGAAGCGCGAAAGCACGGCGAATCCGAGGTTGCGCCAGCGGGGAGGTTCGCGGTGCAACTCTTTGGGCACCAGCATGAGCTTGAGATGAAATATGTTCGCACCGGTGGCGGCACGAATGCGGTGCGGCTCTGCCAGGGCTGTTCGGTCTTCGGCATGGACAAGTACGGCGAGCCACCAACGACGCAGAGGTCGCATGGCTATTCAGCCGGACGGATCGAATTCGGCGACGGGCAAACGGTGCTGCGGATCTGGCCTCGCGTGGCGACGAACAAGACGGGCCCGTGGCGTTTCGTGCCGGATCATGACCATGCCGAATTGACCGGCGACGAAGGGACGGCGGCGGAGTCGGTTGCGGCTCAGAAAAAAACGTGGAGCACGATTCCATCGTGCTCGAAGACCGGCGAGGGCGGGCACGTTGGAAACGTGCCCCACGGTTTGGAATCGAGCGTTGCGACAAAATCCGCACCGCATTCCACGCTCCCATCGCGGCGGTCGTTCTTCGGTCGCAAGCCGGACCTCGCCAAGATCGCACAATATCTGTTGCCGGAGGATCGCAGTTGGGGCGTGGTCCTGGACGGTCCCGGTGGCGTGGGAAAGACCTCGTTGGCATTGGAGGCCGCTCATTGCGCACCAGCGGAGCATTTTCCGCTGAAGCTCTGGATCACGGCGAAGAATCGTGAACTGCGGCCCGAGGGCCAACAGGAGCTGACCGATCACCGCGTCGATGATTACTACGAACTGCTCAACGAACTTGGTCGGGCACTCGGTCGCGACGACATTCCGCGAGCCATACCGGAAGAGCGACCAGGTCTGATCCGCCATGCATTGGCGAACCATCGAGCGTTGCTCGTGTTGGACAACCTGGAGGCGTTCCGGCCCGAGGAGCAAAGGCGGTTATTTGAACTACTAGGGAACCTGCCGTCCGGCTGTCGTGCCATTGTGACGAGTCGGCGTCGCATCGACTCTGCTGCTCATGCAATTCGCTTGGACAAACTGGAGCGCGACGCGGCGGACGAACTGTTAGCCGAGTTGGGGCAGCGCTGGGAACCGGTCGCACCGCTGTCGGCAGCGGAGCGCGATCAGCTGTATGCCGAGACCGGTGGCAATCCGCTGCTCTTGACCTGGACGGCGGGCCAACTGGGTCGCACCACCGGTCGCTGCCGCACAGTGGCGGAAGCGGTAGAGCGACTACAGGAGGCGCACCGGCTCCAATCCATCAATGATAAAAACGATCCGCTCGACTTCGTCTTTGGCGACCTGCTGGAGACCTTCACGCCGGACGAGACGACCGTGCTGGCCGCTCTGGTCCACTTCACGCAGCCAGCAAAACTGGAGTGGCTGCTCCCCATGACCGAGCTGAGCCGAAAGGCCGCGGAGACGGCGCTGGACGGCCTCCGAGATCGTTCGCTGCTGGTGGAAGACGACATAGCTGCGACATGGCTGCTCCCGCCACTGGCCGCCCGATTCCTCCGTCGCGCCCGTCCCGAAGCGGTCGGAACCAGCGGCGAGCGTCTGGCCGACTGGGCTTACGCCATTGCAGTCGAAAACGGCTACGACAACCACACCAGCTTTCCCACACTGGACGCCGCCTGGCCACAGCTAGCCGCTGCCCTGCCAGTGCTGCTCGCGGGGGACAACCCTCGTCGGCAGTCCGTATGCACGGCATTGTTCAAATTCCTCAATTTCTCCGGTCGCTGGGATAATTTGATCACGCTCAATACCGCAGCGGAAACCAAAGCTGTGCGGGCCAATGATTTTTTGAGCGGCGGTCGGACAGCCTATCAGGCAGGCTGGTGCCATTACCTGCGTAGCCAGTCCACCGAAGTGTTGGCCTGTGCCGACCGCGCCGCGGCCCACTGGGAAACAGCCCGCGCCGGCCCACACGCACAGGCTACCGCCATCCGCCTTCGCGGCCTCGGTAACATGTTGACCAAGGACCACCTTGCCGCCATCGCCGACATGCGCAAAGCAGTTGACCTCTGGCGCAATTTGTCGCCCAAAAGCAATGGCGTAGCGAGCGGTTTGGACAGTCTTGCCGAAGCGCTTCGACAGTCCGGACAGTTTGACGAAGCGGAAACACATTGCCGCGAAGCCCTTGCCCTTGTCAAGGCGCTGCCTTATCCAGAAGGAGTCGCTTCTATCACCGGCAATCTCGCCGAGTTGGCGCTGGACCGCGAGCAGTGGCCGGAAGCGGAACGCCTCGCCCGCGAGGCCCTAAAGCTGTCCGAAGAACTCGGTCGCAAGGAACACATCGCGCGCGACTGTCGGCGGTTGGCAATAGCCTTGGCTCGCCAGAGCCGTGGCGGCGAAGGCCGCGGACACGCCGAACGCGCGGTGGCGATCTTCACGGAACTTCGCTCGCCGAAATTTGCCGACGCCCAGGCAGTGTTGGCCGAGTGTCAGGGATGACGGCGATGCGGCTGTGTCGGCGCGAGTCTCAACCGCGTCCGCAGACGGTGCTATACTTCGCGCGGCCAGAAATGAGTCCGGCGAGCGGAGTGGCGTGAGATCTCCGGTAAGCACTGGAGCAGAAGATTTTTAGTTTAACGGCGAGCCGCAGGCGTAGGCGGAAGCAAGCAGCATTTGCCTACGCCTACGGCTCGCCGTTAAACGATTTGTGCAAACTTACTTATGCACCAGTGCTTACCTCGTTTCTGTACCGGCAAGCTGACGCATGCCGCTCGCCAATTTGTCGTTTAACCCGACCCGAAGGGGAGGATTTGCACGAAATTGCCTCGCCTTTGGCATCGGGTTAAACGAATTCGACGCCCTCAATGACGAAATCAACACCCCGCTAGCGCGTGGCGGCTGATGAGAGAAAATCCCGGGCCATGACGGACGATTCAACGGCGGCGGTTCATCGCGGCGGCGATTTCAATTTCGATGGCGGGCAGAGGATTCAAGGGATTCAGCGGATCTGTGACTGCAGTGACTGTATTGTGCAACGAACCCCAGTTGACCGCGCCATAGCGGGCTGGAGCGGGATTGCCGGTCAGGATGTGGGCTCCGGCGTCGCCTTTGTTGTAGTGCCAGAACTCATACGGGAAATGCATGAAGCCGTGAGACTCCATCACTTCGGTGATTTCCAACCGGTTCCGCAACTCGGTTTCGCTGATGTACGGCGAACGCATCGGTGTTCGTTCACTCATTTCCAGATAAGGCCCGCCACGCCAGACTTCGCGACCGTCACGCTGAAAGACTGAAATGTCAATCGCCGAAGCCGACATATGCGTGCCGACCTTCGGGATGTTCGCGACCATCACCATTGCCCGGCGAAACACAAACTCGACCGACGGAATTTCACCACCCGATTCCCAGATGCACTTCTGCAGAATGGAGTCAAAGACTTCCGGCTTCCGCACCAGTGAACTTTGCATCTGCAGCGAACGAAATCCGTCTTCAATCTTTATCACCCAGCCGCGGCGATTCATTTCAGCACCGATGGCAATCACGTCAGCGACCAGCGATTCGCGGATGGAGTAGACTCGATCGAGGTTCCCGGCGATTTTTGATGTGGAGAACAGCATCTCCACACCGGCTGCCTTGGCGGCTTCTGGAATGGAAGCAAATCGCTCGTTGCATTCCGAGACCGGAAAGGCCAGCAACTGCTGGACCATATTGAAGCCCAGCTCAAGCTGTTGAGTCCAATAACTCCGGCGGGATTCTTCGTCGGTGGATGTCGCGGTCATAGTGTGGCTTTCGGCAGGCGCGGTTGTAATGGCAAATTTATTAGCGCATTGTCACCAAATCCGGAGTGACTGGAAGTGGAGACAGGCAGAGTTTTTATAGTTCGATCCAACGCTGCGATTCCTGTAGCTTGGACATTCTTGCATTGTCGAACGGCTGTCAAGCCACAACAACCTTCGCTTTGACAGCGCTTCATGGCAACACGACGGACATGAATGTCCATCCTACTTACGCGAATCGTGGCACGGAACACAAATACGTTCGAGTTGGGTTGCACGTTCGGCCAGTTTGTGGATTCACGAGGATGTAGGGTGGGACAAGCGACAGCGCCGGCCCACCATGTTGTCTGATGTGGTGGGCCTGCGCTCCGCTGGTCCCACCCTACGGATTTGCACACTGGCCAGCCGTGCTTTGGGCTGATGTGTGGAACGCCTTGATCCTGCTTGAATCATCGGACCACATTTTTTGCCCGCCTCACTGGTGTTTTCTCATGCGTTCAAGGAGCATTCAGCCATGCCAGCCTGGTGATCGCGGCTGGATCTGCCTTACGCGGTTGGCAATGGCCCGTTTAACCGCGTGCCCAGCGCGCCGCGATAGTTCGATTTGAAATCTGAAATCTGAAATCTGAAATACAAAGCGCGGGGCGTTGCCCACGCGGTTACACGGATGTGCCAGGCTCAACTACGTTTTTTCTAACTTCGTGAGAACCCATCATCATGAATTCAAGACTATTCAGCTCATCTGTTTTCAGGATCGGCTTCGGCATTGCACTCCTTGCCATGCCGTTGGACGTTCTGGGGGAATTGAAGCTCCCGGCCATCATCAGTGATCACATGGTGCTGCAGCGAATGCAGGCCAATCCGATTTGGGGCTGGGACGACCCCGGCACTGAAGTCACAGTGACGTTCGGTGCCGATGAGCAGGTGAAAAAAGCGAAGGCGGGTGACGATGGGAAATGGACGGTGAAACTGGACCCGCTCGACGCGAATTTTGCGCCGGCGACGATCGTGATCGAAGGTACCTCACGCCGTGAAATCACGGACGTGCTCGTCGGTGAAGTCTGGATGTGCTCCGGGCAATCAAACATGGGGATGACTCTGGCCGGTGATTGGAAGGCGGAAGTGGAATCTCTGAGTTCCAATCATCCCAACCTGCGGCTGATCAGCGTGCCGCGCGTGGGCACTCAGGAACTACAAACGGACTTCAAAGGCCAGTGGGAATCGGCAAATTCCAGCAACTGCCAGAGCTTCAGCGCCGTAGGATTCTTCTACGGACGCTATTTGCACGAAATCCTCGGTGTCCCGGTCGGCCTGATCAACAATGCTTGGGGTGGCTCAGCCGCCGAAGCCTGGATTCGTCGTGATTCGTTGGAAAAAGATCCACGTTTCACGACTCTGATGGAAGGCTGGAAGCAGCGCGAGACGGAACTGCAGTCGGACGAAGCGAAAGCCAAATACGAAGTGGCCCTCGCCGCATGGAAGGAGAAGGCAGCGGAAGCCAAAGCGGCTGGCAAGCCTGCACCGCGTGCTCCCAGTTCGCCCGACAGTGTTCTTACCGGCAATCAACGGCCCGGCAATATCTTCGCCGGAGTCGTGCATCCGACTCTTGGATATGGAATGAAGGGAGTGATCTGGTATCAGGGAGAAAGCAACGCCGGTCGTGCGTGGGAATACGCCCGACTGTTTCCTTACATGATTGAACAATGGCGCGCCGAATGGGGACAGGGTGACTTTCCGTTTTACTGGGTTCAGTTGGCGGATTATCAGGCGGAAGTCGATCAGCCCGGCGAAAGCGATTGGGCCGAATTACGTGAGTCTCAGACAAAGACGCTTTCGCTTTCAAACACGGGCGAAGCCGTCATTATAGATCTGGGAGAAGCGAACGACATCCATCCCAAAAACAAGTACGACGTTGCCGCTCGCCTTGTGCGCTGGGCGCTGGCGAAAGATTACGGCATGAAGAATATCGAACCGCAGAGTCCGACGTATCGGGAAATTCAGATCGCCGACAACAAGGTAACTCTGACGTTCGACCACGTCGCGGGAGGCTTGCGGACGGTCGATGTGAACGACGTGCGAGGCTTTGCCATTTGCGGTGAAGATCACAAATGGGTCCTGGCCGATGCGAAAATCACGGGCGGCGATACGATCGAGGTCTGGAGTGATGCGATATCCGCCCCCGTCGCAGTCCGCTACGCCTGGGCCAGCAATCCCGTCTGCAACGTCTGTTCAAAAGTCGGCCTGCCCCTGACTCCGTTCCGCACTGACGATTTTCCGATGACGACCAAGCCAGCGGAAGCCAGGTAGGGTGTGACAAGCAACGCGCAGGCACACCGAATCACAAACATGGTGTGCCTGCGCTGGCGCTCGTCACACCCTACAAATTCACAAACTGGCCAACCGTGCCTGGCGCTGTCCGTCAGTTGACCTGTGGTCGTGCAATCGTCAGTATTGATCTTCACGAGACGTAAATCCCACCCATTAACGGAAGAATCGTATGGTAAGCAAAGCCACAAACCGACGTAACTTTCTTCGAACCGCAGGAGCGACGGCTGCGACGTTTACGATCCTGAAGGCCGGGTCGGCGCGCACGTACGCGGCGAACGAGACTCTGAACATCGCATCGATCGGAGCTGGAGGACAGGCGGCGGGCGATATTCAGGCAGTGGCGTCCCAGAACATCGTCGCCTTGTGCGATGTCGATCAGGATCGCGCTGCGGGCATGTTCAATAGATTTCCGAAAGCCAGACAGTTTAAAGACTACCGGGTGATGCTGCAGGAGATGGAATCGCAGATTGATGCGGTGATTGTCGGCACGCCCGATCATCATCACTTTCATGCGTCGATGGCCGCCATTCGACTGGGAAAGCATGTGTACTGCGAAAAGCCGCTGACACATTCCGTGTGGGAAGCCAGAGAAGTCACGCTGGCAGCCCGCAAAGCCGGTGTGGCGACGCAGATGGGTAACCAGGCTCAGGCGACTGAGCAGACACGCATTGTCCAGGAATTCGTGATGGACAATGCCATCGGACAGATCCGTGAAGCGCATATCTGGACCGATCGTCCTTCGCGAGGACTGTTCGAAGAATACTGGCCGCAGGGCGTTTCGCGTCCCGCCGACACACCGGAAGTCCCCGGCACACTGTCATGGGACCTGTGGCTTGGTCCGGCCCCGGAACGGCCGTATCATTCGGCCTACCTGCCTGCAAAGTGGCGTGGCTGGTGGGATTTTGGAACGGGGGCACTCGGCGATATCGCCTGTCACTACTTCGATCCGGTTTTCCGAGCACTCAAGCTGGGGGCGCCGACCAGTGTTGAGGCTTCTTCAACGCGCGTGAACACGGAATCCTATCCCGTCGGTTCGATGATTACCTTTCAATTTCCAGCGCGGGGCAACATGGTGCCCGTGAGACTTGTCTGGTACGACGGTGGCCTTCGACCGCCACGACCGGTGGCCATTAAAGACGGTGATGTCATGGGCACGAATGGACTGTTGTTGATCGGCGAGGACGATGCGGTGCTGATGTCCGACTGGAACAACTGGCGGATGTATCCCGATGAGCGCGCGAAGCAATACGGCACACCACCAGTCAAGCTGCCTCGATCTGCGGGCCATCATCAGGAATGGATCGACGCCTGCAAGGGCGGACCGGCAGCTGGTTCAAATTTCGACTGGGCTGGCCCGATGACCGAAACGATCCTGCTGGGAAATGTGGCTCTGCGTTCACAGCTTCGCGAAGATCTGACGCAAACGAAACTGGAATGGGATGCCGCAAAGCTGGGGTTCACAAACCATGATGCAGCGAATCAGTTTCTGCGGAGGGAATATCGCAAAGGCTGGGGCGTTTGACGGGCATTCACTTCGACAGCCGGTCCAGCACGTTCCGCGTGATTTTCACGACTGCTGGATCGTTGCCGCGCAGGCCATGAGCCCAGTCGGTGGTGCCAGCAGTGACCACAGTGCCTCCCTGAGTGTAAATCCCAAGCACGGCGGCACCGACGCGGTCGCTGGGAAAACGGTCGTACCATAAGCAGTCATCGGGTGCCCATTGCGCAGGGCAGGAACCGAGGATCGTGAACGATTTGGGTGTACCGTCCTTATGGGTTGGAGACGGCACTCCGTCCTGCCACGTCATTTCGCAGCCGTCGCATTCGTAGCCTACAATTGTGTCAATGCCGCCGAAGCGGTCGTCGCGCTTGAGATTTGTTCCCTCGAAGAGCCAATGGTCAGGGCGATGCACGATGAACGAAGCAGGGCCATCCATGAACTGTCCGTGGCTGCGATGGTAGCCGCCCCACAGGAATCCGACGCCCGTCAGCTGGTTTTCCGGTCGCTCGACCAGATGATGGCTCCAGATCGTGCTGAGTAGTTTATGATCGCCTTTCCGATACAGCGGATCAACGTTATTCCACTGTTTCCAGCACGTCAGCGAACGTCCGTTGTCCTCGCTGCGGACCTGCCAGCAGCAGGTGTTGCCGCTGAAGAACGCGACATTGCCGCCGTCTGCAATGTACTTTTCAAGATGGTCACGCATTGGCGATGACCAGTATTCGTCGTGGCCGACACTCAGCACAAGGCGGTATTGTTTCAGGATCTCCGGATGGAATTCAAGGTCGCTGTTGACGGCGTAGTCGATGACATATCCGTTAGTCTCGGCCCATTTGACAAAGGGCAATTCCCAGTTCGAGTATTGAGACTGCAGCGGACGATCGAACGAAACGCGATGTCCCTGCAAACCGTCGCGGTCGTGATACGCATACAGGCTATGACCACCCCAGTTCGTGTAAGCGTTGTAAGTATTGGTTGACAGCTGCAGCAGGATCTTTGTGTTCTTGCCCGGCTCAGCCGAGCGCACGACAAACTGCACAGCACTGCGCGTCTCGTTCTCGCCGTGCTTCAGAATCAGCGTGGCTGCGTAGCATCCGCTTTTCCAGTCGTTGGGGATCGTCATCGTGAATGTCACTGGCCAGTTGCAGCCATGTGACGATGCGCGATCGGGAATCGGATGAGTGGCACAGGCAATTTCGTGTCTTTCGAACACGGTCTCGTTGATTCCGCCCAGCCGCTCGATGAGCATTCGCACACTGGCTCCACTGCTCGACAAGTGAAACGAGATTTCCTCCCCCGGCACACAACTCAGCCGATTGGCATAGCCGAGCACAAATGGAGCGGCGGGCTGTTGCTGATCTGCAACAGTCGGGGCACCCGCCAGCAGCCCGAGCAGGATCCAGCAGTATGTCGTTCGCATGTGATTCTTCCTTCGAAGCGATTGAGTTAGGACCGCTCTAGAAATAATTGACCGCATCCTCCTCTCCCCCGGAAGGGGAGAGGGCAGAGTGAGGGGTATAAAAAGAGACAGTTATTTCTCGAGCGGTCCTTACTGACCGGACCCCGCAATTCGACGATCAAACACAAAGGGTTCGGTCGGATGATCTGTCACCGTGACTTTGAGTGGTGGCGCAATACCGCCCTGGTCCACTTGCACGCGCAGAATATTTTTCGCGGCAAACGGGCGATCGTGAATCCAGCGATGACCGTCGCCGTGCAGGTAAAGAACAGGCTTGCCGAACTTCTGAGCGTCGACACTGAGCGGATCGAAGAAATCTGCGTGCATCGCGGTCGGCTTCGCATGTCCAAAGATCACCAGGCTGCTGGCCTCATCGCCAAACTGACTCAGGTTACGTCGAACCCAGTCCAGGCACGCGCCATGGCGTTGCTTCCATTCGGCTGCGTCGTGAATGCGACCGCCAACAATATTGATTCCGACAAACAGCACACCGTTCTTTGCAAACGAAAAATTCTCTTCGCGTTCCAGTTGTCGAAATACGTGAAGGTGATGCTGCCAGCGTTGATCGAACCGCATGAAGTGTTTTCTCCAGTGCGACCAGGCCTGAATCGGGTCAGGATCAACACAGTCGTTCCACTCGTTGTCGCCGGGAATAATAAAAACCGGGGCGGCGGCCTTGCTGAGCATGTCTGCGACCTTCACATACACAGCTTCATGGCACGGTGATCCGCCGCCTTTGATGTCACCGACATGGACCACGAATTCCGCGTCGTGTGGGAGTTCGGAAATTTGCTGCGGAAGCAGAACATCGTCTGCCGGGGTGTAGGGAACGTCTCCCATCACATAGATTGTGAGTCGATTCTGAACCTCCTTCACAGAGGGTTCATCAGCGAGTCCATTCGAGCCTGAGCCTTGGCAGTCCCTGATCCTGCAGTTCGTAGCTGCGATCAAAACCACCAGCACCAGACATGTAAAGAAAAGTCTCATCCTTCGTACTCAGAGAGAAAGCCCATAAACTCGCGACGGTGTTCTTCTTCGTCACCCAGTGCTGTGATGCAAAGATCCTGCGTCACATAGTCAAAGCCATCGCACAGTTGAATGATTTTCGAATACTGAGCAATCGCGGCGTCTTCGGCGATGATGACGCCCTTGATGATGGCAACAACGTCCGTCATCTTCTTCGGAGGCTGCAGGCTGTCCTGTCGTGCCACAAACGACGCACTGCCAGGAACGATTCCCCCGACCGTCTTGATGCGTTTCGCCAGCAACTGAGCATGCATCATTTCGGCCGCGATGTCGGCCTGCAGCGACGACTTGATCTCTTCCGCCCGGACGCCGTCCAGATTGATGGAGCAGGCGATGTAGTTCATCACCGTTTCCATCTCCATCCAGTACGCGATACAAAGTTCCGAGATGATCGTGTTTCGTTTTTCCTGATCGGACATGACTCTCACTTTCGATTTCTGATTCTACATAGACAATGGACGCGGGACGTCAATCACGTTTGCGTTAATGCACCATCAACGGTGCCTCGATGTGTGCCACTGGCTCTGCCAGTGTTCTTCATCGGCATGAAACACTGGCAGAGCCAGTGGCACACAACCCATCAATGACAATGCACTGGCCGAGATGTTTGAAATCCAGCATCAGCATTATAGTCATCATCCCTCCCTTAAACCACTGGCGTGGACTTAAGGCGAGCGGGGGATGTCAATCCCCTGATTTGTCGCGGATGATGCGGAAATCAGGGCACTTACGTACCCCGGTCGCCTTTGGAATTCCTTAAGTCCACGCCATCCCCCCTTAAACCACTGGCGTTGGCGCATAAAAAAAGGCCGATCGGATTGAATTGAATCCGATGGCCTTTTTCAAGGAGCGAGGTTTCTCAGGCACTCGCTCAAATACACGGGCTCGTTTCTCAGGCGAGCCATCGTCTCTCACAATACTGCGTTCTCAGGGCAGTACGCTGCTTCATCAGGGCAGCTGTTGGGCTCAAGGATCTCACTCCGAGCCCGGTCTCTCTCTCGAAAGAAGAGTTAAGCAAGGTCCGTGCCATTCGAGCTTCAAAGACTGTGGGAGACCGACTCCGACATGTTCTGGAAATCACGAAAACGCCTGAATTTCATGGGATTTACGGCATATCCAGAATTTTCGAGCCGCATTCCGGAAGTGTTCCATAACCATGATTCGTCGAACGGTTTTGAATTTCTTACAATACTTCGTCGTTGCAATGTTTACAAAATTGCAATTTTTCAGTTCTGTTTTTACCAGGATCGCTGCCAGTGTCCGACGCTCTGCTGTCTCATCCCTTTACGCCTCACGAATTCTGGATGAGGAAAGCGTTGGATCAGGCCATCGTGGCGTTTGATCAGGGGGAAGTTCCGGTTGGTGCGATTATCGTGCATGACGAGAAAATCATAGCCGAAGCCTGCAACCAGCGCGAGATGCTGAATGATCCGACGGCCCATGCGGAAATGATCGCGATCACGCAGGCAGCCGAAGTACTGCAGACCTGGAGATTGCTTGATTGCACGCTGTATGTCACGCTTGAACCGTGTCCGATGTGTGCCGGGGCGATCGTGCAAGCCAGAATTCCGCGCGTGATTTATGGGGCAACCGATCCCAAGGCAGGTGCCTGCCATACGTTGTTCAGTCTGACGTCCGACATTCGACTCAACCATCAGGCGGCAGTGCTGGGTGGCGTCATGCAGGAGGACTGCCGCGCAATTCTTCAGGAATTTTTTCGGCAACAGCGCGCACTCGGAAAGAAATAGATGTCCGTCTTTGCCGCTACCTGAATTATGCGGCGAGCGAAACCGCGTTGAGACACGTCAGACATGCCGATCGCCATGCCTGATCGGCGAAAACTGCCGATCCTGAGCCCTGTTTTGCAGTGCTTCGTGCCCCGCCCTGCAGAGCTGTCGAATAATTGCAATCAAAACTTTAAGAGGTATTGACCCAAAATTTGAGTTGGGATAAATCTCCCCTCGCACGCAACGGGTTTCCCGGCAGATTCAGCCAAACCGATGCGACTCCCTTCCAAATCCTCCTGTTCATCACGCACTGTCTGTTGATCTGCTTCCTTGCAGAAAATCAAACAAGCGTCCTGTCTTACCTCAGTGGTTTCAGACGCACCGCAATCCCGCTTCAGCCGCACTGAAGCAGACTGCATTGCAAAACTGACACCAGAACCCGTCTCATCCGCCGGCTGGCAGTTTATTGTCAAACTGTGTGCAGGCTCGTGATCCTTTCTTCAGGGAAGAAGCTCATGCTGTCCAGAAGAATCGTCCTTGGTGCCGCGCTCGGAGCGTTGGCTGTCTCATTGCAATGCAGTGCTGCAAGGGCTCAATACTATGGTGCTGGATGCTCCAGTTGTGGAACATCCATGGCCGCGCCGATTACTGCTGCAAGTTTCTGCACACCGATTCAACCGCCGCAGACGACTTGTTATCAGACGGTTCCTGTGACGACCTACGCACAGGTCAAACAGACCGTTGAAGTGCCGCGTTACGAAACCGCGATGGAAGAACGTGAATTTACGGTCTACCGTCCGGAGACGACAAGTCGTGAAGTTGACGTGCCGACGGTTTCATATCAGAACGTCGTCGAGAATCGCACGGTCAACCGCGATATGGGCCGGTGGGTTACCAACTACCACGCTGTTTCCAAATGTGCTCCGTGTCAGGTCGATCCTCGACCGGGCGTGATGGGATGGATGAATCGCACGGGCTACTCGATGCGGACGGCCTTCGTGCCGAACTACACGACATCCCGCCAATATGTACCGAGCATGGTGACGTGCAACGTGCCTTCGGTACGTCAGGTGGCAGTTCAGGGAACACGTCGCGTCACCGTTCAGGAGACCAAAATGGTGGCCGAACGCAAGACGGAAAAAGTGTCCGTGCAGAAGCTGGTCATGCGGAAAGAAGAAGTGACTGTATTACGTCCGCAGACAGCGTATCGCACCGTTCCAATCGGGTCTTCAATGGCTTACGGCGGATATTACGGCGGCACACAAATGGCCTTCGGCTACCCGATCATCGACAGCACAACCCAGTCCGTACAGCGACCCTCTCCTGATAATGTCGGCGGCGGGCCATCACGCACTGCGACCAAGGAAAACTTCGAAGAAGACAAGCCGTACCCACGCAAAGAATCGGAAACCCCAGCGGATGGTACTTCATACGAACCCCCTGCCCGCGACGATGAACCGACAATTTTTCCTCCGTCAGTTCGCCGTGAATCCAGCAAAGAAGTTGTCCCGACAGTTCACCGCCGCTCGTCTTCAACTGCGACCGCCGATCAAACCGTCGATAGTAAGTCGTCCGGGTGGCGCGCCACACGGAAGTCCAGCGAACGAAGCATCTCACAGAATGATCTGACAAAGCCGTCCATCTCGATGGCCGACTCTGTCCGTGAACGGTAGTCGCCATCGCGGCGACGAATTGAAACCGGTGCTGTCTCCCCGGCTGCACTCATTGAATCCTTTCCCCTTCTCTCCCCTCCTCCCCCTCCTTTCTGGTTTAAGTTGATGCGTCCCCTCGCGGCACCGGTCTCATACCGGTGCCCTTTTTTTTGCGCTCAGAGTTGATGGTTCCCGCATTTTCTCGTGCTCGTGCTCAGTGAAACGGTACTCGTACTCCTACTCGAATCGATAATGATGCACGAACCGATTTTCGAATACGAACGACGTGACGCTTTTCGCCTATCTTTCGATTACGTCCCTTCATCGTGCCGTTTCAATGCTCACTCGGCTGATCCAGAGGACGGACAGCGTGGCGGAGGGTTCATTCGAGCTCGAGTACCGCAAAGCTGAGTACGAGTACCGCAAAGCTGAGTACGAGTCCGAGTACGAAGAACTCCCGAACGCCATGATGGACATGAACGTCATTCGGCTACGGCCTAGGCGACCCTATTCCCGGCGCACCTGGTGCCGCTGGCCCTCCCGGAACTCCTGGTCCACCAGGCACTCCTGGTCCGCCCGGGAATCCTGGTCCGCCTGGCACTCCAGGTCCGCCTGGCCCCATCGGCATTGCTCCCTGGAGGATTGCCGGGTTGTCCTTCAGAATACTGACGAGCTGGCCGGGAATCGTGAGAGAGATGGTGGCGACTGATCCGCTGTGTGATGCCGCAAGACTGCTGACCATTCGGTTCACTGGTGCCTGCAGCGGCTGGGGAACCATCTGAGCACCGGCCAACGGATACATTTGTTTGGCCATCCCCAGCCCTTGATCGAGCGGTCCCTGAACTTGGACGGCTGCCTCAGGTTCTGTCAGATTCACCACGACTTTCAGATCTAGATTGCTGGCGAGATTCATGGTGATCGCCGCACCGGCGATTTTCCCCCTTACCGCCTGCACAATTTGATTTAACACCGGCGGTGCCTCGGCCGGAGCGTCCGGAATGGATCCACTCATGCCGGCCAGCAGCGGGCCGGAGAACGCCATTACAAATGGATTGCCGTTTGAAACAAAGCTGAACTGTTCATTCGTCGCTTCGCCGACACCGTTTGTGATCGCCGTCTGAATCGCTTTTTCCACCCCAAATACATAGGTTCGCGCATCGACTGGGTACATCGCAACCTGCGGCTGGTTTGGTTGCTGACTGTCGATCAGGTAATACGGCTTTCCTTCGAAAGTCGACTCCACGCCTTTACTCGTTGCGATCATCGTCGCCAGCTCAATATCCTTGTTCGTTCGCAACACACTGATTGCATTTCCACCACCGAACAAATTCTGCGCCATTGCCGTTGGATCCTGACCACTCGCCGCCAGCAATCCGACTTGCATCATTCCGGCCATGAAATTGCTGATGCCGGATGTCACTGATTCGATATCGTTTACGTCGAAGCCTGCCTGAGCCGACATATCGCTCATGGCTTTTTGAAACTCCGGCGTGTCCTTGACTGGTGCCAGGAAACCGCTGGCGAGGATATCGGCAGGTCGGGCGTACAAGACAAAATCCGCATCCGCTGGAAGGTATGAGGTGTCGATCGGCCCGCCGGTGGCACGAGAAGAGGCAGAACCGGGCACGCCGGGCTTACCGCCGAGAAACGGGTTGCGCGACGCCGGGGCTGCAGGAGCTTCAGCCGTCGGAGTGACATCGGTCGTTGGTGCCGCCGCTGCAATATCCGCCGCCGTTGGCGCATCGGCTGATGTCACCAGATCTGCGACTGGAGTCTTCGGAGCGTTCACACGCGCTGCGGCGTCTGCCTTGGCCTTGTTTTCCGCGATGATGGCCTCAGCCGCTTTCTGCTGGCGCGCCTCAGCTGCGGCTTGTTCGCGTTCTGCTGTCTCAGCCGCCGCCGCACTGGAGTCCGCGAGACGTTCTGCCTGTGACATGGAATCCAGGCGTTGAATGATCCGATGCGCAGCCTGACGGGAAACGACGTTTCCATTGATCTCGACCGTCGTCTGCTCTTCAATCATCTGCCGAATGCCGCCCTGCACATCGATCAATGCCAGATTGGCAAGTTGAATATCCTTTGCCGTTTTTTCGTGTGTCAGACCAACTTCAAACGCGAGTTTTGCGTCGTCCATCCGGCCCTGTTCCGCCAGCACGACTCCCCGCAGATAATACACGCGAGGATCTGTGCCGCCGTCATTGATGACGGCGTCAAATTTGGAAAGTGCGGTCTCCGCATCATGAGCCTTCCAGGCTGCGATGCCCTCACGGTACAACGCCTTGTTCGCTTCGGCTTTTGGATCCGACTTGAGTTTCGCACGAGCTTCCGCGCGGTACTTTTCAATCTTCGCCCGAGTTGCACCCTGAACATTTTCGAGTGCTCGATTGACCAGCCGCGTCGATGTCGTCTCGGATTCAAGTTTGGCGGCCTCCAGCAGATCCTGTTCGGAGTCGCTTCCCAACTGCTCAGAAATCAACGCGCGGTAATAGTACACGCGAGGGTCACGAGTGCCCGCTTCGATCATGTTCGTCAACTGACCCTGCGCCCCGTCGAGATCACCGGTTCGCCACGACTCCACGACCGCCGCCATCTGATCTGTGTTTGAGGGTTCAGCCGCTGACGCAGCCGACCACATGACGGCGCACAACAACAACACAAACCAACTCGGTCTAAAGTTTGATCTCATGAAATCACTCCCACCCATCAGTTACGCAAACACGATCCGGCTGACATCATTTCACAGCATAACACAGGCTCTGACAATCTTTTGTCGATCATTTCGCCAAATTGCGAGGTTATTTCCGATCCGAAAACTGGCGTCGTTACCTTACCGTCGAACGCCAAAAGCAGCGCAATGAGCAAGGTTTTACCAGACCGGCCAGTCCCCTTGGCGCGGCGATCCGTTGGGCGTGGACTGAAGACACTCAAACGGCGAGCTGAGTACGTCAGTGCCCGGATTCTTCCTGCAATCGCCACAAATCAGGGGATTTAGGACCGGCGGAGAAATTACTGACGTCTTCCGGACGTGGGGCACGTTTGTAACGTGCCCGCACTTATTTCTGTCTCAGTCCTTCCTCATTTCGATTCACGAATCGACCGTCGTTCGTTTGACCCAAGCCAACGGCGAGATTTTCTCAACTGTTTCGACGCATGGGTGATATTCGGAGAACGAAGGATTCTGCTTAGCAAACGTTAAGGGTATTGTATTTCTGAGAAGAATTCATGAGATCGCGCAACTGCGTTTTCGGCCCAACGGGCCATCCGTTCCAATAGCCTGGCCCAGCGGGCCAGGTCCAGGAACAGCACAAATCTCTTCAGGCCCAACGGGCCGGACATTCGAAGCACTCCGGCGGCGAACTGCCGGCCCGTTGTGCCTCAGCGGTCGTTTGGGGCATTTTTCCTGGCCCGTTGGGGTTCAACGGATTTTGGATGGTTTTTCCTGAGGTGCGGCGGTGACCTGCGGTTTCACCGCAGGCCATCGCTCGCCGCTGCGCCGAGGCGATCGCAAGTCGGTAAGGACTGAGACAGAAATAAGTGGGGCACGATTCCATCGTGCCGGGCACGTTAAAAACGTGCCCCACGTCCAAAAGACGACAGTTATTTCTGCGCCGGACCTAAGGACCGTTCGAGAAACAATTGACCGCATCCTCCTCTTCCCTGCGAAGGGGAGAGGGCGGGGTGATCAGTTCATCTGCAAAGCAGCGATCTGTTTGATTGCCTGGGCGGCCACCGCAGCGTCACCATGGCAGTGCTGAAGCAGTTCTTTTGCCGCCTGGAGCAGACTGATATTGATCGAACTTTCTGCCATTGGGGCAGACGCGACCGCAGTCGCTGGACGCCAGCCGAGAGGTCGACCAGCCTTCTTCTTTGCCGTACCGGGCTTCTTCTTCAATGTACGCGACAGGCCCATGCTTTTCCGGATGTTGGCATAGGAAACCTGACAGCTCTTATCATTGAATGTCTCTTTGGGAAACTTTTCCTTCAGCAATGTCATGACTTCCGGGCCCTTGATGCTGCTATTCGCTTCAATCATGGCTCGGATTTCCTGGGCTACAACAATTCCACTTTTCCCGGTGCCGCTTCGTTTCGCCATTGTCATTTATCCTTTACACTTAAAAGATTGTCCACTCCGTCGTTCCAAAACAATGCCTGACTCGCGCAGGCATTCGGAACGACTTGCAATTAGGATGTTCAGTAGCATTGCGATCTGCGGCTTTCAATCACCAGGCCCTGTATTTCCTGATAACTTCTCGCGGTTGCAAACATTTATCGCTCGTGTATTGACAAATGGAAGTTCCTAATGCGATCTCAGACTTTCTACTTACGACTTGTCTATGTCTTGTCATTTGTGCTGCATGTGGCGCATCAGGCGGAGGCTGATGAAAAGATTTCCTATCGCCGCCAGGTAGCACCCGTGCTGCAAACGTATTGTCTTGGCTGCCATAATCGGACTGATGCAGAACAGGGACTGTCGCTGCAGTCCGCTGACGATATTCTGAAAGGCAGCGAACATGGGAAAATTCTGAATGCGGAAACGCCCGATGCTTCGCGGTTATGGAAAGTCCTGATTTCGAAAGACGACGACCATATGCCGCCTGCCGATCAGCCGCAACTGACGACGGGAGATCTGAAAACCCTGCAGACGTGGCTTGCGGAAGGTGCCGCATTTGACAGCCGAGCGGCTGTCATGGCGGAATTACCGGACGTAAAAGTGTCGGCCGATGTCGTGCGAAACCCCGTACTTTCAATGGCAATTTCAAGAGACGGTTCCATGCTCGCCTTCGGACGATACAGGTCCGTTGAGATTCAATCAACTGGCACCAACGTAATGTCTGGGCAGAACACGGTGGATGACGGGAAGGTCAACGACGTGCAGTTTTCTGCAGACGGGAAACGCATCCTGCTGGCCACAGGAGTTGCTGGACTTTCGGGCCGCGCGATCGTGGTCGATCTTGCTCAACAAATGATCGTGCAGGAATTTGCCGGACACAATGATGTGGCTTACGCGGCCGTCTGGTCTCCGGACCAGAAGATTGTAGCGACTGCGGGTTACGACCGACGTATTCTGCTGCACGATGCTGTTTCAGGAGCGCTCATCCGAGAATTGAATGGGCATAATGGAGCAATCTTTGATCTGCAATTCAGCCCGGACGGGACGCTCCTCGCAAGTGCCAGTGCCGACGGGACAATCAAGGTCTGGCATGTGGCGACTGGCCAGCGTCTGGATACGCTCAGTCAGCCGCAGGCCGAACAGTATTCTGTCCGTTTCAGCCCGGACGGAAACTCCATCTACGCCACTGGTGCTGACAATCGAATCCGCAAATGGAAACTGGTTTCCAGTGCGACACCGGTCATCAACCCGTTGCTCATTTCCCGCTTCGCTCATGAAGGTGTCATCACATCGCTGACGATGTCGGATGATGGACGATTTCTGGCGACTGCTGAAGACAGCGGCATTCTGAAAATCTGGGATGCCAGTCGTGTGCTTGAAATCGATGCCCTCGATTTCAGCCATGACCGCGCCACCTGTTTTGTATTTACTCCGGATGCCAGTGAACTGATCGTGGCGACCGTGAGTGGATCGCTGCGTCGAGTGCCGGTCCCCGACATTCCACCGGCAACTCCGGAATCTGCCGAAACCTCGCTGACAACTGCGCACGCAGACGATGTGCCGACTGAATCGGTGGCTGTCACCGAGACTGAACCGAACGAAATAGCGACACCGCAAATGGTGTCGATTCCGACGACAATCTCGGGCACAATACATTCTGAAGCGGTGACGCCCGATCAGGATGTGTTTAAGTTTCCGGCAGAAAAAGGCAGATCGGTGATGTTCGAAGTGAAAGCCGCACGAGACAAATCGCCCTTGGATTCCTTTGTCGAAATCCTGCACGCAGATGGCACTTCCGTATGCCAGGTGCGACTGCAGGCCGTGCGTGATTCATACTTTACTTTTCGAGGCAAAGACTCTGACACGAGCGATGATTTTCGCATGTTCAACTGGCAGGAAATGGAACTGAACGAGTATCTGTATTCCGATGGTGAAGTTGTCAAGCTGTGGTTGTATCCGCGCGGCCCTGATTCGGGATATAAAGTCTATCCCGGCCTGGGAAATCGATTTACATATTTCGGAACAACGCCGACAGCACATGCCCTGCAGGCTCCCGCGTTTATTGTCGAAGCTCATCCCCCGGATGAAGTGCTGACGGCGACCGGTTTGCCGGAGTTTCCGATCTACTTTGAAAACGATGACGACCCGCTGCGACAGTGGGGCAGCGATTCGCGGCTGATGTTTGATCCCCCGGCTGATGGCAATTATCTGGTACGAATTCGCGACGCGCGGGATTTTCAAGGGGCCGACTTCAAGTATCAATTGATGATCCGATCTCCGCAGCCTGATTTTTCGGTCGAGACCGGCGGAACGGACGTTACCTTGTTTCCAGGCGTCGGACAGGAATTGAGTTTCAAAGCAACTCGCCTGGACGGCTATGACGGCCCGATTGAGATCATCGCGGAGAATCTGCCGGCAGGATTTTCATTCTCCGGGCCGATTGAAATCCAGGCTGAACAACTCCAGGCATTCGGGACGCTCATCGCGGAAAAAGACGCCGTCGTGCCAACGGAAGACGCCCTGAAGCAGATTCGATTTACCGCGAAAGCGAAGATTTCAGGACGCGATGTGACTCACGAAGCGGGCGGATTGAAGTCGTTATCAGTGGGTGCGCCCCCGAAAGTGATCGTGCGAATTCTGTCGTCGGAACAGCAGGCCGCAGGCACAGTCGAACAGACTCCGGAACTGACCGTCTGGGCAGGCGAAACGGTGCGTGCATTTCTGCGAGTGGAACGGCAAAATCACGACGGCCTGATCGAACTGGGCAAGGAAGACTCCGGACGCAACATGCCGCACGGGGTGTTTGTGGACAACATCGGACTCAACGGCCTGATGCTGCTCAGCGGTCAGACCGAACGCGAATTTTTCATCACGACGGCCGACTGGGTGCCCGAAACCAGCCGACTGTTCCATCTGAAATCCAACGTCGACGGAATTACCTCACTCCCCGTCATGCTGCACGTCCGCCATCGAACGGTACCAGGAGGCAGTCCCGATACTCCAGGACCGTGAGCCGACAGACCCTAAATGACTATTGATTTAATCTTGGCGCGGGCTTCGCCTGCAACCCAATTAGCCGCAGGGCGCTAGCCCCGGTTTGTGGTGCAAGAACCGGGGGCTAGCGCCCGGCGGCTGATGAACCGACTAAATCAACATCCGGCTAGCGCCTTGCCGCTCACGAAAGTGGCGCTGTTCAATTACGTACGCCTTAAGAATAAACGTCGGTTCACTCATCGGGAATCGAATCGCGGATAAAACAGTGTGCGACTTCGAAAACGAACGTAGGAGCGTGCATCTGAGGAAAATCGTGGGATTCAACCCGGAACGGGTTTCACAACAGAGCCTGGGGTGCCGCGTTGCGACGCACCCCCGGTCCAGACTTTGTTTCCAAAACCTGACTCATCGGCAACACCCATTGAAAAGTCTGCTCAGGGAATTCACCTCGAACACTTTCCATAGGTCTTGCTTCAGGGTAAGGTGACGACGGAAATTCATTGGTTCGGCAGGAATGAAGTCAGGGCACAACTCGGAAACACCGTATGAATCCGCTCGCGGCACACGCACTTCTACAAACACGTCGCTATTTCTTTGGGCAGACGGCAGCCGGGATCGGCACGGCGGCACTCGCATCCGTGCTGAATCCGGATTTGCTGAACGCTGGCGATGCAGCGTCATCAGGAGTCGGGCCGCAGCATCATGCGGCCACGGCGAAACGCGTCATCTGGCTGTTCATGGCAGACGCTCCTTCACAACTGGACCTGTACGACTACAAGCCCGGACTCGCGGACTACTTCGATAAAGATCTCCCCGAAAGTATCCGCGCGGGCCAGCGGATCACCACGATGACCTCCGGACAGACTCGACTGCCATGTGCGCCGTCGGTCTTCAATTTCGCGCGGCATGGAGAACACGGTGCATGGATCAGTGAGCTGTTGCCAAATATTGCGTCAATCGTCGATGACATCTGCATCGTAAAGACGATGAATACCGAAGCCATCAATCACGACCCGGCGATCACATACATTCAGACGGGCAGTCAGCTTCCAGGTCGACCCAGCATGGGCGCGTGGGTTTCCTATGGTCTTGGCAGCCCGAATAAGGATCTTCCGGCATTTGTCGTACTCCATTCGCGAATTCCCGGCGGGGCTCAGACGCAGGCGTTGTTCTCACGGTTGTGGGGCAGCGGGTTCATGTCAACCCGGCACGCCGGAGTGGCCCTGCGATCTGTCGGTGACCCGGTATTGTACCTGTCAAATCCGGATGGAGTTGATGCGGGAACGCGGCGTAGAATGCTGGATGGACTTGCGGAGCTGAATCAGGATCGCCTGAGCAAAGTCGGTGATCCTGAAATCTCATCGCGAATTTCACAGTATGAGATGGCATTTCGCATGCAGACGTCGGTGCCCGAACTGACCGATATTTCGGATGAACCGCAAAGCGTGCTGGATATGTACGGCCCCGAAGTGAAAGAGCCAGGGACGTTTGCGTACAACTGTCTTCTGGCGCGGCGGATGGCGGAACGCGGTGTTCCGTTCACTCAGGTCTTTCTGCGAGGCTGGGACCATCACGGCGGTCTGCCCGGAGCGATTCGAGGAATGGCTCCTGCCTGCGACAGGCCGAGTGCTGCACTGGTCAAGGATCTGAAGCAACGGGGAATGCTGGATGATACGCTCGTGATTTGGGGCGGAGAATTTGGCCGCACGGTCTACAGTCAGGGGACGCTGACAAAAGACAACTACGGTCGCGACCATCATCCTCGCAACTTCACAATGTGGATGGCAGGCGGCGGCATCAAGGGCGGGCAGGTCTATGGCGAAACTGACGACTTCAGTTACAACGTCGTCGATAAACCCGTCCATATTCACGATCTGAACGCGACGATCCTGCACGCCCTTGGCATCAACCACGAACAACTCACTTTCCGCTTCCAGGGCCGCGATTTCCGACTGACGGATGTGCATGGCCACGTCGTGAAAGATATTCTTAGGCGAGCGGCAGGATAGAACTTACCATTCGCAATTTGTACGACGGACTTCCAGTCCGTCGAGTAGCACCATGCGACGGACTGGAAGTCCGTCGTACCGGTAAATTCATTTCTGCCGCTCGCCTTAGCGCAAGCTGACTTCAATGTCGGATGGACATCCATGTCCGTCGCATGGCCAGGATCTCGGACATGAATGTCCAAGCTACGGGAATCGCAGATACAACTCATTTGCCGCGGCGTGCAGCTCGACATCGTCCCAAATAGGGGAGAACCAATCATGAGAGGTCGATCGACGATATTCACAATGTTCGCGCTGCTGTTGCTGCCAACATCCGGTTTGTTGCAGGCTGACGATCTGCGAGAGCGACTCAATGACGCCAACGGTATCCAGACAGATCTCTGGGTCTACAACGATATTCCTTCCGCGATGGAAGAAGCCCGGCGACTGAACAAACCGCTGTTTGTGACGTTTCGCTGTGTTCCGTGCAAAGACTGTGCTGCGTTTGATGCGGACGTGGCGAACGGCAACGATCGAGTCAAAGCACTGGCAAAGAAGAAATTTGTTTCCGTGCGGCAGGTGGAGATGAAAGGCGTCGATCTGTCTTTGTTTCAATTTGACCACGACCTGAACTGGGCCGGAATGTTTATCAATGCAGACGGCGTTGTCTATGCCCGTTACGGAACACAAAGCGCTGAAGGTTCTGATGCCTACAACTCAATCGATGGCCTGATCAACACCATGAACCGCGTGCTGGAGCTGCACGCAGACTACCCGAATAACAAGCAGGAGCTTGCAGGCAAGCATGGCACGAAGCCACCGAGCACGGCATTGGAAATGCCGGGACTCAAAAACCCGGCGAAGTACGCGCAGGAGACGACTCGCAGCAACTGCATTCACTGTCACAATATCCACGACGCCGAACACCAGCACGCACTGGACACGGGAACTTATTCGCCCGAATTGCTCTGGAAGTATCCTCTGCCTGATAACATCGGTCTCAAGATTGATCGCACGAGCGGAGTTCAGGTTTCAGAGGTCGTTGCGGATTCGGCGGTCGCAGCGTCAGGCATCAAAGTCGGCGAAGACATAGTTCGCATGAACGGCCAGAGGATGACGTCGATTGCCGACATGCAGTGGGTCCTGCATCATCTGCCGAACACCGAGACGCATGTCACAATTGAATGCAGCGAGTCCGGCACACACGAAGTCGCGCTAACCGCCGGGTGGAAGAAGAACGATTTTTCATGGCGAGGCTCGATGTGGAACGCTCCACCGCGCTTGCAGGTCTGGTTGCCAGAAATCACAGGTGACGCACTGACGAAGCTCGGCCTGCCGAAAACAGACTCGGCATTGGAAGCGCGCTGGATCAACAAAGAAGGTCGCGGCGGACAGCAGGCCTTCGCAGACGGACTGCGCGAAAAGGATATTATTATCGCCGCAGCGGGAGAACCCATTCGCATGGACTCCCGCCAGTTTGCGTCGCACCTGAAGCTGAAGTACAAAGTCGGCGAACAACTGCCGTTGACGATACTGCGCGACGGTAAGAAGATAGAACTCAAAATCACGTTCGTGGAGTAGGAGTTGATGCTCTGTCATTCGTGTATTGATGTGTGCCACTGGCTCTGCCAGTGCTTTCTGAAAATTGGGAGCACTGGCAAAGCCAGTGGCACACAACCCATCAATGAATGCGTGACAGACCACTGGAACTCCACAGGCATATCGTCGCAATTCCTCAGCCGATCCCTCTTTCCTAACACACTATTCTTGCAGAGAAACAGATGAAATACGCACTCCTGCCGTTGTTCACCACGATGATGCTGTTACCCGTCACTTTGCTTGCTGACGTTCAGACAGCAGCGGAACAGAACATGTCCGTGCAGGCCACGGTGACTGTCAAAGCAACGCCGGAAGCGGCATGGGAACATCTGCTGAAGATCGGTACCTGGTGGAGTGGAGATCATACATGGTCGGGAGACGCGAAGAATCTGACTTTGAATGCAGTGCCTGGCGGCGGTTTCGATGAATCGCTTCCTGGCAACGGTTTTGTGCGTCACATGCAGGTGATCTACTCGGCCCCTGGAAAGAAACTCAGAATGACGGGCTTGCTCGGACCACTCCAGGAACACGCCCTCCAGGGCACCATGACGATTTCACTCAAGTCCGAAGGCGATAAAACGACGATCTTGACGACGTACAATGTCGCCGGACACTTCCCAGGTGGACTTGAAAAGCTCGCGCCTCTCGTCGATCAGGTGATCACAGAGCAATTTACACGGCTCGAAAAACGGATAGACGGAACGCCGTGAAACTGTCTCCTCTGCCGTAACACGTGCTTTGCCCGTCACTGACGCTGAACCCTGATCGCTTACGAAATGCACAACGCATCAATGCCGATGCTACTTCACGGCATTGGAATCAATGATCTCACCACCATCAATTGAGAACAAACTCATCAATGTGGTGGCATCATTGTCTCGAGACAGGAATCGGACTGACCCGTCTGCAAGACTCACCGCGAAGCGTTTTGTTTCCGGTCCGATCATCGATCCGATCGGATTTTTTTCGTCGATGACCAGATCATCAGGCTTTGTCCAGATCACAGCGTGCGATTCGTCAGCTTGTACCAGCCAAATCGTGTTGCTCGTGCCATCCTTGATATCCTGAATCCTGACGGCCGGTCCGACGCGGCCCATGGTACTGCGATCCGTCAGCGGAGCGACAAATCGCGTTGTGCCGGACTTCGAGTTGCCTCCGGCTGATCGAAAAACGGCAGGCATCTTTTCAATCAGCTTTCGATTGTGTTCGCTGTCCCACGGCTCATCCAGATGAAACTCCTGGTACAGAGCCGCCTGATCGAGATAAGGCAACACCATCACGCGCCAGCTCAGCAGTCGTTTTCCCTGCTGATCGACCAGGGACTGCGCTGGAAATGCGTCCATGGAATCATGGAAGTTATGCATCGCCAGAGCCAGGTTTCTCATTGAGTTGGGAGCATCGCTGCCTGGCTCGGCCCCGAGCAGTTTTCTGAGCGTTTCCAGCTTTTTGAGCGTGTCATCAATCGATGTCGTGGTCAACAGTGCGGATTTATCAACAGCCGTGACCTTCAATGGCGTCGCGTCAATCTCAGGATGAGAGCTGCTGAGTTTGTTGACGGATTCCACGAACTGAATCGCAGCGTCCGCAGACTTCATTTCAATTTGGAGCCGACCGGATGTCGGAGGAAGTTCGATCGACATAGCCACCCATCGAATGGACGATACATGCGCAGCCATTTCCACGGCGATCTTCGTATAAGCTTCACCTTGAGTACTTGCAAACGCCAGCATCATGCCAGCCATACTTGCGGCAAGATTGTCAGGACCAGCCAGGACGATTCCATGAGGCCCGTCAATGGCCGCCATTGCCTCCAAAAGCTGAGGCACAACATCTCCCGTCTTGTCTCGCAGATTGCTGACCGCCTGCTTCGTCGTCCCGATCAGAAAGTCGCCGTCCACTTCAAATACATTGTCTGGAGCCGATGTCGGATTGATTGCCTGCAACAGTACTGCGACGGCCGATGGATTGGGAGTTGGAATGACGATCGACTCTGGACCTTTCATCAGGCCAGCCAGATCGCTGATCCAGTAGATTCGGTTCACCTTCAGTTGCACCAGCGCGTCGCGCGTGGCCTTGACTTCTGCCATATTTGTCTGCGGCGGCTGCCCGAGTTTCTCCTGAAATGCGTTAAATTCGTAGAGATCGATTTTGGAAATATCGATCCATCCGACAACGATCGATTGCGAATCAAGGTACTTCGCGATGGCAGTATTTGCCATCGACTCCTGCGCTCGAACGCCGGGAAACATCAGACAACCGATCGCCACTGCGGCGAACAACGAACGAAAATCAAAGTGGTTCATAGGTTTCTCCTGTTGAGCAAACGTTGAGAATGTTGTTTTTCTGAGAAGATTTTTAACCGCGGATATCACGGATGGTACGGATGATTCACATTGTGCTTATCCGCGAAATCCGCGGTCAAAAACTCGTTCACGCTTCTGCCTGAATCTTCGGAGATCAGCGTAAGCTAAGTCGCATGTGTTTGTCACTTTGGGTTGCGGGCGATGCCCGCGCCAAGAGTAAATGATGCTGTCCCGCCGCGGAGCATTGGGGCACATTGCTTATCGGTCGATCTGAATGCGGTATTCCCGCAGCATTTCGGCACTTGCCGGGACGTCTGCCGTGAGGATCACGATGGCTCGCCCGTCGATCGATTCAACTCGATAACCAAAGGGCTTTCCGGTGTACGGATCCGGCATGGCAGGAACCGGATCCAACTGGTCGAGTGATTCGGGCAGTTTTCCTTCGTGCGTCGCCGCGTGCATCCGGAGTGCTTCGACCGTCATCAGCCGCTGCTGCGTCATCAGTTTTCGCACCTCCGCCTCATGGACCTGCGAAATGGCGGGAAAGAAGACCGAGGCGACCATCGCTCCGCCGGACGACCAGCGTTCCTCCTGAACCCATTGCTGAAATCGCCTGTCCCGGGCAACCATCAGAGGTTTGCGCATTTCGATCGGCAACAGGTAAGCCTTGACGGACTCATCCGACAATCGGCGAAGCTCACGCGCTGTGTCGATGATGACGATCTGAGTCGGTGGCATGTTTTCCAGCTTCTCCGCAGAAAAACCAGATCCAAGGAGTCGCTGCCGTGCGGGTTCCACAAAACCGACAGTCGCCATGGCAAGCGCCAGTGAAACCTTGTTCGAAGAATCCCCCGTCAGTTTTCCGAGCGGCTCAAGCGAATCGACCCATCTTTTTCTCCAGACTTCCTCAGGATAATTCGCATGCTCGGCATCGGCAAGCAGAGGAAAGAGTCTCGTCAGGAAGTGCATTTCAAACTGAACCGAATCACGGATTTTCGAAATCGGACGAGGCAGACTGGCAAGTGCCCAGTAAAGGTTCGGACAACCGGGAGTTTGAATCGCCCGATCCACGGTGTCCTCCATGATCGAGGCGATGGCAATCGCGACAAGCTGTTCAATCAGCGTTTCCCCGGTCGCAATCAGCGACGACAATCGGTACCCGTCGGAGATTGTGGAAACAGCTCCTTCGAAATCGCGGCGATCAAGTTGTTCAAGGGCTCGCAGTCGCAGCAGCCGTGCCAGTGTTCGTGCCTGCTGGACATCAGGAAGCAGGAAGCTGTACAACTCAATTCCGCTGAGGTCACGGATGTGGTGGTCCATATCGACCACTTCTGACAGAGCCATCGTATGCAGTTCATTGAGTACGGCGGTCTGCGTATCAATAAAGCTTCGGACTGTTGCCATGTCCGGATCGTCGCCGTCTGGACTCGAGAGCGCTTCAAGCTGCTTGTGATACACTGGGGTCTGACTGGGCAGAAGCGTCAAGGCCCGAAAGAAATGCTGCTGAGCTGAGCCAGGTTTCAAGGCAGATCGAGCTGGCCAGAATTGGTATTTCAATGCGGGCACAGGTTCACCAGCTGGCATCGTGATTCGCAGTTTCGTCGCCTTTTCTTCGCGCTGCTTCATCGGAGCTTTCTGCTGCTCCAGAGTCATGGTGGATCCCAATCCACCATCCGCCGCAGGCACAAACGGAGGTTGCTTCGACGGTGTCGCCGGGGACACCGACGAATCTGTTTGCTGCGCGGAAGCAACTGGAATTGCCCCCAGCCAGATCACGAAGACAATGACAAGTCTGAAGTTCATAACACACCTCAAGAGATGATGAATGGAGAGGGTAATTGTCCTGGCGAGCGGCATGCGTCAGCTTGCCGGTATTTTGCGATTTGTGAACAGTTTGGCGCTGGCCTGATCGCACCTGATTTACATCTGGACGCCGTCGAGTGTCGCCTTTCGCTCTGCGAAAGCAGCGTGTCTTTCGCGGAGCGAAAGACGACAATTTTAAACCAAGTGCCACCAGGGCAGTGTCAATCGTGTATTAATGTGTGCCACTGGCTCTGCCAGTGTTTCCTGCAAATGCGGCGCACTGGCAGAGCCAGTGGCGCACAATCCATCAATCCATTGCTGACAGAGCACTCGTCGCTCGCCACCGGGAAGTGACGGATTGTTCGTTCTAAGCACCCGATTCAAACTACAGAAACAACTCCCGCAGGAGATCTGCGCTCAACGCTGATGACCGCGCTGACAAGGGCTCACGTGAATCAACCGACAGGATGGCATCGTTTGCTGTTGTCGGAAAATTCGACGAAGGTGACGCTCCCTGATCGATGTTTGCCAGATCCATCGCAGCATTCGTCAAAGGCCTGAAGCGCAGGACGGATGTGGAATTGGAAGTCATCAATGATTCGCCGATCTGCAATCGCGGAAACCAGGACTGAAGCATCAGCGATTCCGCAAACACATTGATGGCAGATGGCGTCCTGGCCTCAATCGGCGATGTACGCACGGATCCGTCCGCATCACCGCTGGTCGCCACTTCGACGTGATTCGCGGCCTCATCGCGATGTTGCACCAGCGGAGCCGACGCCACATCTGATTTCGAAACACCTGCCTCGCTTCCCGCTTGACCATTCGTGAGTAGGATCAGCATCGGCAACAGTCCACAGGCGGCACCGCACAGAAACGTCGTCCACGTGCGTCGTGCGGATTTCTTCCCCGATGATTTGTTCAAGGCGACTGCCGCCAGCCAGCCAGCCTGGTAAAACGTCTCGGCAATCGACGCAGATGTTTCAACAGGGCGAAATCTCTTCAGGTAATTCTCGACGTCCGTATGACCATTGTCCGCGCCATTTAAGTCTGGTTCATTCATATTGTTTCTCCTTGACACCTGCGCCGAGCGGCGACACGCCTAATTGATCGCGCAATTGTGAAAGCGCGCCATGATATTGACGGTGGACCGCCGAGGAGGATATTCCGAAAGCCTCAGCAATCTGCCTGAAGGAAAGTCCAGTCCAGAGATGCGCGATAATGATTTCCCGACTCTCGGCATCAAGACGCAACAGCCCCTGCTGAATCTCGTCTGCTGCAATCAGATCGTCATTTAGTGAATCCGAAGGCTGGAGCCAGGGACTGCGGTCGTGAACAAAGACATCTTCTCTCCGACGCCGTCGCTGATCTTTCCGAAATTGACTGATGGCTTCATTCCGAACCACTCGTGCCAGCCAGGCGACGGCATCCTCCGGTGCCGGATCCACTGTCGCTAGTCTCGCAAATGCTTCCTGGACACAATCTTCCGCCACATTGCACCGCGCTCGCGCCAGCAACTGCAATGCTGCAGCATGCTGATTCCACAAGTCGGCGATCTGTGACGATGACAACACAGGTTCTGATTTTCCTTGTCAGCGTTGTTCCACAACGGTGTTGGCAGAAAGTACATAATATTGACGCCGCCAGTCGATGATTGTCCCACGCTTTTCATGAATTGCTTCGATTTGCCGGCTATACTCCGCTCGGAACTGAGGCCGCTCCCGAATTCTCACGAATCCGGCTACACCTCATTGCTGCCCGCGCGAGGTATATCATGCGTCCTGCTCAACCAATTTCCAGACGTCACCTGCTGCATGTGGGTGGCATTGGCGCTTTGAGTACGTCGGGGGCCGGATGGCTGAGTTTGCCCGAATTGCTCGCGGCGGATCAGGATCGTGATCAGGATTCGCATCAACCGGCGGCGAAGTCCTGCATTTTCATCTATCAATATGGCGGACTGAGTCAACTGGATTCATGGGATCCCAAGCCGAACTCGGCGGATGGGATTCGAGGTCCGTACAAACCCATCTCCACCCGTACGCCTGGATTTCAAGTCGGCGAGCTGATGCCGCGTCTGGCGGAGATTTCAGATAAGTACTGCGTGATTCGTTCGATGAGTCATGGAGTGCCGGTACATAACGTCGCGAACGAAATGCTGCTGGCCGGTCGCTCTGATCCGCGCAAAGATTCGCCGTCGTTGGGATCGATTGTCACGAAACTGAGACCCTCAGAATCCAATATGCCGTCGCACGTCTGGCTGCAGAAATTCGGTGGCGGAGCGGCACCTGCGGACAATGCCTATCTGACCGGTGGGTATCTGGGAGCGGGCCATGCGCCGTTGTTGCTCGGAGAACGACACGATGACAATCCGGGTACTCCCGGATTTCAGGTGCGGGCGTTTCAGACCGCTGATGATGTCTCGTTGTCTCGCCTGGAATCTCGCTGGCAGCTGCTGCAACAGATTGACCCGCCCTTGAATACTGCGAACCCGATTGCTGTGCACCCGGCCGCAGCATCGAAAAAATCTGCGACGCTGCATAGTCTTCAGAAACGAGCCTTTGACCTGCTGCACGGAACGGAAGCGCGACACGCTTTTGATGTCGAACAGGAATCGGCATTGATGCGTGACCGATACGGACGACATCCGTTTGGTCAGAATCTGCTGCTGGCTCGCAGGCTGATTGAAGCAGGCGTGCGACTGGTCAATGTCGTGGCCTGGATGGGACTCGCTCCGAATGATAAGTTTGCCAGCTTGGAAACGTGGGATATGCATGGCAATGCGGGGATCGGTATTTTCGATAACGGCTGGAACGGACTCGGCTGGGCACTGCCTCGCGCAGACGCATCTGTGGCAACGTTGCTGGAAGACCTCAGCGATCGCGGTCTGCTGGATTCAACGCTGGTGGTCATGGTCGGTGAATTCGGACGCACGCCGAAGATCAGCAATGGAGCCTCAGCGATCGGCCGTGACCACTGGCCTCACTGCTATTCCGCCATGCTTGCCGGAGCCGGCATCCAAGGCGGAACTGTGTTCGGGGCTTCCGACGACACGGCAGCCTGGGTAAAAGACCACCCCGTCAGTCCTGAAGATTTCAGTGCCACGCTGCTGCACGCATTGAACATCGACCCTGCGACTCGGTTGAGTCCCGACGGCTTCACGCTTCCTGCGAGTACAGGTCAGCCGTTGCGGGAATTATTTTGAGTTCGCCCATGAAACTGTTTCATACCGACCTGTTCGTCCTGCCACTTCCGGACTGTCAAGATTTCCGATGGCGAGATATCGTCTGTTGTGCAGACGTTCTCCCGGCACGCGAAGAAGGCGTTTCCAGTCCGCAAGATGCAAAGTGACGTCAATCTGGAATTGTCGCCCGGCGCGAACGACGATGAATACTTGTCGGTGAACCACATTTTGTGCAACATCGCACGCAAGGCTGACAAGGCTGAAAAGGTAGCAGCCTCCACGGCAGAACGCCTTGAGAAGCAGGTTCAACGTGCTAAGGAAAATTCAATCCAGCCAAATCGCTCCGGAGTATGAAAGCTGCCCTTCAGAGGCGGAGAAAATGCGAGAAACGCATGGTCGGAACGATCGTGTCGGAAAAGGTTGATCTTCCATCGCGTGCCTGGCTGGGGCTTCGTTTCGCTCAGAGCTGCCAGCGGAATCCGAACTTCGACGCGCCAGATTTTTGCAGCTTCATCGATCACGACTGCAGATTCCGCGTGCGCGGTCCATTCAAAATCTTTCTGCGGCAGGTCGAGTTTCAGGTCCAGCGATTCACCGGAAGGAGCCCATTCAAATTCCGTGTAGCGATTGATTTGATCCGGTTCCGATCCGATAAATGCTTCAACCACGTCATAGTCCCAAAGGCCGAGTCGTTCCTGTTGCGAAGGCGGTGACCAGATACCGAGTTCCCGGTACGGGCATTCATAGCTCAGATACAGAAACGTGTCAGACCACAGCAGTCGCACGGGTGTGCTGAGTTCGGGTCTGGCAATGCTGTCGATTGACTGATACTCAAGCCGCACCGGGACAGCTTCCGTCCATTCAGGTTCGTCAAGTTTTCCGTTGGGCACAAAGTCGTGATCGATATGCTTTGCCAAAACTGTCGGTAATGGAATCGATCTGGCAAACAGGCGGTGAGCGTTGTCAAAGTAGATTTTGCGACAGGCCTCCGGTGAAAGTCGGATGCTGTTGATGAGCCAGTTTCCCTGGATCGGCGTCATATGTGCCCAGTCGCGGTCGTCCGTTTCCATCCAGCGCCAGCATTTCATGAAGAACCCAACGCCGTCGTCGTCGGTTGGATTCTCCGAATCGCCACCCGAGCCCAGGATCAGTTTGTTGTAGACCATGAAGTCTGTCGCAAACAGAATTCGGTCCTGGTATTTTTCGAACAACTGGCGCACGCGTGCCGAATCATGGCGTCCCAGTTCCGGAATCCTGGCGGCCATATCAGCGTACATGTTGGGAAAGCGTTCCATTGATTGCCCAACCCAATCCAGATCTTCCGGGTTGTTGGCAAAATGCACGCAGATAAACGAGGTCTTTGGGTGTCGTTCGATGACCCGATTGAGTGCGTCCAGAAGTTCCATCCGAGGCGGGTGTTTCTCGGGGTCTCCAAACCACCAACTGCGGTGGTCCTTGAGTTCTGTCCATCGTTCGTTCGAATCATCGTACGGCAGCCAAAACGCCTTCGGATCACCGACGTGAATCGAAACCGGCATTCCCAGTTCCCCGCAGCGCTGCCAGACGGGATCGAGTTTTTCGTCGTCGATGCGGATAAGTTTGCCGCTGCCGTCCTTCAGAAACAGCCCGAGCCGTTTGAATTCCTTAAGCCCAGCAGCACCCAGGCGATGCCCCTCATTGATCTGCTCAACCGCACGGTCGCTCCAGTCGGCATCATCCCAGCCGTTGTAGTCCAACAGCATGTGATTCATGAATCGACCCGGGTAAAGCGAGTCCGCCATCGACTTTGCTTTTTCAAAATCCGAGGTCTGCCCATCCTTCGCCGTCACAGTGCCCGCGCCAAGAATCACGCCGATCCCGACTCCGGATCGATCCAGGATCCCGATGGCTCGCTGAAATCGTTCCGGAGCCGCTTCGATGTGCTGATGCAGATCAATAATCCGGCGCTCTTTCCGCCAGACATCAAATGACATTGCATCGACCCGCGGATCGCCCAACGCCGCTGCTAGTCCAGCGGTCTGTTGCGCAACGCTTAAGCGTACATTGCAAAGCAAAGCAGCGGAAAATATCACTACGGCGAAGGCATTGGACGCAGATTGATACGCCAGGCATTGGAATTTCATTTTCGCGGCACCCCTGAAAAGCTTTAATGATTACAATGTATCCGCAGGACACTCTCGTGACGAGTGTTCACGGCCTACTACGCCGTATGTAGGGTGGGACAAGCGACAACGCCGGCCCACCATTCATTGGATTTGGTGGGACAAGCGACAGCGCCGGCCCACCATTCATTGGATTTGGTGGGACAAGCGACAGCGCCGGCCCACCTTGGGCTGCGCCAAAAGAAGCATTCGGCATGTTCATCTCTGGCCAGGATTTGTTCCATCTGGAACGACCACAACGTGTCCCCTCTCCCCCAATTTCGGGGGAGAAGGAACTTCGCGAAACGGTTTTGTTCAAACGTGGAAGAAAACCCGGATAAATCAACCGGCTCAAATACCACGACTTCTGCGCAGCCCAGTCCCACCCTACAAATTCACAAATTCGCGTGGGCATCAAAATTCTGTCGTTTCATAGCCAAAGCGTTGTTCGGAAAGCGACGGACACTGTTATCATGGCAGTCTGGCTGTTTGCACCGATCTGAAAAACGTGGAAGGCCCGAGAATGCGTCCCGATCCAACTGAATGTGCTTTGTTTTACAGGGGATACATCGACCAGATTCCCGAAACGGATATCTTGGGCGTATTGCAGTCGCAACTCAGCGACGTCTGTCAATTCTGGCGAACGATTCCAGAGGAATTGGCGGCGAGCGTCCAGGTGCCTTACACATGGAAGGTACGACAGGTGCTTGACCATCTGGTCGATGGCGAACGAATCTTTGGCTATCGACTGCATCGAATCGCGCGCGGTGATGCCACGCCACTGCCGGGTTTTGACGAGCAGCATTACGCCGTTGCATCAGAAGAACATCCTGCACCCCTGACAGATATCATCCAGACTTTTGAATCGCTTCGCATCGCCAACCTGCTCCTGATCCGGAACCTCGCGGATGGCGCATGGGACCGCGCCGGGACGACAAATGGATCTCATATCACGGCGCGAGCATTGATTTACATCCTTGCCGGACATGTCCGCCACCACGATGCCATTTTGCGAAAGCGGCTGGCAAATCCTGAATGATCATGAAGTCCAGTCGGGCAGACAACACTTTCTTATACTTCACGCGGTCGAGTTTGAGGCAATCGAATTCCCGTAGCGTGTGACCTGCGGAGCGCCGGCACACCAAGGGCATGACATGGTGTGCCGGCGCTCCGCTTGTCACACCAAGGGCGTGACATGGTGTGCCGGCGCTCCGCTTGTCACACCCTACAAAATCAAACCGACCGTGTTTCATGGCCATGCGACGGACATGAATGTCCATCCTACATTCGATCAGTCCGCCATCGCACCCAGAACTTGACTCATCTGCAGCATGATTTGAAAAGTAAGCGTAGCTACAGTACGATCATTCCCGGGTAGCTCGGATCCATGATATCGTCCAGTGAAGAGCTTCGGCCGGCAGAGTGACTTTGCGGTCGGCAGTTGCCGGAGGCGATCGCCAGGTCTTTCACGGTCTTGCCTTGAGCGATTTGTATCGCCTCAGTGAGTACCTCATCACCATTCAGGATTCCATCGGGATCGTCAACGCCGACATCCGGGATCACGCCATTCCCGGACATCGTGCGACCATTCGGCGAATAGAACCTAGCCGTCGTCAGTCGAAGATCACCTTGAATGGAACTCAGGGGAAAGTGCGTCTGAACGGTCCCTTTCCCGTACGAACGAGCACCGACAACCAGGCCTCGTTTGTTTTCCTGAATCGCCGCCGCAAAAATCTCACTGGCGGAAGCGCTGTTACCATCAATCAGAACTACCATTGGGACGCTCCATGTATTGGCGTACGTCGCTTCCTGAAGCATGTCGTCGGACCTCAATCGACCTTTCGTGGAGACGATGATTCCGCAGGGCACAAATTGATCACTGATGTCCACGCATGTCGTCAGCAGTCCGCCAGGATTTCCGCGCAGATCAACGATCAGTGATTTCATGCCTGTACTGTGCAGGGTGTTCAGCACCTGTTCGACTTCTGCCGTCGAATTCTGAGAGAACCGGCTGAGACTGAAATACCCGGTGTCGGTTCCGCTCAGGATCCGGGCATCATTCACGGTCCACACTCGGACGATCCGACGTGTCAGCACGTATTCACGCGATTCGCTTCCATCGCGGTCGATGCGCATCTCCATCCGGCTGCCACTGGAGCCCTTGAGAAGATCCATACTGCTGACGATTTTCATTCCGCGAATGTCCTGGCCATCAATGCTCCGGATGATGTCACCTGGTCTGATGTCGGCCTCTGCTGCCGGCCCGCCGCGCACAGGCTTGACGACGATCAGGCCATCGGCGTGTTCGCGAACCTCAAGGCCGATCCCTACAATTTCCTCCTGCAGAATGTCACTCGACTGATCGTCTTTCCCGGCTCGAATTCGCAGTCCAGGGTCGGCTGGTTCGAGCCCCGAGAACTTATCCAGAGTGTCGATGCTGGCACTTGTGAATTCGAAACCCAACACGCCGGGAGTCAACCCGTTCATCGCCGGAGCCTGCATCATCGCCGTGTTCAGGATATGGAGAGCCTCCTGAAAATTCTGAACTCGGACGGAATTCGTCAGACGCCCCAGCGAGTTTCGGAATCCATCCAGCTGGAACGAATCCGCTGAGAGCCCAAGACCGTCCAGAAATGCCTCATTGTTCAGAGCAATTGTCAGATTACGCACTGCTCGACGCACGCGGACATCGTAGCTGGATGGCTCAAGTGACCGCTCATCAATTTTCTGAGACACCTCGGAGAAGAGTTGAACTGCCTGACTGCGGCTGATCGCACGGATCGCTCGAACCGTAGCAGGGTTCTGGTACCGGATCGTAATGACCTCATCGATCGCAGAGCTTTCTTTGTCCTGCTCACTCACCGGAAGAGGAGCCGGGATGAAAGGATCCTGGCCTTTCCAGGGTAACTCTTCGCGGTCGTCACTTCCGTGCCCCGGCTTTTGTTCATCGGTGCGGTCAGGCCGTTTGGGACGAAACGGATCTGCGATCGTGCGATCCGAAGCTTTTCCGGAGGGAAATTCCGACAGGCTCGCGGGAAGCCCCGGAAAATCGTCGGTGGCCTGGCCTGTCAGAGGGCGTGACAGACTCAAAAGTCTGCTCTGTGCTGGCATTTCACCAAAAAAACGTGCGGATCGATAATTGGATTGCACGATACCCGCGCGTCCATTGGTGCCGCCATCAGCCGGCGGCGACTGTCCAAACGCAGAAGTTGCTGTGATTGCCGTCAGAACAGCCAGCGTCAGCTTGAGTAGATTCGACGTCGTCATCGTACTTACTTCCTGATCCTCTATCGATTCGTCCGCAGGATAACGGGAAGTCGTTTTTGTGGTCAATGCGGATCCTGACAGTGCCTTGTCAAGGCTTGAAATTGGGGTTGTCTGTCATTCCCGCGCAGGCGGGAATCCAGATCGCGGCACTGGATTCCCGCCTTCGCGGGAATGACGAACCCGAAAACCAGGAGTTGACAAGGCACTAGTTCCTCTCTCAGCAGCTGTCGTGATTCTTTCAGAGGCATTACAATCATCAACGACAGGCAAGCAGCTTTGTATGCACCAGTGCAGAAGTTTTTTAGTTTAACGGCGAGCCGTAGGCGTAGGCGGAAGCACGCTGGTTCGCCTACGCCTACGGCTCGCCGTTAAACGATTTGTGCCAACTTACTTATGCACCAGTGCTTATGTTTCGCGCGGTTGAGGATGGCAAATGACGACGCACGATCAACTGACTCAGAATCTGAATGACATTCACGATCAAATGCGCGCCGCGTGTGGTCGTGCGGGGAGGTCGCCGGATGACGTGCGGCTGATTGCCGTGACCAAGTATGCGGAATGGTCGTGGGTGGAAGCACTGAGTTCGCTGCATCAGACGTTTGGCGAAAATCGTCCGCAGCAACTGGCCGAACGACAGGTATTACTGCCGGGGGTCGAGTGGCATTTGATCGGACAGCTTCAGCGGAACAAAGTGAAACTCGCGCTGCAGCATGCACGCATGATTCATTCCATCGATTCACTGCGACTGCTGGAGCGCGTGGCTCAGGTGGCGACGGAACTGCAGATTCGCCCGAGGGTCCTGCTTGAGGCGAATATGTCTCAGGAAACCGCGAAGTCAGGTTTCACTGCCGAAGAACTTCGCCGCGACTGGCCGCAGATTGCGGGCTTTTCTGGATCCTGCCAGATCGACGGCTTCATGACGATGGCGGCGGAGTCGGACGATCCTGAGAATGCGCGACCGACATTTCGATCCTTACGTATGCTGCGCGACGAATTGCAACAGACCGACGCCAGTCAGAAAGCAGGCCTGGATCTTCGTCAGTTATCGATGGGTATGAGCGGCGACTTTGTGCCTGCCATTGAAGAAGGTGCAACGATGGTGCGAATCGGTAGCCGGATCTTTGCGGGATTGTGACGTGGAAAACCCCTACGAAGCTCCAGCAACCCAGCAACAGGCGAAAGAGACGTTGCGATCTCTGTGGAGTCGGCGACTGCAATGTCCGCATTGCCAACAACCGGGAGTCTCCGTCGGTCGTGCATTTTTGGCACATCCGCATTTCAGAGTCCGCTGCGATCATTGCAGGACGCCGTCTCGCGTAAAGATGTCGGCGACTGCCGTGAAACGTGAGGTCGCTTTTTATTTTGTCCTTGCTGCTCTCATAATCATCGTCTTCTTCTGGTTGCTGTTTCTTGATCCGTTTAATGAAATGCATGGATTTCTCGAACGATTCCTTCCTGGTTTTCGCGGAGCCAATTTTTCGATCTTTGGGAAAGACGGACAGCTGTGCATTGTGGCCGCAGTCATCTTACTCATTGCGATCCCACCATTTCCGGTTTGGCTGGTGATTTACATGCGTAGAAACCTCGAACACCATGCCTTTCATTCGCATCTGATTCCTGTTCGTTCGCAGCGGTCACCCGGGAACAACGAATGAGGGGTAGACTGAAAACTGATTCACCATTCAGCATAGACCTTGTGCTCTTCCGATGAATCTGGTGCTATGTCAAGTGTCGGTTTTGGGGTAGGCCGGACCAAGCGCAGCGCCGTTCCGGCAGGTGTCTGGCGATTGCCGGAACGGCGCTGCGCTTGGTCCGGCCTACAGAGCCGACTCGCATTCCTGTCGCGAGATCTACGCGGAACCATGATTTGTCCCCGACGCACTTGTCGCCTATCCTTCACTCATCATGACTGATCCCGCGACATCCGATATTCCCGAATTTCTGCGATCGCTGAATCCACAACAGCGATCCGCCGTCATGCATGGCAATGCACCGTTATTGATCATTGCGGGAGCTGGCACGGGAAAGACCACCACGCTGGCCCATCGAGTCGCGTGGCAGATCGTGTCCGGGACCGACCCGTCGCGGTTGCTCCTGCTCACCTTTACGCGGCGAGCTGCCGCAGAAATGTTGCGGCGAGTCGAACAGATTCTCGTGCAGCTCGATCCTTCAACCGTCAAGGATCCAAAGGTTTGTCAGCGATCTTCGATTCGACGTATCGCGGGAGGCACGTTTCACTCCGTCGCCACGAACGTGCTGCGCAGGTACGGAAACCTGATTGGGCTGCATCCGGATTTTACGATCCTGGATCGCAGCGATTCCGAAGACCTGATGAACGTGGTGCGGTCGAAGCTCAATCTGCCGAAATCAGACAGCCGCTTTCCTTTGAAATCGACCTGCCTCGACATCTACAGCCGCTGCGTGAACACTCAGAAGTCGCTGGAGATTGTGCTGAAGAAGTATTTCCCGTGGTGCCTGGAACATCAGGAGCGTCTGGGCGAACTCTTTACGGATTACACGACCACCAAAGAGCAACAGCGCGTGCTGGACTTTGACGACCTGCTGTTGTTCTGGAATGCGCTCGCCGAGAACGCCGATGGCGGGCAGATGCTGCGGCAGCAGTTTCAGAACGTCATGGTCGATGAGTATCAGGACACCAACATCCTGCAGGCTCAGATTCTGAAAAACATCTGCCCCGATGGAAAAGGGCTGACTGCAGTCGGCGACGATGCGCAGTCGATTTACTCCTTTCGCGCGGCGACCGTGCGCAATATCCTGGACTTTCCCGACGAGTATCCTGGCACGGTCCTGATTCCGCTCGAACAGAATTATCGCAGCACGCAGAAAATTCTGGATGCCACCAATCGAGTGATCGGAGAAGCGGAAGAGCGGCACTCCAAGGAACTCTGGTCATCGCGTGGCGACGGTGCCATGCCGGTGCTGGTCACGTGCAGTGATGAGGACGCTCAGACGACATACGTGATTGATCAGATTCTGGACCGGCGGGAGAAGGGAATCCCCTTGAAGCAGCAGGCCGTGCTGTTTCGAGCGTCGCATCACAGCATGGCTCTGGAAGCGGAACTGGGACGTCGCAATGTGCCGTTTGTGAAATACGGTGGTCTGCGGTTTCTGGAGACGGCACATGTGCGTGATCTGATGTCGTTTCTGCGGCTGGCGGAAAATCCCCTGGATTCCGTCGCCGGTTTTCGAGTCCTCGTGCTGTTGCCTGGCATTGGTCATGTGAAAGCCGCGACGTTGCTGGATTCACTCCGCGACGCCGGCGGCCACTTTGACACGTGGTCATCCTGGACGCCTCCGACAGCGCTGCGAGACGACTGGCCGAAGCTCATTCGACTGTTGCAGGACATGGAACAGCGGGCTGAATCTGACGCAGGAGTTGCCACGGACATTCATGCGACCCGATTATTTTATGCGCCCTTGCTGGAAACGAAGTACGACAACGTGAAGGCTCGACTGAATGACCTGATCCAGCTCGAAGCCATCGCCGCACGATATCAAAACCGGACAGATTTTCTGGCGGAGATGACTTTAGATCCGCCGAGTTCCACACAGGAACTTCCTGCCGATCCGTTTCTGGACGAGGATTACCTGATTCTCAGCACGATCCATTCGGCAAAGGGCCTGGAATGGGATTCGGTATTCGTGATCCATGCGGCTGACGGCAATATCCCGTCCGACATGGCCACCGGCAGTCCGGAAGAAATCGAAGAGGAACGCCGCCTGTTTTACGTCGCGATGACACGGGCAAAGAATCATCTGAGCGTCGTGCGGCCCGAGCGATATTACTTCCACAACCGTCGCAAGAGCGACCAGCATTCGCTCAGCAAAATCACCCGATTTCTGCCAACGCACATCCAGGCATTGTTTGATCGCCAGTCCCAGGGCATGACGTACGGTTCCGGTTATGGGGGCACTGGCCAAAGCGGCCTGATCCAGAGTGATACTTCGGAGATCCGGAAGAGAATCTCGAAGCTATGGGGATAAATCGACATACGTTGAGTTCCGCGTAGGATGGACATTCTTGTCCGTCTCTAAACCGGTAAGCACTGGTGCATAAGTAAGTTGGCACAAATCGTTTAACGGCGAGCCGTAGGCGTAGGCGAATCCAGCGTGCTTCCGCCTACGCCTACGGCTCGCCGTTAAACTAAAAAACTTCTGCACCAATGCTTATTTCCTTGTTTCAAGCCCGTATTGACTCATTTGTCAGAACTGCGGGATACTACGCCAGTCAGAGCTCGCCGACTCCGCAGGTGCGAATCAAGGACCGAATATGTCTGCCGTCTTGTCACCCGTGAAAACCACAGCCACACTTCAGGCGGAAATCTGTCCGGCGTGCGGCGCATCATCGACTCAGGCTGGTCACGCCTGGAAATTCGTCAATGCGCGTGGCGAGACCGAATGGCTGCGTTGCAACTGCTGCCGGTCCTACTTCATGGACCGCGGTTACAGTCTGGAAAACGAAGTCAGCCATACTCAGACGATGACATGGGGCGACACAGAACACGGCGCGCAGCTGAACACGTTTAAGCAGCGGATGTACAAGTCGATTCTCGGACAACTGCAGAAGCACGTGCAGCCGGAGGGAAAATCACTGCTGGATGTCGGCTGTTCCTACGGCGGTTTCATGGAAGCCGCGAAGGATACTGGTTTCAGCGTCTGCGGTTTCGATATTGTTCCGCAGGCGGTCGACTTCGTAAAAGCGCACGGCCTGTCGGCGGAATGCTGCGGACAGATTCGCGATTTTCGAGGATCCACCAGGACGTTTGACGTTATTACCGTGCTGGATGCCAATATCTACTGGCCGGATCAGGCCTCAGAACTGAGCGACATTCGCAATCGCCTGAACGACGGCGGTTTGCTCGTGATGCGTGTCGTGGACAAGTCATGGCTGGCAACGGTTGGAGCGGGATTGCAGAGAATATCGCCTGAACGAGGCCGAAAAGTGCTGCAGCGTGCGGTCAACGATCACCGATTTTCGATGCCGATCGGCAGTCTGCTGGGACTTCTCAGGAAGACGGGCTTCCACGTCATCAGTGCGTCACCGAAAGGGGCCGTCCACAGCGACGATACCAGTCTGACGGTCAAAATGGCGTTTGGATTCGGCATTGCACTCTGGCAGACGATGGGCGTGTTCCTTGCACCTGGCGCGGTGGTGATTGCGGAGAGATCCTCGTGATTTGTCAAGCCAACAAATTGTGGTTGAGTCCGTAGGCCGGACCAAGCGCAGCGCCGTTCCGGCAGGCTGGCCTGGTGCCGGAACGGCGCTCCGCCTGGTCCGGCCTACCCTGTTCAGCAAACGTTGCGATTGTTGTTATTCTGAGAAGATTGATCCTGACGAGGAGGAGAGCACCTGGTTGAGCACAAAGTAGCCATCACTCTCTGAGTGATGAATTGCGATTGATTGGGAAAAGGCGGATCAACCAGAACGCGACTGCCTCAGTGACGCTTGTCTGAACGGGCGAAATGAATCGCATTGCGTCACTCAGAGAGTGACGACTACTTTGGGTTGCGGGCGAAGCCCGCGCCAAGCACAATGCAGGATAGCGGTCGGAAATCCGGCAATTTGTGCCTTTGCGGTGTGAAGTCCGGCAGAAAATGGCGGTGAGACCGGAATTGGGTTCTCGAAGTGAGAGCCATCTCTCGTAGAGCGATGCAGCATGTACAGCCCGCCAGTCAACGGTACAATTCCAGCATGACTACTGAAACAAAACTCAACATCGTCCGCAATCCGACGCGATCCGTTGCGATCGGTGATCGATTTATCGGTGGCGAATCGCCGATTGCCGTACAGAGCATGACCGCCACAAAGACGACGGATATTGACGCCACCGTGCGGCAAATTAACGATCTGGTCAGTGCCGGTGCCGATATCGTGCGCGTTGCAATCGACAGCCAGAAAGATGCCGAGGCGCTGATCGAAATTCGGCGACAGGTGACAGGCAATCTGTCCGTGGACCTGCAGGAGAATTATCGTCTGGCAGAAGTCATCGCGCCGTACATCGACAAGATCCGATACAACCCCGGGCACTTGTATCACCACGAAAAGTCCAAGCCGTGGCAGGAAAAGGTGAAGTATCTTGTCCAGGTGGCGCGCGACAATGACTGTGCGATGCGCGTGGGTGTCAACTGCGGGTCAGTCGATCCCGACGTGAAGTCAAAGTTTGACGAACATGATTCGATCTCGCCCATGCTCGAAAGCGCCTGGGACCACTGTGCGCTGCTGGATGAACTCGGGTATGAACGGTATTGTGTGTCGCTGAAGGATTCAGATCCTCAGAAAGTGATTGAAGTCAATCGCCGGTTCGCGGAGAAGCGTCCCGATGTGCCGCTGCATCTGGGAGTCACCGAAGCGGGAATGCCGCCGGACGGCATCATTAAGACCCGAATTGCGTTTGAGCAGCTCATCAGTCGTGGCATCGGCGATACGATTCGGGTGTCGCTCACAGTGGCGAATAATCGCAAGGCTGAAGAAATCGTTGCGGGGCGGAAGATTCTTGAGGACATCGCCGCAGGTCGTGTTCGCAGTTTCGTCGATTACGGTTTGAAGACGCTGAACATCATCAGTTGTCCGAGCTGTTCTCGAGTCGAAAACGAAGCCTTTGTGGACCTCGCCGAACAGGTTCGCGAGATGACACGGTACGCCGAAGAGCACAAAATCACGATTGCCGTGATGGGCTGCCGCGTCAACGGGCCTGGCGAAACCGACGACGCCGATCTCGGCCTGTGGTGCGGCCCGACGCATGTGAACCTCAAACGCGGCAAAGAATCCATCGGCGCATTTCTGTACGACGAGATTCTGCCGAAACTCCGGATTGAACTCGATGCGCTGATCGCCAGACAGCGGGTGTAAATCGAATTGGGAACCTCAGCGTAGGCCGGACCAAGCGAAGTGCCGTTCCGGCACGTGTCTGGCAATTGCCGGAACGGCGCTTCGCTTGGTCCGGCCTACGGTTTAAACCCCAAGTCGCTGGCTTGACAGGCCTTCGCCGCACCCTCAGCAGCGACCATAGTCAATGACATCGCGAGGTCGCATGGGGCCATCCCGCTAATCGCGCATCGACGACTTGCGGCGTTCTTTTGCTTCTCGCAGCATCGTCTGCACCGTTCCAGTTGGTGTCGTCTGCAACAAACGATCAATTGCCTCGTCAGCAGCTGGCGTATCCAGGTCCGTCAGTAACGCAACCACTCGGCGTGTGGGGACAGCGATATCGTCCAGCACATCTTTGACATGGATTTTCTTTACGCCGACTAACCTGCCAGTTGCGACCTCCGCGAGCAATAATTCGTGAATCGCCATCCCCCCGGCAACCAGATTTTTCTTTGCGTCGTTCACAATTTCATCGTCTCTGGCACCGAGTGCCACAATCCAGTGACGTACCTGAGCGTCATCGATTTTGGTGACGGAGATCTCTGCCAGCCAAGTGCCGATCAATTTCGTCGAGTCTTCAGGTGTTTCGGCCAGGCGTCGGAAAGCGGAATACGCCGCAGCCGCGTCAGAACCCATCAGATTTTTGAAAAGGACTGCTGGTGTATCGTGTGTTGGTTCAATTCCGGCCCGCAGATCCCAGAGATAGCAGACTCCGTCATCGGCACCGCTCAGGATCGTCCGATCACGAGCGCCGAAATCGACTGTGTAGACGCCTTTTTCGTGGTTGTCTGTGCTCCACACCTTCTCTCCAGTGGTAACCTCGAAAACTTTGACGCTGGCCCTGCTGCTTCCGATGCCAACCCATAAATCGTTGTGGGAAATCTGCAGAGCTCCATAGGAGAACTGGCCGACATCGTTGATCACAGAAATCTGATTCAGATCGCGATCAAAAAAACGGATCGAACTCGTCATATCAACTGTCGCGATGAACGACTCGTCATGTGACAATTTGACTCCGTACATTCGCGTGTCATCTCTGCCAAGTTTTTCGCCCTTCATCGCCTCTACCAGATGAGACTTCGTTTCGAGACCTGTATCGCAGTTCCAGACCCGAATGTGCTTGTCCCACCCTGCCGTGATCAGCGTCGTGCCTGTAGCATCGATATCCATCCCGTAGACTTCAGGATGTTTGACCTGGGTCACTTGTTCGTTCGTTGACAGGTCCCAGACAAAGGCCGCACTTTGTCGAAATACGGCAGCTGCGATTCTGTTTCCGTTGGAAGAAAAACTCAATGCTTCTACATTCGAATGTGGGTCTTTTCCTTTTAGCCACTTCCAGTTGTGTCGTACCTCCGCACTCGCGACATCCCACACGATGACGTGAACGTGATCGTCACTGGCGGCACCGCCTGCCAGAAGGGTGCCGTCATCTGAGAAGACGACTTGCCCCCAGGTTGCTCCGTCCAGGTGCAGTTTGGTTGTCGTTTCACCGGACGGAAGGTCCACCAGATGAATTTGCTCTTCGTCGTCCGCAAATGCCAGATGTTTACCGTCTCCCGACATTGCACAAATCGAACTCGCGCGAACACCGCCCGGGCGCGGTAGCTGCTGGTTGGTGTTCAGATCCCAGCGGCGGACGGTTCCATCCCAACCTGACCCAAACAACATTCGACTGTCGTCGGTGTATTGAAACGTCCATGGTTTCCAGTCGCTGCCGGTCAGACGAGCGGTCTCCTCCCCGGTCTTTGGATCCAGCAACCGAATAGTATTGTCCGGACCAATGGGTGCTCCCACTGCGATCTGATTTCCGTCAGGGCGAAACGCGACGGCCGATGTGTAGCTCTCGGCACCGTCAGCCGGAGGAATCACAAATTCCCATTGTTGTTCGCCGGAAGAGACATCGTAGAGTCGCGCAGCGATATCCCGTTCTGTCGCAACGATGTGATGGCTGTCCGGTGAAAAATCCATCCGAACGATCCGATCTTTACCGGTGATTTCGAGAATCGGAACTCCGGTAGCAGCTTCAAACATCTGAATCGTGTTCGGCTTTTCACTGTTTACCAACGCAAGAAGCTTGCCGTCTGGTGAGAACTGACCATAGCTGAAGTCACCGCCGAATTTCAGCCGGTCTCTGTCATCGCCGCCGAAAACCATTTGGGCTGCTGGCTGGTTCGCTTTTGCATAGATCTCCTGGCCTTCCCGATTGCAGACAATCAATTGTTTGGCGTCGCCCAACGCGATGAGTTTGCTGTCCGGACTGACGGCGACAGACTTTGACGTCATTCCGTGATCCACGAAGATCTTTTGAGAGTCCCCTATGGCCGGATTCCAGAATGCGATCTGGCCTGGTCCGGCGCCCGTCACAAATTCGCCTGTTTCGGGAATGATGCCGAGCGGCTGAACGCCGTAGCCAGCGGCCCCAATTCTCACACCGCCATCCTGCAACGCAGGATTCTTCCGCCAGAGTTCTTTGCCGGTGGCAGCATCCCAGGCAATCAGGCCTTCTGTAGCAAGCAATACGACGGACTTTTCGTCTTTGGAAAGCAGAATCTGCGCTGGACTGGAGGGATGTTGAAACCGTTTTGTCCCGAACCGCAACAGTGCTTTCTCAGGCAGCGGATCGCCGAGTGCATCGACTCGAACATCGGACGAGGTCTGGGATTTCGCAGACTGCTCTGGCGGCTGAGAAACCGCTGTCACCTGGATGATCGCAAATGAAGCAATGAAAAACGGTGTCCGAAGTGTTTCTATGATTTGCATGTTGGCCGCAAAAACTCGCAAGAGTCACAAAAACAAGAACAGGGTGGAGGGCGGAAACTCGCTACGTGTCGCGTAAACGTTCACGCCTCAGAACGAAACCTGCGCAAGCAACCACAGATAAACACAAATTTACACAGATAGAAATCAACAATCACTCTGTGTTCGTCCGAGTTCATCTGTGGTTTAAACTGCCATTCTCGAAATGTCGTGAACGATTACCCTTGTAACCTGCGGCTGGCATCTTTTCAACTGTCATTGCGGGCGAATCCTGCGCACTTCCGACCGGCGCAGAAATCACTGTCGTCTGCTGGACGTGGGGCACGTTTTTAACGTGCCGGGCACGATGGAATCGTGCCCCACGGATTTCTGTCTCAGTCCTTCATTTGGCGCTGATCACCTTTTGTGTCGATCTTCGGCGGATGCTGTTCGCTGTGCCAGAGCCATTTGACGGCACAATGACCATCGCAATTCCACCGAGGATCGCAGCGGAGGCAAGTGCTAACCGCAGGGTCACTGGTTCACCAAGGAAAGCGATGCCGCCCAGAGCGGCAATGACCGGGACGCAGAGTTGTACAGTTGCAGCATTCACCGCTTTCAACGCGGGTAAGGCTGTGTACCAAATGACATAGCCTATTCCGGAAGCCAGTGCGCCGGAGGAAACGGCATACCACGATCCTGTGTGATCCACTGTGGTGCTGCGAAACATCAAGACACTCAGCGCTCCGGCCAAAGGTCCAGCCCGCATGAAGTTCCCTGCCGTGACTCTCGAAGGATCGCCCGCCCCTTTTCCTCGCAGAGAATACACGCCCCATGCGACACCGGCACCCAGCATCAGCATGGAACCGGACAGCGGAGGTGCCGAGATGCCGGGCAACAGCAGACCAACAAGTCCTGCTAAAGCAAGCACAAGACCAACCGGCTGCAAACTCTTCAGGCGTTCTCCCGTCCAGATGCCATAACCAATCATCGTTGTCTGAACTGCGCCAAACAACAGAAGCGCACCTGTCGCCGTGGGCAGGCTCGCATAGGCAAAAGAAAAACCGGCGGCATACGCAAACAATGCAAACGCGGACAGCCAGTTACCTCCACCAGTTCCTGTGCCGTGACGAACATGCACGATCAGCCAGAGCATTAACGCGCCTGAAATCAGGCGAATCGTGGTGAAGCTCGCTGCGTCGATGCTGGTCTGCCGGAGTGCGATGCGGCAGAGGAGTGAATTGCTCGCAAATGCGACCATGGCCAGC
>CAMAVB010000021.1 GCA_945861465.1 Candidatus Kuenenia stuttgartensis
ATGATGCAGGATTTGAACGACCCGTGTTGTCGGCGGGGATTCTATCATGCATCGGGCTTTGCGTATTGTCGGCTTTCCACCCTGGCTCGTCCAGGTGGAAGCCAAATTTGGCAACCAGATCGCGGCACCATTCCCATCACGCCGCTTTCCACACTGGCTTGCCCAGGTGGGAGCAAATCTGGCTGCCGAGCACGTTGCTGAACAAAACGAGGCTACCACCGAGGCAAGCTCGGTGGCGTGCAGTAATGTGGTATAGACGTCGCGATCTGGTGGCCAGACGGGGCTTCCATCCACGCAAGGTGGATGGCGTGCCGGGGAATTCGGAACAGTCATACTCGACGCTTCGCAACCATGAACAAAAATGGCACAATTCAAAAGTTATGTCTAAACTCGTCAATAGCAAATTTTTAACAGCCCAGCCTTGTCCCCATCGAGCAATGCTCTTTAAGCAGGACGTTGCTCTTAAATCGTCAAAATAATGCATCCATGAGTGGCCCGACGACACTGGCAGGGAACGCTTTTTCAACGATCGCGACGACTCCCAGTTGCCGCACTGGATCGAGAATTCGCGGATCCGTCTCTGTGGTCACCATCACAATCGGGATCGTTGCGGTGGCCGGATCCTGCTTCAGGTAGCTTACCAGCGCCCTGCCGTCCATCAGGGGCATGTTGTAATCCGTCACAATCAGATGGCAGATTTCGCGGGCCGCAACCGCAATCGCATGGGCTCCGTCAGGAACTTCAAGGAACTGTGAAAACCCCAGCCCCTGAAGAACCGTGCGAACTTTGATTCTCGCCGTGCTGCTGTCGTCAGCGATCAAGACCCTCAGCTTGCTGCGGTCCGCTCTGCCCAGCTTTTGCTGAGCCGTCGCAGAAGCGATTGACGCAGGTCGCAGCGGCGTCGAAGCCCCGGTGACCAGGTTGAATGCCTCAACCAACTGCTGGGATGAAAATGGTTTCTGCAACACCAACACCCGATTCAGTTTGCTCAGTGATACAGATTCTGCGTCGTCGGATTCGCTCGTCACCAGAATAAATCCGGGTGCATTGACCCTGATCTCTGTCCGGATGCGTTGCGCGAGCTCCACTCCATTGATATCGGGCAAGTGCATCGCTGAGATCACCACGTTGGGGCCGAGCGACTGTACGGCGCTGATGGCGTCGGTTCCATTGGCAACGGTCCCCGCCACTGACACCGAGTGTTCTTCAAGATACCGCCTGATAATCGAAGCCTGTACGCGAGATGGCTCGACGACAAGGACTGTGATTGACGCGACACCCGGCTCCGGTGCCACAGTCAGTTCAGGTGGCGCGTTCATTGAAATTGTTGCGTCAGACACTCCGGCGATGCCTGAGGGCATCATCATGGTCGTTGACGTACACTCCTGTGCATGCTGGTCTGGCCCGATCGTCGGTGCAATCGCCTCCAGTTGCGCGACCACTTCGGACATTTGCTGGACTCTCTCGTCCGCGCGTTTAGCCAGCATTCGCCGGAAGAGATCGTCCAGTTGCGGTGGAGTCCCGGGTCGAACTGCGCTGAGTCTCGGAATCTCAGCATCGCGATGCTTGAGCAGAATTGCCATAATCGTCGGGCCACTGTAGGGAGGTCTTCCCGTCAGGAGATAATGCAGCGTGCAGCCCAGGCTATAGATGTCGGCCCGATGGTCGATGCTGGTTGAATCCACTGCCTGTTCCGGCGGCATGTAGTCAACAGTTCCCATGACTCCGCCAACCATCGTCAATTCCGAGCCGGAGGCAGCCCCTTCGGCCCCGTGACTGAGCCGCGCAAGGCCCAGATCTGTGACTTTCACTGCACCACGGTCATCGAGCAGCAGATTGTGCGGCTTGATGTCCCGGTGAATAATCCCCTGCGAGTGTGCATAAGCCAATCCTCGAGCCACCTGCAGCGTGTAATTCACCGCCCGACTCAGCGATATAGGTCCCTCACGATCGACATACGCTGCAAGGTCCCTGCCGTTGACAAACTCCATTACCAGAAAATGGCCGATTTCAGCTTCATCGGCATCATAGGCCATCACAATGCCAGGGTGTCCAAGGGCCGCAATGGTTTCGACTTCCCGCTGGAATCGCTTTACAAAGACCTCATCGCGGGAAAGACTGGCGGCAAGAACTTTCAAAGCGACGATGCGCTTCATCCGACGGTGCCGGGCCTTGAAAACTGTGCCCATACCGCCCGCACCCAGTTTGTCCAGAATGTCGTAGTTGCCGACTCGCAGGGAGTCTCCGCGCTGTTCGCGAAACGCCGTTATCTGGAACGTTGTTAATAGTCCATTCGCCGTGAGAATGTCGGCCAGCCGCTGTCCATCCTCACCCGAGGCTGCGACAGCGGCAGCGAATTCTTCATTGCCAACAAGCCCGCTGGATGCAATGCTGTTCACCAGAGCTTCGAATGAAGCTGTTGTTGTCTGCGGGCTGGGTGAATTCATAAAGACTACTCCACTTCCCAGCCAGCGCGATATTCCTTGTTGATCAGCTTCGCGGCTTCCGGCACGTTCGTAACCACCAGCTTTTCAGCATCCCAATCGAGGGCCTTTCCGAGACGATATGCTACGTTGCCCAGCAGGACCGTTTCGGTCAGCGCACCGGAGTAGTCAAAGTTGCAGGTGGTCGGAGAACCGTCTTTGCAGGCTTTGATCCATTCCGCGTGATGGCCGATCGAGTTCGGAATTGTTTCCGCTGGCGGTTTGAAGTCGTTGAACTTGTCACCAGGAAACAGCTTGTACTTGCTGTAGTCGGCGAACATCATGCCGTCGGTCCCGACAAACATGACACCGTTGGCTGGCACGACCTGGCCGTTGACCTTCTTTGGAATCAGGTCTCCGTCGTACCAGGTAAGTTTGCAGGCTGGCATCTTTCCTCGGGCAGGGAAGTCGTACCTGACGATCAGGCCAAGCGGACACGTCTCAGGATGGACTGGTGGGCCTTCCGCTTCGCAGCGTGTCGGATGACGCAGATCGAGAGCCCAGAATGGCAGGTCCATATAATGACAGGCCATGTCGCCCAGCGTACCCTGACCGAAATCCCACCAGCGACGCCAGTTTGCCGGATGATACATGCCGTTCGCGTACGGTCGTTCCGGAGCTGGCCCGAGCCACAGATTCCAGTTCAGATTTGCCGGAACAGGATCGCCTTTCGCAGGCCGGTCGCCACCGCCCCAGCCCTTCCCGACCCACACATGCGCCTCAGTCACATCACCGATCACACCGGCCTTGATGATTTCGACAACGCGACGATAGTTGTTTTCAGCGTGGATCTGAGTGCCCAATTGAGTCGCTACGCCTTTTTCAGCGGCAGCTTTCGCAATGAGTCTGGCTTCAAACACGGTGTGGGTCAACGGTTTTTCACAATACACATGCTTGCCCGCTCGAATCGCCCGGATCGAAGCCGGAGCGTGATGATGATCGGCGGTACCGATCACAACGGCGTCAATCCTGTCGCCTTCAGCCTCGATCATTTCGCGATAGTCTGCGTAACAACGTGGTTCGAGGTGATTTTTTTCAATGAGCATCGCCTTCGCTTTGTCGAGGTAACCGGAATCGACATCCACGATCGCGACGATATTTTCGCCGATCACACCGTTCACATCGTCAGCCGCTCGATTTGCAGTTCCGACGCAGGCGATGTTGAGCTTTTCCAGCAGACTGCGGGACGGCTTAGCCCCAGCTTCTGAAACATACAACGACGCAGACAAAGCAGCGGCAGACCCGGCAGCAGTAGTCTGCAGAAACGAACGACGATTTTGGGCTGGCGTAAGTGCCATGGCGGGAACCTTTCAGGAAAAGGTCGGGGATGAAGAGAGTAGACAGCAGAACATGCACCACAGGATAAACAGCGGCGGGCAGAAAAGGCAACGATCGGAAGCAGACTTTCTCTGACAGCGGAGAAGTGCAGTCCGGAAATGCGGGTCGGAGGAACGATGTGTTCATTGTTTGTTAAAATAGGTCCTGGCAATTCGCCCCGAAAAATAAAAATTAACAGGACTGCGCCAGCTGCTTTTTCGGGAAATGATTGAAGAACATCTCTTTAAGAAAGGCAGTTACAATGGTTACGAAAGTCACGACCGGGAAAAACAGTACAAAGCGACGCACGAAGGCGTTTGCTGCAGCCGTGATGGGCAAGCTGTCGGGGCAGATTCTGGAGCGGTTGAAGCAGGCGGAGGAGGGACACTTGCGGGAAGTTGACGCCAGCCTGGCAGGACAGTAAGGTGTCCCAGTTGGCATTGATCGGGAACGCAATTCGGCGGAGTGATGTCGTCTACGTAGCTCAATCGCTTCTCGATTGAGATTTATCCGGACAATTGATCGAGGTAGTCCATCATCACTCGAAAGACCCACTTGTCCGATTCAGATGCCCTGATCGTTGGCCAGGGTTTGGCGGGTTCGTGCATGGCATGGACACTCCACTGGGCTGGTCGCCAGGTGATGATCGTGGATCGCGGCGAGCCGATCACCGCGTCGCGGATCGCCGCTGGTTTGATCACCCCCGTTACCGGTCAACGAATGGCGCTCACGACTGGATACAAAGAGAGCTTCCGACACGCTGCCGCATTTTATCGCCGTGTCGAACGCGAATTGAATTGTCAGGTCCTTAACGAGAAACCTGCAGTCCGGCAATTCGTCAAAGACGACGGACAGCACGCTTTCGAAAAGAAACTCTGCGGGTCCGACGTTCGTTTTAGCACTCTCAAAGATGACGCAGGCAGAGTCACTGGCATCGAATTGCGCGATGCGGCGCGGCTGAACGTCCCAAAATTCCTTGAACAGACGCGGCAGTATTTTGCGTCGCTCGGACGCTACCAACAGGCGGAGCTGAATCCGGACACCGACATCGTGATCAATGACAAAGGAGTGTTCGTCGCCAGACTTGATATTCGCTGTGCATGTGTCGTCTTTTGCCAGGGTTATCAACCAATCCGGAACCGCTGGTTTCCCACAATTCCCGATGGCCCGGCAAAGGGCGAAATTCTGCGTGTCAGATTATCAGATTACACGGAAGACAGAGTCGTGCATCAAGGCATCTGGCTTGTGCCGGATGGGCTCGAGGCCGACGCAGCGTTTTATCTTCTCGGCGCGACGTATGACAGAGTCAACCTGAACAACGAACCCACGACCGTCGGGCGGGAAGAACTCGTATCTGGCCTGCAACAAATCACAGCGGAAACACCGATCGTCATGGATCATGTTGCCGCCGTTCGCGCGGGGATGAAACGTCGCAAGCCGATCATCGGTCCGCATCCCGACAGCGATTGCGTGTTTGTGCTGAACGGACTTGGCTCCCGTGGTGCGTTGCTGGCACCCGTCGCGGCGCAGGCGTTGACCGATCTGATATTTGGTGCACCGATCACCAGCGATCAGCACGACGTGATCGACGTTTTGCCCGGGAAGTTGGACAGTCGTCTGGCAGCCACGCACTCCACCCGGCCCAAATCGCTGACACAGCTTGCCCACAACGTCATCCGCAGAATCGTGCAGCCGGGCGACACTGTGATCGATGCGACAGCAGGCAACGGCAACGACACACAAATGCTGGCGACTCTCGTCGGAGCCGCTGGCCGCACCATCGCGCTAGACGTCCAGCAGTCAGCGATCGACAGCACGGCAAACCGCCTGGCGAAAGCCGGACTTACGGCAGACCTGCGGCTCGGCGATCACGCGCGCGAACTTGCATCGTTGCAGGCATCCGGAATTCGCGTAAAAGCCGTGATGTTCAATCTGGGATACCTGCCGGGCAGCGACAAGCAGATCACAACCTCAGGAAACTCAACTCTCGCTGCGGTTCAGATCGCCAGCGACATCCTTTTGCCCGGCGGAGCTGTCACCATGATCGCCTACCGTGGCCACACCGCAGGACCAGCCGAAGCCGCGATCGTGGAACAATGGATCGCGGAATTGCCCACAGATCGTTTTGAAACATCCCGCATCGAAGGAGATGCGACTCAGGCAACTTCCCCGGTGTTGTTTGTCGTGCGAAGTGTGAGTTGTGGCTCAATCGCCGGGGCTGGCCAGTTTGCAGCTTTGTAGGGTGGGACCAGCGGAGCGCAGGCCCACCAGATTGAATGCATGGTGGGCTGTCGCTGTCGCTTGTCCCACCAGATTGAATGCATGGTGGGCCGGCGCTGTCGCTTGTCCCACCCTACAGACGGTGCCGGATTCACAAGTTGGCCGACCGTGAGATCAATTCGCCGGGCGATTGAGCTCAACCAAGTCCACACGGAGTTTATGGAAACAAGAAACATTCCGCCGGTTGTTTGAAATTCTGATTCTCATTGGGTTGGGGCGAATGTCACATGTCAGATATACTTGAGGCACGGGCTTCGCAGCCGTGTCTGATGCGAGCCGACGGAGCGGCTCGCCTGCGTAGGTCCGCCGCTCCGTCGGCGGACATTTATCGCTGTGCCAGAATCGGCTCTCGAAAACTAGACTCGTCACGTTTGCTGAGCAGTGGGTCTGAATAAGGACCGCTCGAGAAATAACTGTCCCTTTTTATGCCCCTCACCCTGCCCTCTCCCCTTGCCAGGGGAGAGGAGGATGCGGTCAATTATTTCTCGAACGGTCCTAAGGTATTTTGTTGTCGCCGAAGTCGTGAGACTTCGGCTTGAATCATACTGATGGAGAAATTTATGAGTGGGTCGTGTCTTCCGACGGTGTTCATGTGCCTGGCAATGATGCTCACAATGGCGAGAACGGGATCAGGCGCGGAGCCACCTGAGAAGATTGCCACGATTGAAGGAGTCTCCGAGTTTCGACTCTCAAACGGCGCACGAGTCCTGTTGTTTCCGGAAGCGTCCCGGGCCACGATCACGGTCAACATGACCGTGCTGGTTGGTTCTCGGCACGAAGGTTACGGTGAGGCCGGCATGGCGCATTTGCTGGAACATCTGGTCTTCAAGGGGACGCCGACGTTTCCTCAGGTTCCGAAGGCCCTCCGCGATCATGGAGCCAGTTTTAACGGCACGACGAATGAAGATCGCACAAACTACTTTGAGACACTGCCCGCCACAGATGAGAACCTGGAGTTCGCGATCCACATGGAATGCGATCGCCTGGTCAACAGCTTCATCAGCCGTGACGACCTGCTGTCAGAATTCTCCGTTGTGCGTAACGAATTTGAGCGAGGTGAAAACAGCCCGGAGAGCGTTCTCTATCAGCGCGTGATGGCTGCGGCGTTTGAATGGCACAATTACGGCAAGACGACAATCGGCAATCGCTCAGACATTGAACGAGTCCCCATCGATAATCTTCAGGCGTTCTATCGCAAGTACTATCAACCCGACAACGTCGTGCTGATCGTGACAGGTCGGTTTGAAGAAGAGCGGGCTCTGGAATACGTCACGAAGTACCTCGGATCAATCCCGCGTCCGGAACGCAGGCTGGACCCGACGTATACAGAAGAACCGGCTCAGGATGGTGAGCGGCTCGTGATTCTGCGACGCGTGGGAAGTCTTGGATCCGTTTCGGTGGCATATCACATGCCGGCGGCGTCACACACGGACTGGCCGGCGTTATCGGTTCTCGGCAGCGTTCTGTCGGAAACGAAAATCGGCAGACTGGATCAGGCCCTCACAGAAACCAAACTGGCAACAAGCGCTTCCGGCCGATCGGACAACGTTCACGATCCGGGGTTGTTCTTCTTCTCGGCATCGCCCGCCGAAGGCAAGCTCGAAGAAGTCCGCGACGTGCTGCTGAAGACGATCGAAACCATGGGAGAAACACCCTTCACCGCCGCCGAAATCGACCGGGCTAGATTGCGATCTCAACGAAGCTCTGAGCAACTCATGACGAGCGCTGCGGCGATGGCCTCAGCACTGAGCAGTGCATCCGCGCTGGGTGACTGGCGGCTGTTGTTTCTGCAGCGAGATCGGGTTCAGGAAGTGACGGTCGACGACGTCAATCGAGTGGCGAAGATGTACTTTGTGCCTCACAACAGAACGCTCGGCATGTTCTACCCGGCTGATGCGCCGCAGCGCTTGTCGGTTCCCGCCGTAGAGTCCATCGCAGACGTGGTGAAGGACTACAAGGGAAGCAAGACGGTCGTGGCGGGAGAAGTCTTCGATCCGACTCCGGAGAATCTGGATTCCCGAACGTCCATCATCGAACAGGACGGCGTCCGGATCGCACTGCTGCCGAAAAAGAATCGCGGCGAGACCGTGGTCATGTCACTGACACTGAGATACGGCAATGAAGACTCATTGAAGGACAACACAATCGCAGCCGGGATGCTGCCTTCAATGCTCATGAACGGTACGAAGCGGCTCAACCGCCAGGCGCTGCAGCAGGAGATGGACAAACTCAACGTCCAGATCTCCGGAGGTGCTGGAGGCGGCGGACGACGTGGCGGACGAGGCGGCGGTGGTGGCGGAACGTTCGGACGTTTGTCGTTCTCGATCGAAGCCCGACGCAGTTCGCTGGAGCAAGGCATTCGCCTGCTTGGGGAAATCCTGCGCGATCCGGCTTTCCCTGCAGACGATTTTGCACAAATGAAACTCGCCACAGTCTCGCGCATTTCGACCATGCAGACTGATCCAGCGGCGTTGTCCAGCGAGTTGCTCTCGCGCGCCCTTTCGCCGTATCCCAAAGGTGACGTGCGTTACGTGGCGACGATGAAAGAAACTGCAGAAGACACAGAAAAAGTCACACTCGAACAAGTCATGGCGATCTACAAAAACCAACTGTCCGCTGCGACCGGTGAGATCTCTGTCGTAGGCGACTTTGAACCGGAGCCCGCGATGTCTGCCATCCGCGAAATGTTGTCAAACTGGAAATCGAACGTCGAATACAAGCCGGTCCTCAGGGAAGCCATGCCTGACCTGCAAGGCGCGAAGGAAGAAATTCTGACCCCGGACAAAGCGAATGCAGTGTTTGTCGTCGGTCTTTCATTCCCGATGAGCGACACCGACCCGGACGCAATCGCATTGCAACTCGGGAATTTCATTCTTGGCGGCGGAACACTGTCGTCACGACTCGGTGACCGTATTCGTCAACAGGAAGGTCTGTCATACGGAGTCACGTCTCAGGTCGGAATTCCGAGTGAAGGCAACGACGCACGATTCTCCATCAATGCCATCACCAACCCGGACAACATGGATGCGGTTGAAAAGGCCGCGTTCGAAGAACTCAATCGGTTCCTCGCGGACGGTCCGACCGAAAAGGAACTCAGCGATGCCAAGACCGCATGGCTCGAATCCCGCAAGCTCTCCCGCACGACCGACGGAGCCGTTGCCGGTCAACTCCTCTCGAACCTTCATCTCGACCGCACGTTCGCCTACGCCGCAGACGAAGAACGACGAACCGCCGAGCTGACGACCGAACAGGTGAAGGCCGCTTTCCAGAAGCACATCCATGTTGATCAGCTGATCGTGATCCGAGCGGGGGATTTGAAGAAGTAGACACCACACGGTCAGGATCGAGAGAATTGGCGAGCGGCATGCGTCAGCTTGCCGGTACAAAAACGAAGTACCGGAGGGCTCACGCCACTCCGCTCGCCGGATTCGTCAAAACATCTCACTCAGACTCGCGCGCAGCATAAGCCATCGCGCATTAGTTTTTTCGTTTAACGGCGAGCCGCAGGTGTAGGCGAATCCAGCTTGTTTCCGCCTACGCCTGCGGCTCGCCGTTAAACGATTTGTGCCAACATGATTCTGACCAGGTGCATCGCATAAAGTCCGAATGTACTCGGCATCAACCTTCAATTCTCACGGAAGCCCCGATCGCCATGCGCTATTCCAATCGCATCCTCTCCGCGATCATGATCGCGCTCTGGATGAATATCTCCGTCACCGCCGGTCCACCGAATGTGCTCATCATTCTGACAGACGATCAGGGATGGGGTGATCTCAGCCTGCACGGGAACACGAATCTCGCAACGCCGCACATCGACCAGCTCGCAAGGTCCGGAGCGCGTTTTGGACACTTTTACGTTTGCCCCGTGTGTTCGCCAACGCGAGCTGAAATGCTCACGGGGCGCTGGCATCCGCGCGGCGGCGTGCGGGATGTCACGAGCGGCGGCGAACGACTGGATCTGGACGAAACAACCATCGCCGACGTATTCCGCAGCGCGGGCTATCGAACGGCTCTGTTTGGCAAATGGCATAATGGAACTCAAGGACCCTACCATCCGCTGGCGCGTGGCTTCGACGAATTTTACGGATTCACGTCCGGCCACTGGGGACATTACTTCAGTCCGCTCGTTGAACAGCAGGACGAACTGACGCGCGGAGATGGCTATCTGCCGGATGATCTCACGAACCATGCAATCGACTTCATGCGTCGCGACGACTCACAACCTTTCTTCACGATTCTGACGCTGAATACGCCGCATTCACCAATGCAAGTGCCGGACACCTGGTGGGACCGCGCCAGGGATCGCCGAATTGACAAGCAGGGGACGAATCCTGATAAGGAAGATCAGCAGTTCACCCGCGCCGCATTGGCAATGTGCGAAAACATCGACTGGAACGTCGGTCGGCTGATGACGACGCTGGATCAGGACAAGATCGCTGAGGAAACAATCGTCGTCTATTTCAGCGACAACGGGCCGAACAGCAATCGCTGGAATGGCGGCATGCGCGGCCAGAAAGGCAGCGTCGATGAAGGCGGTGTCCGGTCACCGCTCTTTATCCGCTGGCCGGGACAAATTGCGGCAGAAACGACGGTAAAGCCGATTGCAGGTGCTATCGACTTGCTGCCGACGTTGAGCGAACTCGCCGGAATCAAGGGCGTGCCTGCGAAGCCGCTTGACGGTGTCAGCGTCGCTGCACTGCTGAAGAATCCGGATGCAGACTGGTCGGATCGCCTGCTGTTTGCTCACTGGAACGGCAAAGTGAGCGTTCGCAATCAGAAGTATCGGCTTGACGAATCCGGGCGACTGTACGACATCGAAAACGACCCTGGCCAGTCGCGTGACGTGCAGACCGACCATCCGGAAATCCATACACAGCTCGTCGCCGCCGTGACTGAATATCGCGAACATGTGCTGAGCGACCTCGTGAGGAAATCTCCGGCGATTCCTGGGTGGCCCAAAGATCCGCGGCCTGCCGTGATTGCCGATTCCAAAGGCAACCGCACGACGCTGCTGCCTGCACGCGACGCGATTCTGAGTGCCGACCTTCAACGCTCAAGCCGCCACCCGAACTGTTCGTACATCACAAACTGGACAACGACGGACGACAGCATCTGGTGGAACATCGACGTCCCGGAATCCGGCGACTTTGATGTTGAGATGCTCTACACGTGCGACGCGAACCAAATCGGTTCGGTGATCGAGCTCACTCTGGCATCCGACGCCATCGCTGTTTTTCCGGTCCTCACAGCGACAATTGATCGCCCTCATGAATCGCCGCTCATCGGTGCCGCAGAAGATCGCGTGCCGCGCACGGAATCACTCGTGAAAGATTTTGGCCGGATGAAACTGGGAACGATCTCACTGAGTCCCGGCATTATTTCGTTGTCAATCAAAGCCAAAACTGTTGCCGCTGAAAACGTCATGGACCTGCGAATGCTGATCCTCAAACGGCGGACGCCCGATGGAGACGAATGACAAATAAAAAGCGATGATCTGAACTGATCGCTCGCTGAAAGTTCAGTGTTGCGGCCTCGTTTGTTGCTCAGAGGAACCATTCTCCTCTGCCGAGCTATCTGCACCCGCTTTTTCATCCGTTTCCGGAATTCGATTGAAAGCATCGAGAAGACTTTCAACTTCGTCAGACCTCGGATCAGACGGTGGAAGAGAACGAGAGAGCCGTTCCAGAATCTCACGGCTATGTGATCGATTTCCAGCATCGAATGATGCACTTGCAGCCTCGATTTCTTCGTCAACCTGCAACCGTCGAACGGTGCATTCACGCTGTAGCACTCGGTCCAGCCCTCTTCGAGCCTCCCGCTCAGGAATTCTTGACGCGGTCAAATGGGCTAACGCAGCATCATATTGAGACTGATCAAACTGAGATCTCAAGGGATATCCGTCTTGTGGCAACGCAATTTCGAGGGAAGCAATGTACCGAGGATCCTTTAGCAGGCGTTGAAGCTGGGTGAAGTCGTCGGGGAATAAACGGGTTTTGATCGGCCAGGCAACAACGGCCAACACAGCCAGAGGGAACACCAGAGGACATCGGTAAAGAAATGGCGTGCTAAACTTGTCTGCCGCAGAATGTCCCAGAAGTGATCGCCACTCTTCTTCTGGAAGTTCCCAATATTTGTCACCGTTGTAAAGGACGTGCTTGCCGTCCCAAGTCCACAGATCGACGTAGAACACATGAAACTGGTGATAGTGAAAACCCACCCTGACGTTGTCGCCAAGCTGTTGACTCACCGCCCTCTGCGAATCTCCTTCCAGTGCACCCGAATCTGAAATCTTCTCTCCTTGGCCCCAAACAACTCTTACACGAGCAACGACAGGGGCTTCGTCGTGAATCTGGAAAAACAGAGAAAAGAAGACACACGCCAAAAGGGGTTGCATCCGAAAATTCCCACTAAGCCAAATACAGACACTGTTGCCCTTCACACTATGGCACAACACGTACGCGATCGATTTTAGTTTGGCTATGACACCGACACAATCCACCCGTAATCTGTTTTATCCAGACATTTCCTGATAGTTCGATGGCTGCGAATGAATGATCCAGCAACGTGGTCGAAATCTTTCCCGCTAATCCCCGCGTCATTGGATGCGAAGTGCCAATTCCGTCTCAATGAACGGACAGGGTCCCCGGTTGAATTATGCTTCAATTGCCTCGTCAGGTCGAGTATTCTGCGATGCGACTGGAATCTGCACAGACGTTTACAATAGCTTCCACCACCTATCCTGCTGAAGAGTCCTGGATCCCTCATGCAACTCGTAATTTCCATTACGCCATCGGGCCGGATTGTCTGTGAGCCGGAAACCCATGTACAGAACGACGCCTTGCCTGGGATCGCGATTGACGACACAGTCGCTGCAGAGTTGCTCGACACGTTCAGTGCATCCTCGGCGAGCGGGTTGTTGTGTTTGGCAGGCATTGACAGCAAGGTATCACTGCCTCTGGAATTTGTGTATTGGCGAACCTGGGCACAACGATTTCTGAAGGTTGTCTCGCAACTGGATGATGAACGCTTCGCAGCATTGGAGAAAGCGGCGAAGTCAGGCAAATCGGCTTTGGCGTCCACCAGCAGCGGGGCGAACATTGCGCCACCCGACGAACTGGCGCTCGCCGTCCTCGTGGCAGACGCTCCGCCGATGCGGGGATTGGAATTCCTGACGAATGAGTTGCTCAGGAATCTCTGGACCGAGCTGCTCGCGGGATTTCTGCAACGTGCTCATGACGCCGAAGGCGGATGTCGCGGGTTGCTGCTGAAACTGAATCCGGATGCGAATCTGCTGGGTCGGGTCACCTTTCACCTTGCGGAAAACAAGCGAGATCCTGACCGGCCGTTTGCGTTTCTCGCGACCTACGCGCATCGATTGTCGGCGAAGTCTCAGGTGCAGCATCTGCCGCTCGGTGAAGCGTTGCGACAATATGCTGCGGAACGAGATCAGGCTAAACTCACGGAGTTGCTGGTTCCAGTGCGTGCGGCGGCGAGTCACAGCCAGGTTGTGGGCCAGATGCTGACATCGCGGGCCATCTTTCAGCCGCAGGCATGGTCGGTGTCGCAGGCGTATCGATTTCTCAACGATGTCGCAGTCATGGAAGAAGCCGGCTTGAGCGTCCGTGTTCCGGACTGGTGGAAGTCACGCCGAGTCACGCGGCCGCAAGTGCAGGTGCGCATCGGTGATCAGCGTGCCAGCGCCGTCGGACTGGATAGTCTGCTGGATTTTTCAGCGAACCTCGCAGTCGATGGCACGCCGCTCACGGACGCAGAACGCAAACAGTTGCTGGCGGCGACCGATGGACTGACGTTGCTCCGCGGCAAATGGGTCGAAGTCGATCAGCAGAAACTGAAGCAGGCACTGGCACAATGGAAAGAGTTGCAGCAGGAACACGCGGACGGCATTTCGTTCCTGGAAGGCATGCGGCTGCTCGCAGGAACGCAGCTGCAATCGTCAGAATCCGTGGATGACGATACACGGCAATGGTCGTCGGTGACGTCCGGTGCGTGGCTCGCGGAAATCCTGCAGCAGATCCGTGACCCGCACGGCATCGTGGGCTGCAATCCGGGCAGCGGATTGAATGCGACGTTGCGACCGTATCAGGCGGACGGCGTCCGCTGGCTGTGGTTTATGACTCAATTGGGACTCGGGGTGTGTCTTGCCGACGACATGGGGCTGGGAAAAACGATTCAGGTGATCGATCTGATTCTGCAGCTCAAGGAATCCCAAAAGGCTCAGCCTGCGACAAAGAATCGCCGAGCGAATTCCGGAGACGGAACCGCTCCGTTTTTGCTGATCGTTCCCGCATCGCTGATTGGAAACTGGAAACAGGAACTGGACAGATTCGCGCCGCAGCTGAAAGTGTTTCTGGCGCATCGATCGGAATGTGACGTGGAGACTCTGGACAGAATTGCGAAAAAGCCGGTGACGGAATTGTCCGGCTTCGATGTCGTGGTCACGACTTATACATTGATCCGTCGTGCGACATGGCCTGCGGACGTGCATTGGCGCATGGTCGTGCTGGACGAAGCGCAGGCCATCAAGAACGCCGGTTCGGCGCAGTCAAAATCGGTGCGTAAATTGAAATCATCCGGACGCATCGCACTGACCGGCACGCCGGTGGAAAATCAACTGGGTGATCTGTGGTCGCTGTTTGATTTCTGCGTGCCGGGGCTGCTGGGATCGGTGAAGCAGTTTCGCGATTTCGTAAAGCAGATGACGAAGCAGCAGAACTCCGGAGCTGTTTCGGCTCTGCGAAAACTGGTGCGCCCCTATATTCTGCGGCGGATGAAAACCGATCCAGATATCGTACCTGATCTTCCGGACAAGACGGAAATAAAAGTCGAATGCGGACTGTCGAAGAAGCAGGCCGTGCTGTACGAACAACTCGTCGCCGACGTCGCCCGGCAGCTGAAAGAGGCCGACGGCATCCAGCGTCGCGGCCTGGTGCTGTCGATGCTCATGCGGTTGAAGCAATTGTGCAATCATCCCGATCAGTTCCTGGACCAGAAAGTATTCGATCCTGCTGAAAGCGGAAAATTTCAGAGTCTTCGCAGCGTCTGTGAACCGATCTGTGACCGTCAGGAAAAGGTGCTGGTGTTCACTCAGTTCCAATCAATGTGCGAACCGCTGTCTGCGTTCCTGGCGGCGGAGTTTCGCAAGCCCGGTCTGGTGCTGCACGGCGGTGTGGCAGTGGCAAAGAGACAAGGTCTGGTGAAGCAGTTTCAGGAACGCGACGACGTTCCGTTCTTTGTGATTTCTGTCAAAGCCGGTGGTACGGGACTGAACCTCACTGCCGCCTCCCATGTGATTCACTTCGACCGCTGGTGGAATCCCGCAGTGGAGAATCAGGCAACCGACCGAGCCTATCGTATCGGTCAGAAACGTAACGTGTTGGTTCACAAGTTTGTCTGCAAGGGAACTTTGGAAGAACGCATCGATCTGATGATCCGCGACAAACAGGAACTCGCTGACAACGTACTCGATGCAGGCAGCGAAACGCTGCTGACAGAGATGACTGATTCGGAATTGCTGAAATTCGTGGCCCTCGACGTAAACCGCGCAACGCTGGATGAATAATCACCTTGGCGCGGGCTTCGCCTGCAACCCAGTCGAATCGCAGTCGCGGTGTCCTGTCACAAAAGATGAATGCATTCAGTGTGCGTCGAATGGCCGGCCCGTTGGGCCTGAAGAGATTTGTGCTGTTCCTGGACCTGGCCCGCTGGGCCAGGCTATTGGAACGGATGGCCCGTTGGGCCGGAAACGCAGTTGCGCGATCGCATGAATTCTTCTCAGAAATACAATACTCTTAACGTTTGCTGAGCAGAAGAGCTCACGGGCTCACGCCCAATGGCACTCACTTTGCCTCAACAGTAGCAGGCACACTCCGTGTGCCGTCCGCTCTTTCGTCCGTTTCTCAAGGGCTACGGCACTTGGAAAGTGCCTGCCACTTTCTAAAGTGAGTGCCATTTGGCTCACGCCGCTCCGCTCGTCGGCGGGCGGCGGTCCAGTTCACCGAAGACGTCCGCCAGCCGGATCTCAAAGCCCGGAAGCACATTGTGGCCAGTCAGTGTCTGACTTTCATCGAGAATCACATAATCGTTGATTGTCGTATACACTGCGACCGAGCGTTCACGCGGATCGACCATCCAGACCAGGCGGACACCCGCATGAAAGTATTCACGACGCTTGCGTGACATCTCCATATGCGTATTTCCGACACTCAGCACTTCCACCGCGAGATCCGGCACAATACGGGGGACCGCGATGTCGGGAACCTGGAGATCCGGCAAACGAACCCACGAAACGAATGACACATCCGGGGCTCGCACCAGTGATGGAAGTATTTCAACGAAACCATCAGAGCCGGACACAAGACCGAGGTTGTGTTTCCGCACGAAACCGCCCAGTATCTCAATCAACACGGCAGCAATAAAAGATTCACTCCATCCCATCGCTTTCTCCACCAGAGTGGCGTCTACAAGTTCGCAAGTTGCGCCGTTGTCATTCGCTTTCACAAGGTCGGCCATTGTCGCGCCTCCCGGTGCAGGTTCTCGACGCACTCGATGCGCTGCAATGCCCCCGAGTTCGTTGAGAACTTCGTTGAAATTACCTGCGACAGCCGCATTGCTTGCCATAAGTACGACTCCGGACGATAAGGAACCATGAATACTTCGCGCGGGTCTGTATGAGGCATTTTCTTGTAGCCGAAGTCGTGAGACTTCGGGTTGAATCATGGCCTGGCTCCGAATTCTGACGAATCCGGCTACACTTCATTGCAACCCGCGCGAGGTATAAACACTGCGACGTATCTTAACCTGCACTTCGCACGGCACGGTAGGCCGGACCGAGCAAACCCGGCAAAAGCCGGAACGTCGATCGCCAGTTGAACGCAAGCCCTGTCGACAAGGTGTCAAAACGCGAAACTCGGGTTTACGCTGTTCCGGCACAGGCGGCAGTCTGCTTCCTCCAATCGCAACAAATCAGGGGATTTACATCCCCCGCTCGCCTTTGTCCACGCCATTTCAGCGATCATCGGCAGGTAGGACGCCATCTCGCAATACAAGTTTCACCGTCGCTTCACTCACGACCTGCACATCGTCGTCCATCAACCCGACAGCTCGAAATCGTAGTGGAACGGATGAATCCTGCGGCATTGGTCGGCCCATCTGAATCGCCACGTCAGCATGGGTCTCTCCGGCACTGATCGTGACGGCTTCGGCGGAAATTCCTGGAGGCGGATCGCACAGGTGAATCTGCATGGGTCCCGTGAAGTTCGGCGTGCGATCCAGAATCAGAGAACACATGATCCTGTTGTCCGCTCCTGCCACAATTTCCCGCTCGGGGATTCGCAGCTTCACGACTGTCGGCAATGTTCGAATCATGCAGCGCATGGTAGAAACGACCAGCATTGTCTGCTTCTGACCGAATTTGTCCATAAATGCGACGTACCCCTGAGCGTACACATTGGAGTGAGCCTGGACATTGATGTGCATCGTCTCAGGCAGATACAGCGGCAACATGAACTGCGACTGCTCCGGAGCAATTGTGGTTTCCGGAATTTCGATTCCGTCCAGATCCTTAATCTGCCGATCAGCCACTTCCAGATGAATCGGCTGATCGAAACCGTTCAATCGCTCGACTTCCATCTGGTAGGGATAGACTGTGCCGCGATGTGCGTACTGATACGCTTCATTGCAATACAGGCGGAAGACCGGTTTGTGGACGATAGTCAGCTGCAGATGGTCCACATCGGACGATTCGACGCCGACTCCATCGAGGTCATGTCCCAGATGCATCGCCCGGACTGGATGTTCGATGATCGCTCCTGCGGCGATTTCTGCTGTCCCTTTGATTCGCAGCGTGACATCGCAGGAACGAGCTTCCTCGGTAGCGACGAAGGCGAGCTTAGCAGTTGTCTGACCGGCAGCGACCTGGTGTCCTTCGAGGGACACACCCTCGGGAAGTCCGTCCGCAATCAGTTCGATCGGCCCTGCGTAGCCACCGAGGCGTTCGATCGACACATCCACATCAGCCCGCGATCCCTGAACCACGTTGATCACGTCCACTTTCGCCGATAGGAGAAAGTCGGGGACAGCTTCCTGCACCGTCAGTTGGTAGATGAAGTCCAGACCGCCGCGAATTCCGTGCTGCAGATCGCGGACGCGCAGCCACCATTCACCGTCTGACGGTGGTTGCCATTGCATTCGCGATGTGCCACCGACCGACTGGACTCCACTGACCGACGACACCACATTCCCCTGGGCATCGACAAGGGCGACAAGAGGCACCGCCGTCGACCAGCCCGGTTGCGACCGGCATTGGATCGAGAGCGTTGTCCCGGCGCGACATGCGAGGCGATACCAGTCTTCATCGGTCGCCGTTTCAAACTGACCATTCATCACCTGCGGCATCCTGAGTTCAGTAGCCGATTCGCGGAGATCGTTGTGTGCAGTCTCAATGGCTTCCGGCAGATCTCCAGCCTGCAGCGGCACGGAATTTTCACGGCCGCCGGGATGGGTCCAGAAGAGTCCGTTGGTCGGTGGGAAACTTACCGCCTGCGGACGTGCCAGGAAATGTCCGTCGCCGGTCGGGGAGAAGAAATTGACTGTTGCAGTCGTCCCCGCCTGTCCTCCAGCAGGGAAGGTGAATCGCAAAAACGGCGATGTCGACAGAGTTACGCGGTAGACGAAAGCGGGGCCACCGCGAAGCGTAACGCCGGAGATCATCAGCTGATATTCGCCAGTGACATCGGCGCGAAATGCCAGCACTGGATCTGCCCCGACGCGCAGCTCCTGAGCAGCAATGCGGTGGCCCGCTGCGTCAAAGATCTGGACGACTGGATCCAGCGCAGATCCCAGTCGGGCAGCAACCACATCGATCTTGACCACGTCGTCTTCGTTCACACGAAATCGGTAATAGTCCAGATCGCATTCGCCGGCAATCTGGCCATTGATTGTGACAGGCAGCTGGACCTGCTCGGCTGTTTCAGGTTCGGAATTAGGTTCGCTCTCGATAAACTCCGGCAGGTCGCCAACGATGAACGGACGACCTCCGGTTCCACCGCGGGCGCAGCTCAGCCGCCAAAGTCCGGGGCGCAGGGACGCATCAGCCGCGATGGTGACGTTCGATTTCCATTCTGTCGGATGAGTCACCGGCTGCTCACTCGGTTTTCGCCTGGGTGAGATCGCGTACTTTCCCGTCGCACGTTCTCCCAACTCAGGCGGGGCTGCGAGACCCTCTCCCCAAATACGAAAACGGGTACTCGGCGGGATGCACTCTCCGCCGACCTGCACATTGACCGAAGTACCGCGTCGGCCGCCAGCCGGAAAAATATGTGTGCTGGAGGGATCCGTGGGGACTTGCTGAGCGCACGTGACGGCCGGTGCCAGGAGACTCGACAGCACGAGGAGTATCGTCCGCAGTTCATCAGACCAGTGGCGCGAATCGAAATGGCCGGTCAGTTGATTTCGAAGCAAGATGCATCTCGATCAGGCGTTGAGATCCTTACTCTGTTTTATGCGCGCACCGTGCGCACATCATTGTCGCTCGTGTCTCCGACGCGAGTCTTCCCGCCTCGGAGTGACGGGCAACTATGCCTTGCGGGCAAGGCCCGCGTTAAGTCAATCAAGGAAACGGTTGCCGCATTCTACCGGACTTTGCGCCCGAAATCGAGATCGTACGGCTTTTAAAAGCAACGATCCGCCGCCGGGCTAAGATTTATCGTCGGGCCTCAACATCATGGGCAAAAAGATGTTGGGCAAAAAAATGGCTGCTATTTTTCTGCCCATACATTTTTCTGCCCCGAACGTCCTCGCTCCTAAAACGTCGTATTGACGGTGGCGTACGCGCAAATTCCTGAGCTTAGCTTTGCAGCGTGCCTTTGTTTTATAGCGTGCGCCGTCGAAATTGACATGAACCCGAACAGCGCCCTCCGAGCTGGCGTCTACAGTGTCTGCAGTGACTGGAATTCGAGATGCATAACGACGACACTGTGAATGTGAAACTGTACAACCACTTTGCACTGGATGAAGCTGATGATGCGAATACTGGCCCTGCTGCTTTTTGTGACCGCCGTGCCTTCAGTACGAGTTCTGGCGGATGATTCTCGTCAGACATCACAGCGATTGAACGCCACCATCAAGGTCGAGATGGGCTACTTGCTTTCTCTGCCCAAAGACTATGAGACGAAGGAATCATGGCCGCTGGTTTTGTTTCTTCATGGGTCTGGCGAAAGAGGTGACGATCTCGAACTCGTGAAAAAACATGGTCCGCCAAAATTGATCGGCGAGGGTAAAGAATTCCCGTTCATCGTTGTTTCACCGCAGTGTCCAGGGAGTCAATCCTGGCGGGCGATTGAACTGACAGCGCTGCTGGATGAAGTCACCAGAACTCAGAAGGTGGATCAGGATCGCATCTACGTCACTGGTCTGAGCATGGGAGGATTCGCCACATGGGAACTGGCGGCATTTGCACCAACGCGATTTGCCGCGATTGCCCCGATCTGCGGCGGAGGTGATCCAGGCTGGACTCGCCGCTTCAAGCATCTGCCAACATGGGCCTTCCACGGAGCCAAAGACCTGGGTGTGCCCGTCGAACGTTCGCAGGAAATGATCGACGCCATGACGAAATACGGCGGTACACCAAAGCTGACGATCTATCCAGAAGCCGAGCATGACTCTTGGACAGAAACGTACAACAACCCCGAGTTCTATGAGTGGTTGTTGGCGCAGAAGCGAGCAGATATCAAGGAATAACGAAGATTTTCGATTTTCTGGTACGGGGTGAATTCTGGACAATGTGCGATCGTGTATCAGCCGCAGTGCGTCAGCACTTGGTTTCCCACGTAATTCTGAGTGAACCGGACGCTAAGAACTCGCCCAGAATCAAGGGCGCGGGGTGTATGTTCTTGCCCGCTTTTTTGTTTGTTCCGGCCCAAAGGGCAATCCGTTTTGATAGCCTGGCCCATTGCGCCAGGAATCAGACCCAATGCTCTCCAAAGGCCCAAACGGGCCGACCCTTCGTTGTCAAGGACCCTCATTCGGAATCGAACTGACGGCCCGTTGGGCCGAAAAACAGCAACTCCGCATTTGGCTCGAATGCATTCATTTTATGTGACAGCATTCATCTTTTGTGACAGGGCACCGCGATTGCGATTCGACTGGGTTGGGGGCGAAGCTCGCGCTGGGTTTCTTGTGGCGATCCGTCCATCGCACAACAGGCAGATACCAAACAACTCGCGCAACTGCCGCACGGAAATCTTCGCGGCACGACAAGAATTCAATTGTCAGTCGTACGGAAATTCAATTGTCGATTGTGCTGAGAAGTTCGCCGAATTGTAAAACTTGCGCAATCCGACGAGAATACGCATGCGTACAATTCGAATTAAACGCTGTCACATGTTTTTTGTCGGATCGTCAACTGGCCGTGACCATGGCCGATTTCTCAGGCATATTTGAGTTATGACAGAATTTGCAGTCGAACTGTCGAATGTCACCAAGACGTTTGGGACTAATACTGCGGTTCGAGACCTGGATCTGGCAATTCCTACGGGATCAATTTATGGTTTCATCGGTCCCAACGGATCCGGCAAGACCACGACGATTCGCATGATTCTGCGGATCTTTTTCCCGGATCGGGGTCGAGTCACCATTCTTGGAGAATCTGAAGGCAAATGTGCGGATGATCGCGTCGGCTATCTGCCGGAGGAACGAGGTCTCTACCGCCGCATGAAAGTACGAAATCTGTTGCAGTATTATGCAAGGCTGAAAGGCTTTCGTGACTGCAATGGAGAAATCGACTTCTGGCTGAATCGTCTCGGCGCGGCAGATTGGGCGAACAGGAAAATCGAGACACTGTCAAAAGGGATGACGCAGAAGGTGCAGTTTATTGCCGCTGTTATTGCCCGTCCGCAACTGCTGATCCTTGACGAGCCCTTCAGCGGACTGGACCCCATCAATCTGGAATTGCTGCGGGAAGCGATTTTGGAAATCCGCAGCCGCGGCACAACGATCATCTTCTCGACCCATGAAATGGACGTGGCCGAACGAATGTGCGAAAGAGTCTTTATGATCCACAACGGAAACAAAGTTCTGGATGGTACAGTCCGCGAGATTCAGAAGCGATGCCCGGCGGATGAAGTTCGGATACGACTGTCTGAGGGTCAGCGATTACCGGATCGGATTCCCGGAGTCCTGTCCCGTGAAGAGCGCGGCGCGTATGTCCACTTGAAGTTGCAGGACGGCTCTGAAGCCAATGCACTGTTGAAACGACTGGCCAACGAGATTCAGCTGGAGCACTTTGAGCTGCTGCGTCCGTCGTTGCACAATATCTTCATTCGCATGGCGGGGCCAGAGGCTGTCGCTTCTGAACTCACTGAACTGTCAAGTTCCTCCGCATCCCACTGAACAACATTCACGACTGAAATCGACAGATGCAGAAAATCCTTACAATTGCCCGACGCGAATATCAGGCGATGGTTGCCACAAAGGCGTTCGTGATCGGGATCGCGCTGATGCCCGTGATGATGCTCGGCGGCATGTGGATTCCCGGACTTTTGAAGGGAATGGAACGTGCCGAAGATCGCATAATCGCCATTGTGGATGGGTCCGGCCAGCTCTTCGAATCATTACAAATGGTTGCCAATCAACGCAATCAGAAGTTGAAGACGGTCACTGACGAATCAACCTCGGAAGAATCTGCTGGAGGAGCCAATGCCGGGGACGGGTCGCCGAAATCTCTTCCCTTTGACAACAACAAAGAAGAGGATCGACAGGCTCGAAAAGCAATGGGGTTGGAGGAAATTCATCGGTACGTGCTGGAATCGATTCCTGTTGACAAATTCGGTGACGAACAGCGGTTGGCGTTGTCGGACAGAATTCGGAGCGGGGATCTCTATGCGTTCGTCGAGATTCCTGCTGACGTCCTGATGCCGCAACCACTTGACCCGCTCACGGCAACGTCTCTGCAATTACCCGAAATCAAATACGTCGCTCAGGACGCTGCGTTGGCAGACGCCAGGCAATGGGTCGATAAGGAGCTGAATAAGTTGATCCGCGCGAATCGACTCAGCGCGGCTGGAGTCGCGCCGACCGTACTGCTGGAACTGGAGCGAAAAGCACCGGTCGTGGGATCGGGTCTGTATAGCCGCGACGAAGCCAGCAACATCCGCAGTGAAGTCAACCCGAACAAATTGGCCAGTATTTTTCTGCCGATGGGGCTGATGATGCTGATGTTCATGATCATCATGATGTCAGCGCAGCCGATGCTGGAGAGCGTACTGGAAGAGAAGACTCTGCGGATTTCTGAAGTGCTGCTCGGTTCGGCAAACGCACAGCAATTGATGACCGGGAAGCTGCTGGGAAATGTGGCAGGATCGCTGACTGTGTTCGCTTTGTACGCCAGCGGCAGTCTGGTTGCCGCCTACTGGCAGGGCTACATGGACAGCATCCCGTTTCATATCCTTCCGTGGTTTATCATCTATCTGTTGTTGGCCGTACTGCTGTTCAGCTCGATTTTCATGGCAATTGGGGCGTCAGTGAGTCAGCTTCGAGAAGCTCAGGGGCTGCTGCTGCCCGTATGGATGGTCATGTTGTTGCCGATGTTTGTGTGGTTCAACGTCCTGCGAGAGCCCAACAGCCTGCTCGCGACAGTGCTGAGTCTGTTTCCACCATCGACTCCATTGATGATGACGCTGCGACTGGCCACCGGTGCGACAATTCCTGCATGGCAAATCGTTCTGAGTTTCGTGCTGCTGATCTTCTCGACCGTCATTGGAGTGAATGCGGCCGCAAAGATTTACCGGATCGGAATTCTGTGGCAGGGAAAAACGCCTAGACTTTCCGAAATGCTCATGTGGCTGATTCGCAATCCGACGACTTCCAGAAACTGAAAATGCGGCGGTCGATTATTGGGCCGGTATCAGATGGATCCAGCAAGGTGTTCCATTTGTGGCGCCCCTCTGTCCTGGAACAGGATTACAACAACACCGTTGGGGCCGCAATCGGGGGCGGGGAATCGAGATACATCCGCTGCCACAGTTCCAGGCACAGCAGGTTCCACAAACGATACGCATGATCGCATCTGCTGGAAACGTGTTCGTCGATCAATTGTCGAACTGAGTCTTCTTTCAACAAGCCTCGTTGCAGGCAGCGGGGCGACAACAGGATATCGTGCAGCAGGGGTTTCAATTCGGCTCGAAACCAATGATCAATCGGGACGCCAAAGCCCATCTTTTTGCGAGTCTGAATGTCTTTCGGAATCAACCGGCTGAATGTTTCGCTCAGCACTTTTTTAGACTGCTTCAGAGTCTGCTTGACCTCAATCGGCATGCGGGCGGCAAGTTCAACGACGTAATGGTCGAGCATCGGGCAGCGGCACTCCAACGACGCGGCCATGCTCGCGATGTCCACCTTCGTGAGGATGTCGCATGGCAAATAGGTCTGGAGGTCGGTCGCCGTCGTGCGCGTTACGAAGTCGCGGTTCGGAAAACTTCGATAGGCGTCAAAGATACAGTTTGCCGGATCTTCATGTTGTGCCAGAGCCCAGAGTTCCGGCGTGACGAGCCATTCCAGACGCGAAGAATTAAAGATCGTGATCCAGTTGAGATAACGTCGTTCCGGTTCCTGTGCCAGGGATTCCAACAGACGTTTCAGACGTCGGCGGAATGATCGATGTTCTACCGATGTCGGCAATCGTGAAATCACGGACGACGCAAGGCGACGTGCCCACTGCGGCACAAAATCCGTCATGCCTGTGAGTTTGACAGCACGGTAGCGTTCGTAGCCGCAGAACAGTTCATCGCCTGCGTCACCAGTGAGCGCTACCGTGACGTGTTCGCGCGTCATACGCGCAAGGTACATGGTGGGGATCGCTGAACTGTCTCCGAACGGTTCGTCGTAGTGCCAGATCAACTGCGGCAGAATCGAAAGCGCGTCCGGGGTGACAACGGCTTCGTGATGTTGAGTCCCGAGATGCAACGACGCCTGACGTGCGAAGGCGCGTTCATCAAAGGCGGCGACAGGGAAGCCGATGGAAAATGTCTGCACGGGGCGATCCAGCTGAGTCTGCATCAGGCCGCAGATCACGGTTGAATCAATCCCGCCCGATAGAAACGCGCCTAGCGGAACATCGCTTCGCAGGCGCAGTCGAACAGCTTCGGACAGCGTTGCATCCAGTTCTTCACGCCAGTCGTCGACCGTCCCGCGACTCAAATCAGGCTGGTCATACGGAGCGGACCAGTAGGTCTGCAGTGAAAGCGTGCCGTTTTCGAGGACTCCGATCGTCGCTGGCGGCAACTTCTGGAAACCTTCAAGAATGCAATGTGGATGCGGAACATATTGCAGCGTCAGAAACTGCAGCACGGCATGGCGATTGAGTCTGCGCGGGACATCTGATATCTGGAGGAGTGCTTTGAGTTCACTCGCAAACGACAACCGGCCCTCTTCCATCCGATAACAGAGCGGCTTTTTTCCGACTCGATCGCGCGCTATCACCAGCCGTTGACGGTTGGCATCCCAGATCGCAAGGGCAAACATGCCACGCAGATGCCGGACGAAGTCCAGCCCATGTTGTTCGTAGAGATGCACAATGACTTCGGTATCACCTTCGGTTCTAAACTTGTGTCCGGCATTGATCAGCTCCGTCCGGAGCTCACAATAATTGTAGATTTCGCCGTTAAATGTAATCTGGACACTGTTGTCTTCGTTCCCCAATGGCTGTGCGCTGCCGGCAACGTCGATGATACTCAGTCGTCGATGCCCAAGTGCTACGCCCGACACACTCACGGTTGGTGATGTTTGGGTCGCGGCACCGCTGCCTGAAGAACCTGGTGGTGGCCAGAAATAGTGTCCGTCCGCATCCGGCCCGCGATGGCGAATGCTGTCGGTCATCCTTTGCAGCGTTTGCCTGCAGATTGCCAGTGAAGGCTGCCACCATACTGCTCCTGCAATTCCGCACACAGAGATTGTTTCCGAAAAGGGAACGAAATAATTCTTGACGCGGGTTTCGACCGCAACCTAAACAGCCACAGACCGCTAGTGCTCTGTCAACCTTTAAAGTTGGGGTTGAATTGTATTTGTACGACGGACTTCCAGTCCGTCGGCGGTAACCTTTGTCGACGGACTGGAAGTCCGTCGTACCCGAAAATTGAGCCTTGACAGAGCACTAGCGCCCTGCGGATGATCGTGATAATCATTCTCAGAAAAACAATCCTCGCAGCGAGTGCGGCACAAGTGTGGGTGTTTCGGCACCGGATTCTGATGAATCCGGCTACGTTTCAGTCGGAGCCGGGGAGGGAATCCAGTTGTTGTGCTGGCCAGTGAGGATGTTGTCGGCGATTTTCCCGACGTCCTGACGACTCCACACCGCACATTTTAAACCTGGCGGAGCGTCATCCGACACTACGGCGACAATCGCTGAATCGTTTGCGGCATATGGGCTTTCCCCGGAAACGCTGCGCCAGACTTCGATCCGCGGTGCCGATGCCTGAAGGTCACCCTCCACCAGAATCAGGTCGCAGTCTGAAAACTGGACCTCAAACTGCGCGTACCGCGATTCCCTGAGTTGCTCACGTTCGATGGGAATGAACAGGGCCGTCATATGGGGCGACAGAATTCCGACGGCAGCGGCACCTGCTTCGCGATGCTTATATGAATCCTTACCGGGTGTATCCAGTTCGTGATTGTGGTGCGTATGTTTCACGGTCCCCACTTTCAGGCCCCGCGCCGTGAATTCACGGACAAGCTCACAGACGAGCGTGGTTTTGCCGCAGTTCTTGCGACCGACGATGTGTATGCGATGTGACATGCGGGATTTACTGCGCCATCAAATACTTGAACAGTTCGATTCGTTCGCGATCATTCAGCGTCCTCCCATCGAACAGACTCACCGCTGCAGCGGAACGCACAGCGGGCGACTGCCCCGAAACGGAGGATGAATGCGAGGCAACGACACAGCACAATGCGATGATTTTCCGGAGAAAGACTGTGCGCGATTTATGAAACATCGGAGAGACCGCTGTGTTGAGTCGGAGAGGAACGCGGCGAAAAGAAAGTTATAGCAGAAATGGTAAAAACGGGCCGGGCTCACCAGCCCCGTTTTTCTTCTAAAGTTCAGCAATTCCGGTGGAGGAAGGGTTGCCGCCGCTGCGGAGGATGACTTCAGCTTTCGCGATGACGGCTTCTTCGATGCCTGAATCCCACATGTGCCGCACCGTGCGATCGATGTCATAGGCGACGCGTCGAAATTCCACGCGCCCATCCTCGATAATAGCGTAGGCCGCTCGTGGATCACCATCCCGCGGCTGGCCGACGCTGCCGGGGTTAATCACTTGTGTCTTGCCGATCTGCAGTTGCATCGGAATGTGCGTGTGGCCGACGCAGACAAAATCCACATCGACATGTTCCAGCCGCTGCTGCCAATGTTCCACATTGTCACCAATGTATTCGTCCATCGGGTCACGCGGCGTGGCATGTACAAGCAGAAACCGATGAACTCCAATCACGAGGTGTCGCGTGACGGGCATTTGAGCCAGCCAGGTCAGTTGTTCATCGTTGAGGACATCAAAATGGTGTGGTCGCATCGCCGAAACCATTCTTCGAAAAGTTCCGCCTGGCCGTACCGCCACGCGTTGCGCGACGGAATGATCATGGTTGCCGCGCACCACACTGGTGGCATTGCGACGCACCCAGTCGATGCAGGGAATCGGATCGGTGGCGTAATCGACCACGTCGCCCAAAAACAAGCAGGCATCGAATTTTTCATCGATCGCCGCCAGAGCAGGCCAGTTTGAGTGAATGTCGGCAACCAGCAGGATACGCACGTTACGGATTCTCGTTCACAGTCACGTTCAGTTGCAAGGCCAGCGAGTCTTTTTCGTGCCGTAGTGTCAGCCCGGCATCCTTGATGCACCGAACGAATTCAAACACCAGATCAATCGCAGCTTCGGCTTCTTCGCGGGAACGGCCTTCCTCCAGCATGTTTTGTGAAATCAATTGCTCCCGATTGTCGCTCAATGCAGCTCGAATTGCTTCTGAATGCAGTTCAAGCTGAGTATTGACGTCACTTTCTGATGCCCGGGCCACCGGGGCACTCGCGAGTTGTTTCGCCAGGTCCGTAGTGCTGGCGAGAATGAACTGGTCACCCGAAAACGCTGCCGATGGAGAAAAATTGAATATCATATCAGCCGTGGTGGAATCTTTGTCTTTCTTCTCGGGAACGTAGTGTGACGTAATCAAATCCACGTCGTTGAGCTTTGTCATATCCATTTCCAGTTGCGGTCGCCCCTCCATCGCACCGACGATATTGAAGAAGCCAATCACGCTTTGAAACGTGCGGCGAAGTTCGGGACGCATGGTTTCGGAATCGCGAAGTTTCAGAATCAGCGCGAAGGCTGGCAGCTTGAGGGCCGGAACTGGCGTGACGTTTTCAAAACTCTGCCGAGTCACAATCAGTCCCATCTGCGGATCCAGCGCACCCAGAATCTCTTCACCAAAATCGCGACCGGCGAAGATTGTGGAAAGCCCGCTGTCGGCTTCGGCGAGCTTGTCGTTCATTTGTTCGTCAAACAGATCTCCGGCTCGCAGCCACATCTGTGAGATATCCCGATAAGTCGTCAGCGTCATCAGGGTGCCGGGGATTTCGGGCAGCCCTGGTGCGGAACCGTTGTTGTCAGAACCAAAGAAATACGCTCGTTCTTCAGGAATCCAGTCACCCTGCCATGGCGTTGCAAATTGCAGTGTCAGCCCGGCATCGGTCAGTTCCAGGTCGGCAACGACAAAAGGAGCGTGCCGCAACACACTTTGAATTCCACCAACCAGAGCCTCAGCGAGCGGGTTTTCAGCCTTGCCTTCAAAGAACTCCTTCGCTGCACCTGCGTCGCGGATTGTCTGAATATTGCCGTACGCCCATGCCTGGGAATCCCTGTTCCGCAAAGCGTATATGGTTTTGAACTGGGCGTTTGCTGAAAGCGTCCCGGCAATCTCGGCGTCCGCGCCGGATGCCTGTTGGTCGAGCAATCGATCAAGAACACTTTTCCCAAGCTCCCCTTTGTTCGTCACGACGATCCAATTGCCCACCACAGCCGAGCCTGAGTTCTTATCGACTTTGTAAACTGTGACATCACGATATTCATCTGTCTTGCCGTTCTGTTCTTCATTCAAGCGTGTCAGTTCGAGGATCTTTGTCCGGAAGTTTTCGGCAGTTGCGTCGTCTTTAGTCTTCACAAGGATGACCGCACCTTGAGTTGCAGCGTCATAAGCCGCATAGATTCCGCCAGCGGACAATGCTTCGAACGCAGGACGCCAGTCGGAGCCAATCTGAATCTCCAGAAATTTTCGACCTGTCAGGAACGCGCGGTACTGTGCAGTCTGCGTTGCCGCCTTCCATGCTTCCAGATCCTGAATGTGATGACTGACCGGATGATCGTACAGACTGGCCATGATGGCCGCCGTGTCTGTGACTTCGACATACCCAACCGTGGTGTCAGGCAACAGTTGAATCGCGGTCAGATCGCCAGCGCGAAGGATTGGTGCGACGAATAGTCCGATGGAAAAGTAGACGACAGTCATCATGCGAAAAATCAGCATAAGTTTCCTTTTGTGTAAGTTCCGTAGGCCGGACCAGGCGAAGCGCAGTTCCGGCAATTGGCCGACCTGCCGGAACAGCGCTTCGCCTGGTCCGGCCTACGGATTCAACCCCAATTCGTTGGCTTGTCAAAGCACTAATCATCATCCCCGTCATCGTCAACAGGCACCGTCGCTCCGGTCTGTTCGACCAGTGAGCCGGAATCTTTAACCGAGCTGAAGATTTCGCGGAGGACCACGGTCGCATATGTTCCCGACGTTACCGAAAACGTTGCCTGGATCGCAGCATTGTCCGTCAGCCGGGCATCTGCTTCCGTTGGAAATTCTATCATCTTCCGACGAATGCCGGAGGTGAGTCGTGAATACTTTTGGAAATCTTTGGGACTCAGACGCAATAACGACATAATCTCACGCTCCATGTCTGCTACGGCTCCGGTGGCCACAAGCATCTCAGGGCCCGGCATCGGGCCTGCCGGGATGATGTCGTCAGTTGGGCCATCGACCGGCAGAACGTAGGGCTTCGTTCCGTTTCGACGAATGACAACTTCACCAGGCAGCGGTGTGCGCAGGGTTCCGTCGGCAACACGCTGAGCCAGCACCAGATTGAAGATTCCGGACTGCACGGCACTCAGCACCAACCGCCGCATCGTGCGCGTCTTGTTTTCTGGCCAATGATCGTTCGGGAGGGTGCCCTTCAGCAGGCGCAGACCATCGACCATTGTATTGCCATGATGTCCAAAGCGTTGTGTTCCAAAGTAATTGGGAATTCCATCCGTCGCTAACACTTGCAGGCGTTCATGCACGGCATCTGCTTCTGCGGCCGTGAATGCACCCGACGGACTGCGGAGGATCAGACAGAACTTGTTGCCACGCAGATGACCAGTCTTCAGCTTATTCGGATGCGCGGTGACAAGCAGTACTTTGATGTTGTCATCGTTCAGCTTTGCAGCGTATTCAGTGAACCGCCTGGGGATCGAAACAAACTGCCGAGTCACGGCGTGGCGGTCTTTCTGACCGGCAAGGCCAATCTCTTTGGCAGGCACGCCAAGATTCCGCACGATCCGATGGATCAACTCCGGCGAGGTCAGACCGCGTTTTTCAATCCACAGGTATCCGTGTTCTCCCTTTCCGGTCGGCTGATAGGCGGGAACTTCATCGACCTGAAAGTCTTCAGGTGTACTGCGAATGATGCATTCCGGAAGCACGGGGCCGAACAGTTTCGGCGGGTCAATAATGCGTGACAACAGTTCTGGAGTAATCGACATCGAGCAAGGTTTTCCTGAAGACGCAGCCATGCCAACCATGAATCAAACATCGGCCACTCAGCGGCGACTGCGGGCACACTGTATCGCAATGGTGCTTTAGATGCTCGCATAAAAAAGCCGAGTTGTGATTCGGGAAATTGCCGACCATGTGCCAGATCTGAACGCCGCTGCGTGGATCGTCGGCTGGAATGTTGTAAGATCCTTTGAGGAAATGGTTTAGGGGCAACACAAAGTCTGTAGGCCGGACCAGGCGCAGCGCCGTTCTGGCAATCGCAGGACACCTGCCGGAACGGCGCTGCGTTTGGTCCGGCCTGCCACAAACTCGAGCATTGATGTCGTACGAACTGGATTCGACAAAGGGAGATGCAGGGCAAATGAATGTAGACGGGGTTCGAGTCACGCGGATTGACTGGCTGGCGGCGATTCCATCCTTGCGACTAGTGGAAGCGATTCCGATAGCGATTTCGCTGCGCATCTTCGTGCCGGTGTTGCTGCTCATGCTTTTTACCTGGGGCACAACCCGGCTTCTGGATGAGAAATTCACTCACGTACGAGGGACGAATCCGGGCCGTGGCTTGCTGAATGTGTCTGACTTTGAACTGCCCGAATACCTGAACATGATCAACGAGTCTCTCTCGATAGTAGCAACAGGGAGTGCGTTGCAGGCTGCTGCGGGCGCGGTCACGCTCAGTCTGTGGACGCTGATGCTTGGGTTTTGCGGAGTGGCCGCAATCAGGTCGGCTGGTTGCCGCTTCTGTACGGGAATGGGAGGCGGCTTGATATCTTCCGTCAGATTTTCGCTGCAAAGCTGGAAAGCCATCCTGATCAGCGCGTTGCTGAGCTGGGTTCTGTTGGGGTTACTCTGTGCGGCGTTTTGGATTCTGTACCAGGTTGGCACAACGACGCACGAGGGCATTTCGGGGATGGCGTCGCTGATGTATGTCGTCGGCTGCGTAGTACTTGGAATCGCCTGGCTATTGTCACTTGCCGCAATCTCGATCGATCGCTGCGATGGTGCCGAGGCGCTGAGTCGCGGAATCAGCTACGTGCTGTCACGCTGGCTGCGGGTCTTTGTCTATGTGACCCTGTACTGTCTGATCATGGTGATCTTCAATCTGGTAGCGCAGTTGCTTGCCGAACAGGCACATGCCCTGGCATCGTTTACTTACAGGAATCCTGATCCAATGACACGCGATGCGTTCCGCATCTCGGTCTGGTCAACACTGGACCGATTCGTTGAACTGCTTCGGCTGAGCATCTTGCTCTGCGAAATTGCGATTGCCTATGTGCTGCTCCGTCATGTTGAAGACGGTGTCAGCCTGCGAGAAATCGATGGTGGCGTCAACAAATCGACGGGCTGATCGGTCGGATCGGACAGATCGGTCGGATGAATGCCGCAGAATCCAATTCACCCCTTCAATCTCTTCTGAAGCAGATCACGCAGCTTGTTCAGATCGCTGGCAAAGCCGCGAATGCCTTCAGCGAGTTTTTCCGTCGCCATCGCATCTTCATTCAGCATCCAGCGAAACAAGGGTTCATTCATATCGATACGGTTGATCGACATCGAGGCGGCGTCAGTGGCGTTTAGTTGCTGTGGCACATCCGTGCTGATCGCACTCAGCTCTGCCAGCAGGTTCGGGGCGATCGTCAACAGGTCGCTGCCACACAGAGCTATGACTTGTTCCTTCGTGCGAAAACTGGCGCCCATCACTTCCGTCTGGTATCCAAACTTCTTGAAGTAGTTGAAGATCTGCGACACGGAATGCACGCCTGGATCGTCAGCGACCGGAATCTGATCGACTTTACGCGCTGCTTTGTACCAATCGTAGATGCGACCAACGAAAGGACTGATGAGCGTCGCACCGGCTTCAGCACACGCCACGGCCTGTCCGAATCCAAACAGCAGCGTCAGATTGCAGTGAATCCCGTTACGTTCCAGATGCTCGGCCGCTCGAATGCCTTCCCAGGTACTCGCAATTTTGATGAGGACCCGATTCGTGTCAACTCCTGCTTCCTTGTACAACTCGATGAGCTGGTACGCTTTGTCGATCGTGGCTGTCATATCAAAGCTCAAACGTGCATCGACTTCCGTGGAGACTCGCCCGGGCACAATCTCCAGAATTCGGCGGCCAAAGTTGACTGACAGGCGGTCGATAATCGCATCCACCAGCCCGCCATCCTTTGTCTGGCGAGCAGAGGCTGCGGAGATGGCGTCCTCAATCAACCCATCGTACTGCGGCATCTGCGCGGCTTTGAAGAGCAGCGAAGGATTCGTCGTGGCGTCCTGCGGTTTGTGCTGCGCGATGGAGTCGATGTCGCCGGTGTCTGCGACGACCACGGTATGCTGCTTCAACTGGTCCAGACTGTTCATGTCGAAGATTCCACTGCGGGAAACAAGGGGGAAAATATCTGCCATGCCCGGTCTGCGCCAGCATGAGTAGAATAATCATTGAACTGAAAGAGCGAAAGCGTACGAGTGCGTATTGGGAAAACACAACCTGCGGGATTTGCTCATTTATCAGTTTCCAGATCCCAATGTTGAAAATAGACGGGATGATTACTTCGCCTGGAAGTAGACTTCTTCGTATGGCTGCACGACGACGAAACCGTTGCCCCGGAAGTGCATCTGGATCGATTCGCCGCTGCCGCGACCAAAGAATGTTTTCAGCGAGATATCCTTTTTGAACTCAGGCATCAGGTTTCCGGACCAGGCGATCGTGGCGTTCGGGTCCGTGGTGACAGGCTGATCGGGCGTGACGCGAAGTGTCATCGGCTGGAAATGCGATGTGATGGCGATCATGCCTGTGCCTGTGAGCTTCACATTGAACAACCCGCCCGCCATCATGCCGGCGATGCTGTACATCATCTTGATGTCCCATTCAATTGTTTCTTCCAACGCCAGCAAGTCATTGCCATTCACGTAAATCGATTCGTTCTGCAGATTCAGAATGCTGATCCTTTTGCCTGAATCCGCAAGGTACAGACGCCCCTGTCCTTCGGCCTTCGTCAGTTTGGTGCCTTCTCCAGTCATCGCCTTCTTGAGCAGTTTTCCGAGGCCTTTTTCCAGAATTCCCTCGCGGACAAATCTGATGTTGCCGACGTAGGCAATCATCGAACCCATCTTCGTCCAGACCATGCCGTTGAGATTGACCTCCAGCATGTAAGGACTCTCCAGTTCAAAGAACCCCTGGCCGTGGTCCTGTTGGCCCGTCTCTTCCACAAATTCCCGGAGTGAATAGCGTTGGTCATCCTGTGCAGGCTGATGGTTGCCCCGCGGTGCAGAAAACTGCGGCGGCGATCCAAATGCTGACTTCGATGGGAACGTGATGGGCAGCTGAGGTACATCGTCTGCGTCATCGTCGTCGTCCGGTAGGGCGAGCGATGGAACCTGAATCTGCGCGTTGCAGCCCGGACATTTGACCATGCGGTCCGCCAGTTTGTCGGGCACTCTCAGTTTCTTTCCACACTGACAACGAATCTCGATCGGCATGAGTTTGCTTTCTGTCAAATTCCATAGAGTCAAACCGGATCATTCGAATCGCAATGTGATCCGGACTACCTGTTAAGTGCGAGAACACTATGGCATGCGTTGCGATTCTGCCTGCCCGATGGCGCGATCAAGTCGATGCAGAACGCAGACCTTTCCGAGCAGTTCAATCGATCGAAACAAGTCTGCGCCTTGAGCCTTGCCGGTGACACACAACCGAAGTGCCGGGAAGATGTCGCCGACCTTCACTTGTTTCTCGACTGCAAATGACTGCAGCAGTTCGTGCAGTGGTACAGCCGTAAAATCGTCCGTGTCGCTCAACCGCTGCCGCAGATCCTGCAGCAGGACAACGGCGTTCTCAGGCTGCACCACACGCTTCTGGAAATTTTTGAGGTCGATCCTGAGTTCCTCGTCCGTCACGAAGAACTCATCGACCTGAAAGATGTCGCCGAACACACGCAGACGGTCAGCGGCCAGTTCAATGACACGGGAGACTTTTGCCTGCGTCTCTTTGTCGTCTTCATCGTCAATCAGCCCGGCCTGTTTCAACATCCGCAGACAGCCGTTGAGTTTCTCGTTTGCTGGCAATTCGCTCATCCAATGCGACTGGAAGTTCAGCAACTTGTCCGGATCCAGACCAGCGGCACTCTGAATGACTCGATCCAGCGTGAATTTCCTTATCATTTCCCCATGCGACAGAAACTCCGTCTGATCGTCGAGCGACCAGCCGAGTCGTACAAGTGCATTCAGGACGCCGGCGGGCAGAAATCCAACCTGCTGATAGTAGGCCACCATGACCGGTGACAGATCGTTCGATTTCGGATCGATTCCGATGCGACTCAGCACCTGATCACCCAATTCAAAGAGCTTTTGAAATTGCGGATTGGTGCGGTATTTGTCAATCTTTCGCTTGCTCATTTTCTCCTTGCTGCCGGGAGATGCGACATAAGGGACGTGCGCCCATTCAGGCGTCCTGTTGTCCAGCGCGCGGTGCAGCAGAATCTGGATCGGCGTATTCGAAAGATGTTCTTCAGCGCGAATGACGTGCGTGATTTCCATTTCAGCGTCATCCACGACAGTGGCGAAATTGTAGAGCGGCGATCCGTCGCTGCGGGCGATGACGGGGTCCGGCATCAGACTGCAATCGAATTCCACGGTCCCGCGAATGTGGTCGTTGATCACGACCTTGTCGGTGCGGGGAATCAACAGCCGCACGACGCATGGCCGACCGTCGGCGAGGTATTTGGCGACCTCATCGTCTTTCAATGAGAGTGACGCGCGGCTGCTGACATAGACGCGTTTCTCCTTCTCCGCTGCTTCGCGCTGTGCCTGAGTATCTGCCGACAGCTCAAAGTCGCGATAGGCGTGCCCGGACTCCAGCAGTCGGGCAAGCGCCGCAACATACAGATGTCGCCGCTGCGACTGAAAGTACGGACCATGCGGGCCACCGACTTCCGGACCTTCGTCCCAGTTAAGCCCCAGCCAGCGAAACGCAGCCAGGATTGGCCCCAGCGATTCATCCATATTTCGCTGCTCATCGGTGTCATCGATTCGCAGAATGAACTGACCCTGATTATGGCGCGCCCAGAGCCAGTTGAACAGCGCCGTACGCATTCCTCCAATGTGCATGTAGCCGGTGGGACTGGGAGCAAATCGAGTTCGAACGGTCATAATAAGACTTCATCATGTGGGACTAATCGCGGACTCCGCCGCCACGTCGCGTTTTGCCGCGTGCCTCTTTGTGCCGAACTATAGTCAAGCTCGCAGGGTGGGACCAGCGATGTGCCGCACCGCGGGACAATGTGAAAGCATGGGGTCGCCGCTGTGCGGCGCACCCCAGGTAAAGGAACTGGAATTGATCCGAACCCCAACTGGGTCCACATCCCCCGTGCTTGAACCAAAACGGGCATTTGCAATGCGGAACCCCGTTGGGCAACGCCGTCAGGCATTTGACAGAGTCAGAACCAGCGAATAGTCCACTTATCCTGCCTCCGGCCACCTTCTCCCCCATGCCAGGGAGAGAAGGGACTTCGAGAAACCCGGTGAAAGCACGACGATAAATCCTTAACGGCGTTGCTGCGCAGCATCTCAATTTGGCAGACCGTGCTGCATCAGCCACTGTTCCCGTGACATCTTCAATGCAACGAGTATGATGTGAGTTCCTTTGTTTTCAGCAGCAGTTCCTGAGAGGTCTTCAATGTGTTGCTTCCCGCCACTGGTTGCATTCTTAACGTCGGCAATCTTGTTTGTGCCGGGCTTCATCGGCGATTGCGCCCTGGCTGACGAAAATGACGATGGTCCGACGATCGAGCTGCTCAAGTCGTGGATCAAGGATCACGACCTGAAAGACGAGAACCTGTCTGCATTGAATTCGCAAGAATTTTCCGCGACAGCTCTGACGGCTGATGAAGCGAAAAAGGCGGCGACGGAATTGTGGAATGCCCGGACGAAGGTTTTGAAGCAAACACGGAAGGCGGAATTCGATAACCGCGAAATTGTTATCGGCGAATTGAAAATGCCGTTCTGGTACAAGATCTTCGGCGAGGCCCCGGCGGAGGGACGCAGCCTGTTCATTTCCATGCACGGCGGCGGAGGCGCACCAGCAACGGTCAATGACCAGCAGTACGAAAACCAGAAGCGGCTGTATCAACCGGAAGAAGGCGTCTATCTGGTGCCGCGTGCCGCGACAAATACCTGGGACTTGTGGCATCAGTCGCACATCGATATTTTCTTCGAGCGTCTGATCACCGACATGATCCTGTTTGAAGAGGTGAATCCGGATCGCGTCTACATCATGGGATACTCGGCTGGCGGCGATGGCGTCTATCAGCTGGCACCGCGGATGGCTGATCACCTGGCAGCGGCTGCCATGATGGCCGGGCATCCGAACGAATCACGCCCGGAGGGCTTGCGGAATATAGGTTTCACGATCCACATGGGAGCCAACGACAGTGCTTACAATCGAAATGCCAAGGCAGAAGAGTGGGGCCAACTTCTTGACGCTCTTCAGGCTGGCGACAGGAACGGCTACGTCCACGAAGTCTCGCTGCATAAAGATCGCGGCCACTGGATGAATCGTGAAGACGCCGTCGCTGTCCCGTGGATGGCGGGCTTCACACGCAATGTCTGGCCAGCTCGAATTGCATGGATTCAGGATGACGTACGGCACGAAAGGTTTTATTGGCTGCAGGTTCCGAAAGAAACGGCGACAGCCGGTGATCGCGTCGTGGCGTCAGTGAACGAGAACGAAATCTCCGTCGAATACTGTGAGGCAAAGACGATCACGATCCTGTTGAGCGACCGTTTGCTGGATCTCGACAAATCCGTCAGCGTGAGATTGCCGTCCGGGGCAACCTCACACCACAATGTGAAACGCACGATTGCCGACATTGCGGGATCACTGGCGAAACGTTTTGATAAGGCTGCGTTTTATTCCGCGACGATTGACCTGTCCATCAGCGAAAGTGAGTAAACTCAGGTTCAGAATGCAGTCCTGGATTCAGAGTGGGAAACTTCCCGGACAACGTGATATGATCCAGAAGATCGTGGCCGAGGCCTGACGTGGAGCAGAGGGATTGCAGCGTGATTTCGTATCGAGCACTCAAGAAGATTGTCGGCGAGACAAGCCTTGAAAGAAAGTGCCGCTTTCTTTTTGGGTTCGCGTTGCTGATTCTGATCACTGGCAGCTTCTGGCTATATGACTTCAGTACGCGCCGACTGATTGATTCACAACAGGTGTTGGCCGCGAACTCCCTTGTGGATCGAATCCTGCAGTTGCATCACTACCGCCTGTTCATCGCGCAGGAGGAGCCCGCAACCGGAGACCAGTCTACACTGCCCTACGTCACCGATGATTCGGAATCCACGTCGCCGTCCGACGATGCGGCAATCCGCGATACGACCAGCCGAGACGCAACTCTCGCCTACATTCGGCTGATTCTGTTTGAGCAGTCAGCCAATGACGAGCCCAACTATGATGCCGGATCAATCTGGAAGCTGACAAACGCCGCGAACGCGCTCCCGGAGAATGACATCGGTTTCGACGCGCGTCGCATCTTCCTCGACGAAGAACGGACCGAAGATGATCATTGGGTCATCCGGTCGGAGGCCGGGAAGCCGCGTGTACTATCGTATTACGCAGCCATCCGGGTGAAAGGATTTTGCAAAAACTGCCACTCGCCGGACGGCAAAGTCGGAAACATCGCCAACCTGCAGCCGGAAGTTTTTTCGAGGGAGATACCCGCAGAATCGCCAGCGACTGCTGCAACGGCCTCCGCTGCCGGATCTGTCCAGGAGGCCACTGCGCCGGATGCGGTAGAATCGCCGGCAGCAACAGCCGAAGGCGAAGACCAGCCACGACCGCCATTACTGAGTATCCTCCAGATTGACCTGTCGCTGGAATCCGTGGACGCGCAACTCAGCCGAAACCGTGCGATTTTGCTGGCAACCGGTATTGTCACCGCATTTCTCGCGATGCTCGTCGCATACGTCATCGTCCGGTACATCATTGTCAAACCCGTGCTGCACCTGAAAGATGTCAGCGACGAAATCGCGCGGGGTAACCTGAATCTGCGTGCGGAGATCAGCACGGGGGACGAGTTTGAAGAACTCAGCCACGCTTTCAATCGCATGTTGAGACATATGATGACCGGGAATGATGAACTCCGGTCACTCAATGACAGCCTGGATAGCAAAGTCGATGAATTGGCGCAGGCCAATATGGAACTGTTCAACAACAATAAACTTAAGGACGATTTTCTGGCCACAATCAGCCACGAACTGCGCACTCCATTGAACAGTATTCTGGGATTCAGTGATATCCTGCAGACCACTGCGAATCTGGATGACCGCCAGAGGAGGTATGTGCAGAATATCCAGTCCTCCGGGCAGTCGCTGATGCTTCAGATCAACGATTTGCTGGATCTGGCCAAGATCGAAAGCGGAAAAATGGATCTGCACCTGACGACGATGAATCTTGCGGACGTACTGGAGATTCAGGTGCAACAAATCATGCCGCTGGCAGATCGTAAAAACATCGATCTGAAGACGGACACTCCACAGATACCGCTGCCCACGATGTTTCAGGACCGAGGGAAGATTTGCCAACTCATCACAAACCTGCTGTCCAACGCGATCAAGTTTACTCCGGAAGGCGGTCGCGTGAGAGTCTCGTCACGTTTGATCGACGAGAATTTCATTGAGTTTTCCGTTGAAGATACCGGCATCGGGATTCCGCTGCAGGAGCAGGAACACATCTTCGAGAAGTTTCGGCAGGGAACATCGGATCCCGGTGGCCGCGACCACACGAAACGCGAATACGAAGGCACGGGCCTTGGACTCTCAATTGTGCGCGAACTTTCGCGACTGTTGGGTGGTGACGTCACGTTAAGAAGTGAGTTCGGCAAGGGCAGTCTGTTCGTTGTGCGACTGCCACTGCAGGCACCGGAGAAAGCGTCTGAGCCCCTGATTCCACTGGAATCCAGATCATCCACTACCCTGCCCCGCATCACCAGCATCGATTTGATGACCACCGAAGACAACAGAAACGCCAAACCATCCCCCCGGGAAGTTCCGATCGAGGTCCAGTCAATTTGATGTGGCGCGGGCTCGCCCGCAGGCCACGTCCAGCGTCGATGTTCAGCCGGATCACGAACGACCCCATGCCGCGATTCAGCGGGAGGGTTGCACGCCGTATTTTCCATCCATCGCCGGATCACTCGCCAATTTTCTCGCGCATGACCGCGCGGAGTCAAAGTCGCGGAACCGTCCCACAGTTCCATCGAATTGTCATTGATTGCTCTGAGTTACTTCCAGATCAGTGTGATCGGCACTGTGACCATTTCCGGTGCGTCACCGTCAGTGGCGTTCAGCGTCAGGATGGCCTGTTCGATGCCACGCGCCGGAAGTTCGGTGATTGATAACTGCACGTTGACGGTTTGGTGATCCGGAATCGCGCCGGGGACAGATTCGTATTTTGCGGTAATTTCCGGAGGAAACGTGTCGCAGTGCGTGACCTTCCAGCGGCTTGGAAGATCAAAGGCGATTGCCATCCCGACGGATTCTTCAGGGGCTGACGTGTTGAGCACGATTCGACCTGTCTCCGGTGACACACGGACTGCGTCGGATGGATCGCGTTTGCTGTCACCGACCATGACGGGAATCTGAATCATCGGAAACTGAGCGTCATCGGTGGCGACATTGATGACTCCACGATGCCGACCCTCCGGAGCGTTTTCGCGGAAGTGAACGGAAACAGAGGTGCGGCTCGCTCCCTCCTGATTGAACTGTCCGACAAGTTCAGCCGTGAACAGGGATGACGATCCCGAAACTCCGGTGACTTTCATCGGCTTGTCGGCAGACTCCGGTCGAAAATCTGATACGATGACAATGTGCTGCTGACCGGCATTCACTTTTCCCATGACCATTAAGACGCGAGGTTCAATGATCAGTGACTTCTCCGGAAGCACGGCCTTGACAGAAAGGGTGACTCGACGCGGTTCTGGATCGGTATAGGACACCGTGACTGTGTACTCGCGAAACCCCGATGGCTCATTGCTCAACCGAATGGGGAGCGTCAGTTTCTCGATGGCTCCTGGATCAATTTCTTTTGTACTGATACTCGGTGCAAGGCAGCCACAACTGGCCTCCATACCGGTGATCTGCACTTTTTCCGAGCCGTTGTTTCGAAAGTAAAACTCGGGCGTCAGAGTCGGCTGTTGGGGGACTGACGCAGGCCCGTAGTCAATCAGGTATTCAGAAAACACTAACGCCGGTCGGCTGGTTGTCAAAAGGCATGGCGGCCCGTTTGAATTCTGCGATCCAAACACGGCAGCCGTTAGACAGGGGACAAGCGCCAGCAACGCGACAATCCAGACAGATGATGCATCGGATGAGACGGGTTTCGGATTTTTGCGTGCAGCGTTCATGGTAGTAGCAATCATGGTGGGCCGGCGCGGCTGATCGCCGCTGGTCCCACCCTACGTGATCTTGATGCATGTGCCATCGGGAATTGTGCATGGTCCGGTCACATGGGTGAATGGATCGACGACGCAGTTTTCTCCGATCACAACATTGCCGTCGATAACCGTGAACGGCCGCACGACCGTGTCGCGACCGATTCTTGCGCCGAAATTGATCGTGGTCTGTGCCGCATTTTCGATTGTCACGCCGGACAGCATCAGCTCTGACAGGATGCGCATCTGAATACTGGCTTGCACTTCTGATAACTGCACACGCGTGTTAACACCCAGAGCCTCCTCCAGTGTCAAACTGCAACTCGCAGCGACCTTGTGACCTTGATCCATCAGGATTCTCGGACAGTCGGTCAGATAGTATTCCGACTGGACGTTGTTAGGCTGCAGCTGACGGAGTGATTGCAGCAGGAGCGGCGTGTTGAAGGCGTAACAGCCGGTGTTGATTTCGGTAATCTGACGCTGCAAAGGCGTAGCGTCTTTGTGTTCCACGATGCGCTCAAACACGCCGGATGAATCGCGGACGACGCGCCCGAGCCCTTCGTTGTTGATGGTTTTCGCAGTTCCGATCACGCACGCGGCCTTCTCACCGGACTGCGCGTCCAGCAGGGCTTTCAACGATGAACCCTGAAGCAGCGGCGTGTCACCGGCAAGGATCAACACCGAACCATTGTGTTCCGTCAGCGCGGTTTCGCACATCATCACTGCATGGCCTGTGCCCTTCTGTTCAGTCTGTTCGGCAAACAGGACATCAGGGTGATGCGCCAGTGACTTGCGGACAAGTTCAGCCTTGTGCCCGACGACGACGACCAGCCTGGTGACTCCGGCTGCCCGCGCGGCATCCAGCACATAGTCGATCATCAGGCGTCCGCAGACGGGGTGCAGAACCTTCGGTACTTCGGACTTCATCCGGGTACTTTTGCCAGCAGCGAGGATGACGGCGATCGGAGCTTCCATATTTGAATTCGTTTCCAAAGCCCAGTGAACTGTGAAGCCAGCGATCTAATACCGCAGCCCGATCTGCCCGATGAATCCGTCCGCAAGGCTGAATCCGGGAACCGAGTTGGCAAACTCAACATCCCGATCAAACACCCAGCCGCCTTCGATGATCCAGCTGTACATGCCAGCGTCCATTTTCAAACCCAGCAGCAGACGCTTGTCTTCAAGTTGAATCTGATTGTCCGCACTGGCACCTGCATAAGTGCTGTTCACGCCATACGCTTCGACATGGTATTCCGCTCGGACATAGAGCCACTTTGACCAGTACGATTCGTTCCCCAGAAACAGACTCACGCGCGCTTCAGGGTACATCAACTGCCATTCCCAGTAATCATCGCGATAGATCAGGCCAGCCCATGGCAGGAAAATATTGTCAACTCGATCCCAGTATTGAGCACCAAGCCCCAGTGTCCAATATTGATCCAGTTGCATAAACAGGATGCCGCGGGCATCGAACTGAAATCCCTCATCGAACGCATCGGCATCGAAATCGGTGTTGATCGAAGGCGTCATCCCGAGACTGATGCTGTAAGGCCCGGACTTTGGTGTTTCGAGCTCCAGATCAATCCCGAAGCGGAACACGTTGCTCGGCAGATCCAGGGTCCCGTCCGGACCGTTCCAGTTCCGCCAGCTGAACTGGTTAGTCCAGTTCAGAATCCAGCCAGGAGCAGCCTGCGAAGAATGTGTCATTTCGTAATCAACTCCAATGATATCCATCCCGCCGGTGACTCCGGCTGGAGCTCCGTTAACGTTGCCGTTCGGCAACCAGGAAGCCTCCAGGCGACTGCACCAGCCAAAGCGATATGGATTCGCGGGGTTGGCTCCGTAGGCATACGCGCCCTGCGGAGGAATTCCCTGCTGATATGGAGCGGGAATTCCATAGGGTGATCCTCCGGGTTGGCCAACGAACGGATCCGATGTGATCGGTGGAGCAAACGCATTCCATGTCGTCGTGTCATCGTACATGGGCAGCGTCATGTCCGGTGACGAAATGATCGGCCCAGTCGCATTCGGAACACCGACGGTCGGATCCGACGGCTGAAATGTGCCTGCCGATGGAATCGCACCCGCGTCTGGCGGCACCGGCACTGCACCATCCTGAAACAGCGTCATCGCCGTCAGCGTCGGTTGATAAACTGACGGCTGCATCGCGATCGATCGCTGATTTGCATGGTTGGTATGCCGATGTGCGACATGGGAATAACTGCCATATGGCGAATGCTGGCCACCATATTGATAGCCGCTTCCGTAAGCGTTTCCGCCGTAACTCTGGAACGCATTGAAATTCTGATATCCACCGCCATTTGAGTAGGCCGAAGGATATCCGACCTGCCCGATGGCAGTCCGCTGCGTTAGCAGCAACAAAATTGCTGCGATTGCCAGGGAAGAAAACTTCTTCACAGGTTCACCTGCTGAGAGAGTAGAAATGGGCGAGTTGTTGGACAGGCGGATCGATTGAACCATTTTTCAGGCTGCGACTCCCGAAGAAATCGGGTTGAGAAGTGAGGCGTTGCTGCAGCTTGAGGGGAACTTGAGCGAATCATGTGGATTCAGCAAATGGCGTCAACACCAACTCGCACACTCTGGCATCCAACGCCTGCCCGGTTCGCCATTTCGCAGCTTTTGCTGATCATCGTCCGGCTAAAACTGCCGGACGATTGAACAGATGTATAGATTTCTGGAGGTAATGACTCGACGAGTGAGTTAGAACGCACTACCTATCGATCAATCCGGACACAGGGTCAAGGGGCTTTTTTAATGATCTTTGAGCCGCCGAGCGTCTTGGCGTCCCCGTCATCGAACTGAACGCACGGATGTTGTCATAAATGATTAGCTCACACACATCAGGAAACGTGTCCATGAAGACGTAAGCTTGCGTCAGACCACTTCGGAACGCAGGAATTCAGCCGTTCGCCTGCGGGCCAGTACAATCAGAGCGACCGTAGCCAGAGCGAAGATCAGATTCGCAGACAAATGAATTGCCAGACTTACCCCGTGTGGTCTGTACAGGAATCCAGCAAGAGAGTACGCCAGCGCCGCGCCTGCCGCGAGCGAAAGTCGGTGCATTTCATTCCACTCTCTTTGTGCGGACTCGCGAAGTACAAACCCGACCATTCCAATCATCAGCGATACCTCGAAGCCAGTACAAATCAGCCTGCCCGCAATCGACCAGTGGATCAGCCACAGAAATGCGAAAAGCAATTTGTAGAGGCAAACAGCGAGGAAACTCACAACTCCGCAGAGAACCGGCGAAAGAGGTTTCCTGTACGCCGGACAGACGTTAAGAGTCGGAGTTCGAAATGCGGCAACGATCGTCGCAATCATCACTATGGTCGCAGTGGCCGATTGAAGCCAGGAGATGACGAGGACGTGATCGAGATCGATCTCACGTTTCAACTCGAGTGCAATGATCGCTGTGAAAGAAATTGTGACAAAGGCATCCAGAGTACACAATTCTCGCTTGCTGAACCATGGACCTCGACGTGCAGGGAACAGAGCTTCCGCCAGCGCAATGGACACCGAAAACTCGAACATCTGTGTCACGATTGAGGGAAGGATGCTCCACAATGAAAGGCCACGATAGCTTGATCGCAGTACCACGGCCAGCAGAGACTGAACACCAGCCCCACTTTCTTCACGGCTGAACCACGATTGAGACAGAACAGCAGTGTCGAGAATCGCAAAGGCCAGAACCAGCAACAGAATGCAGTACCAGCCGCGATCCGTCCGCCTCGCTGTTTCTCGGATGAGTACGGCCCAACCAAAATGGACCGGGACCGAAGCGATCAACAGACCCAGCAGAGTGATAGTCACATCTCCAGCCCAAAAGCCGCTGAAAAGCATGCCCGTCAAGTCGATTGATGAGCCACCTGTGAGAATAATTCCGACGACAGCAATCACGATCGCCGGAAAGATACGTTTCAGAAAATTCCGGATCTTTTCTTCCACAATATTTGACTCGCACAATTGGAGGGAATGAAAAGGGGACATTCTACTTATCAAGTAAAGCACAATGTCCCCTTTCAATGTCCCCCCGCCTGAAAAGGCACCCCAGTGTCTGGCACTTAACAAGATAACACGTGTCTGGCACCGTAGACTGTCAGGCACCTCAATCAGCTGTTGACCAATCTTAAGACCGTCGCATATCAGTTAGGTGCCGCACTTGAGGTCCGAGACGCGTTGACGCCACTCGCGGAGGCCCGTCATGAGGACTGGCCAGTCGCATTCGAGGTCCATCCAACTTGTGTTCATTGCGTATTCGAAAAACTGAAGTGTCGAACGAATTTGTGCGGGGGTGAAAAGGCTGACTTGACGGTTATCATTGTACGTGCAGATGCGATTTCTAAGAAAATCGTGAAGGAATCCGTGCTTCGAGTCATTCAAAGCCATCCGAACGAATTCGGGGAAAAAGTACTGGAATCCCTCTGGGGTCATAAAAGCCAGGGGATTCCAACACGGATTCAAAACCACTTGAATTTCAAAGGACCCGCGTTCCTGCGAACGTAGCGTCGCATCATGTTCGAAACACTCATCACAGTGATTCCAGTTCGTGAAGTGTTCGGGGCGTGGGACATTGGCAAAGGAGACATCGACCAACTTGAGCACTGCATCGTCATTCCTTGCTGCGCTGCATCTCCACGGAGACCAGTTGCGGTCGCGTTCATCGGATATTGCCGGCGGCCGAACACGATCTCTGAATCGCAGGTCGGATACTCCGCTGAGGACGAAGTTGTGTTGTGCCCGACGCAGCGACAACTGAATTGGCCCGAATAAGGTTGGGTCCGCTGCTTGCGCAGGATCATCTCCCCAGAAACAAATCGGACAAACCAACCACGCATCAGGTTCGAGTAGAGTCTTGTAGCCGCAACAGGCGCACGTATGCATGGTCAAATGGCACCTAACGAAACGGATTGCGATCTATGCGGGTGACGAATAGCCGGACGCACAGATCGTGCTTTGAACTTTTCCGCCTCGTGGATTGGTGGCAAGTTTGCGTAATCAATCGAGGCACTTAGGACCGCTCAAGAAATAACTGTCTCTTTTTATACCCCTCACCCTGCCCTCTCCCCTTCCAGGGGAGAGGAGAATGCGGTCAATTATTTCTCGAACGGTCCTTAGCGGGACAATTGAGTCTACAGGGTGTCGAGTCAAATGTCACCTCGATTTTCGCAGCGGCAGGGCTCAACCGTGTCTGGCACCGGCGACCGGCATTTGGAGCCACGGGCACAAATTGTTAATGCGATCGTGTTTATCGGCTTCGCCAAAGCTGTTCCATCGGGATATTCAACGACTGAATTCTCGGGGTGATGTCCTCTCGAAAGCGTTTGGCATCGAGCGGATAGCCTTGCGTCGGTTTAAGACCAGGGATGTGCGTCGCCCAAAAGTGATTGAACTGGTGCATGAGCACTTCGCGCGTGTACTTGGCGACCATCGACGCGAGGGCCACCGGCAGGAATTCTTCGGCCTTCGTGCGAAAGCAGAAATCCATTGAGCCCATGCGGTATCGGGATTTTTCACGCGATTCTTCCAGACGGAACACAAACTGATCGTCAAAGTGCTGCGAGATCAATTCGTCGTAACGGTTTCTGCCCCCATGCTTATCACAGACCACGAGCGTCGCCTTTTCACTTAACTCGGCATCTGCAGCACACGCATCCGCAAGATCTCGCACTAATTGCAATGTGGCATTCGACAGAACCACGCCTTTGGAATCCGTCTGCGCCACCAACTGGTTGAATTCTTCCGGGAACATGACCCTCGCGCGGATGCCGAGCAATCGAATCCCGCGTTTCGCCAGTTCGGCGTTCAACGTTGCCACCCATTCGCTGATGTGATCTTCGCTGGAATCAACCGGCAGCGTCAGACCGGGCGTGGTGTTCCATGGCTCGGCCTGATACGCATGGGAAAACGGTGCAACCTGAGTCGGCATACTGATGGCACGACACACCTGATCAATGGACGCCGTGTCAACGTTGATCAGAGTCAGAAAAGCCAGAACCGCGACTTCCAGTGATTCCAGACCTTCGCCGGACGAAAAAACTTTCTTGGAATCCGCCACAAATAATCGTTGATCGCCGCGTTCCGGTGCACTTGTGAGTACGGATTTCAGTTCTTCCCAAAGGTCCAGCGGTTCGACGCCGTCGGGCAGATGCCATGCGGTCGCGGCGACGGTGAGTGGTCCCAGATTCGGCCCATATCCAGCCTCATCCGTGCCAATCAGAATTCTGCCGGTCATCGCAAGCCTCGCTCTATCTGATTGCCTAGCGTCTAGAAGCTAGCGACTAGACTCTAGAAGCTAACCGGTCTGGTGTGCCTGCGCTGCCGCTTGTCACACCCTACAAAACAAATTTGCGAATTGGCCAGCCAGGATGAAAATGCCGTCTTCACTTGCATCCGCAGCGGAAATCGAGTTCCATGCGGATTCATGTATTCATGATTGTAACAATGGACTTCAGTTTTTGACACTTGGAGTCGCCCTACTTCGTATTCCCATCGTGTTAAGAGGTTCCGCCATGAGTCAGTTGAATCGCCGCCGATTTTTGAAGTCATCCGCTGCCGCCACGTCCGCTTTTCTGTTTGCTCCGGCAATCGGTCGCGCGGGAATGTCGCAAAATGAAAAACTGGGAGTGGCTGTCATTGGTGTGAATAGTCGGGGTGGTTCTCATATCGATGAATATCTGCGGGACGAACGCACGGAAATTCGCATCATTGTCGATGCGGACGAAGCGGTCGCCAATCAGCGGTGTGATGAAATCGAGAAAAAACAGGGGACCCGCCCGAAGCCCGTCATTGATATGCGTCGGGCATTCGACGACAAATCCATCGACTTCATCAGTACTGCCACGCCCAATCACTGGCACGCACTCACCGGCGTCTGGGCGATGCAGGCAGGCAAGGATGCCTACATCGAAAAACCAGTATGCCACAACGTGCATGAAGGGTCGGCTTTGATCGCAGCCGCCCGCAAATACGGTCGCATGTGCCAGGTTGGAACGCAGTGCCGTTCCAGTCAAGCGATCATTGAAGCATTTGCCTTTATGCGGGAAGGCGGTATTGGTGAAGTCAATTTCGCGCGCGGCCTGTGCTATAAACGTCGCAAGAACATCGGAGCAAAAGGCGATTACACGATCCCGGCGAATGTAAACTTTGACCTGTGGAGCGGTCCGGCGTCGCTGACCGACCCGAAATGCACGCGGCAGAAATTTCACTACGACTGGCACTGGCAGCGGCATTACGGCAATGGTGACCTGGGCAATCAGGGGCCGCATCAGACCGATGTTGCACGCTGGGGTCTGGGGATCGACACGCATCCATCCACGATCTTCACATACGGTGGACGCCTCGGTTATCAAGCGGAACAAAAAAATCCCGACTATGTGGATGCTGGCGATACGGGCAATACGGAAGTTTCCATCTACGATTACGGCACGAAGTGCATCGTGTTCGAAACGCGCGGCCTGAGTGTCGATGACAGCGATGATGAGGAGTTAAACACATTATTCCGCAGCACCAAGGACAACAAGATCGGCGTTGTGTTTTACGGATCGGAAGGCTATCTGGTCCAGGATCAATATGACCATTGTTCTGTATTCGACAAGGACAAGAATCTGATCCGCGAATTCAAGGGTGGCGGTGAACACTTCAAAAATTTCATCTCAGCCGTGCAGTCTCGCAAAGTGGAAGAACTGAACGCGGATGTCCGAGAAGGCCATTTGTCAGCCGCGATCAGCCATCTTGGCAATATCTCGTACTACATGGGTGAAGAGAACCGCCTGCCGGTGACTGAGATTTCTTCGCATCTCAGCGGCATCAAGAGTCTGGACGACAATCAGGCGACACTGAACCGAACCGTCAAACATCTGGAAAAGAACGGCGTCGATCTGGACAAGTACCGGATGTCACTCGGAGCGTTTCTGGAATTCGACACCGAAAAAGAAATATTCACCAACAACGATGCGGCAAATGCATTGCTAACTCGCGAATACCGCGAACCGTACGTCTGCCCCACGGCCGATAAAGTCTGAAACGTTGCGCGAGACCAGATCGCCGCACTACGCAGAGCGGTGCGGCGCAACGAGACTGCGCAAATCTGGTGAAGCTGCTGAACATGGCAACTCAAGAGAGGCCGGTCTCATTGCACTGTAGTGAGATCAGCCTCTGCGTGTTTGGCACGATTTAACCTGCAGTGCGCTCAGAGTAGGCAGGACCCAGGACGCCGCGTGTGCCGGAACAGCGCAAACCCGGGTTTTCCGTTGAGTCACCTTAGGACCGTTCGAGAAATAATTGACCGCATCCTCCTCTCCCCTACGAAGGGGTGAGGGGCAACGCCGTTAAGAATTTGATAGCGTCCGATCCAGCGAATAACCCCCTCATCCGGCCTTCGGCCACCTTCTCCCCCTTACCAGGGGGAGAAGGGACTTCGAGAAACCCTGTGAAGACACAACGATAAATCCTTAACGGCGTTGGGTGAGGGGTGTAAAAGAGACAGTTATTTCTCGAGCGGTCCGTATCGGCAGGACCTGGATTCGACCGACGACCGCCGCTCCGGATTTTGCCGGGTTTGCTTGGTTCGGCCTACCAGGTAACTGCTCAATGTCGGTTCGCCCACCGCAGTCGGCACTACATAGCGGATGTCGAGGCGGCTTCGTTGAGTTCGTCGGCGACAGAGTCTTCTGTAATCGTGCGATCACGCAGCATCGCGATGCGACCTGTGCGAACCATTTCCAGAATTCCGAATTCCCGCATGCGTTCGATGAACGCTTCGATTTTGTTCTCGCGACCGGAGATTTCGATCATCACGTGTGACGCACCGACATCGACAATGCGGCCACGGAAGATATCGACCAGTTCGCGAATTTCGCCTCGGCGACCGTTTTCCGTGCTGACCTTGATGAGCATCAGGTCGCGTTCAACAAAATCGTTACCGGAAAAATCCTGAACCTTGACGACCGTGACAATCTTGCTCAGCTGTTTACGGACCTGATCCAGAGTTTTCTCGTCACCGTTGACAACAAACGTGATCCGGGAAAAATCCGGATTCTCGGTCGCACCGACTGCAAGGCTGTCAATGTTGTAAGCGCGAGAGGCCAACATACCGGAAATGTGAGCCAGCACGCCGGGTTGATTTACGACCAGAGCAGACAAAACGTGTTTCATAACCAAAGTCTTTCGAAGCAGCCGCCGACCGAACATGAAAATCTTACGCTGTTTTATACGCGCTCCGTGCGCACATCATTGTTGCTCGTGTCTCCGAAGCGAGTCTTCCCGCCGCGGAGTGACGGGCAACAATGGGTTGCGGGCGAAGCCCGCGTTAGGATGACTGAATCAGATTGAGAATGAGTGATGGGCCTGTGCAAAGCGCTCGTGGAAACATCTCTGGTTCACTCACGGGTTCATTCGACACGCTGGCGGTTCCGCAGTGTATGCCGTCCGCGAAGAAGCGGCAACTACTGATTGTGTTTGCCAGCGAAATCGCCCGGAATCATCACTGATGCGAAGTAGCGATTATCCCGAATCCAGTCTTCGCGAGTGTAGGAAATGACCGAAGTGTCGGTTTCGCGAACTTCCACGTGAGACAGTCGGAATCCCATTTCGGTGATTTCAGTAAACAGCATCCATGCGAGATTCTCGACGCTCGTCGGACCATTGAACAGCTTCATCTTGAAGTTTTCCCCCGTCCGCCGACAGTGATCCTGCAACGATTCATACAGCGGGTCGTTACGATTGATGAGCATGCCATGGTCGTAATACTCCTTCAGCCACGG
>CAMAVB010000022.1 GCA_945861465.1 Candidatus Kuenenia stuttgartensis
CGCCTTGCGGCTCACTCACTTAAGGCGAGCGGCAGGATAGAACTTACCATTCGCAATTTGTACGACGGACTTCCAGTCCGTCGAGTAGCACCATGCGACGGACTGGAAGTCCGTCGTACCGGTAAATTCATTTCTGCCGCTCGCCTAACAACACGTCCCTCCGTCCTGGCCGAGCGGAGCATAACTGAGCCGCTGGCAGACGTTGTGCAGGATTATTCTCGACTGGTTTTTCGAACCACAGTAGTTCGATAGTTGGGAAGACCCAGTTCGGCCCGCTTCAAAGCAACCAATCGCCGCGTAACACCCAATTGCCTTGCCAGCGTGGCATCCGGCATCCGGCCAATCTGGCGAAGCTCCTGTTTTCCCCATTGCCTTTTGCGTCGAGACAGCTTGACATTGTCAATACCCATGGATCTCCGCCTCCAGATCACGGCATCCAGACTGACGTTCATGCGTCTGGCGACTTCCGCGTCCGGCAGTTTACCCAGCAGCGCCAACTGCCGCTTGGTAAATCTGTACTTCTTTTCGCTGTTCGACTGGCCCGCAGGAGGAATTCCCAAACGCTTTCGCTTAGTCATCACTGAAGACGGCCCGACTCCCAACTTCCGCGCCACCGCAGCATCTGACGCAGTTCCTATCAGCGCCAACTGGTCCCTGTTCCACGCCAGCCGCTCGGGGCAAGTTGCGGATCGTTCCCGCAACTGAGTTGTTCGCGCTGATCTTGCCATTTTTTTTCCGATCCGATCCTTGAACACAAAGTTATCGTCACGAGTGCATTGTTACCGACTGTGCTGCAGACCACCTGCCGTCGCTGAGCATTGCCACATTTAGGACAGAGACAGAAATAAGTGGGGCACGATTCCATCGTGCCGAGTGGGGCACGATTCCATCGTGCCGAGTGGGGCACGATTCCATCGTGCCGGGCACGTTATAAACGTGCCCCACGTCCTGAATACGACAGTTATTTCTGCGCCGGTCCTTAATTGTATTGAATCCGCGTAAGTCGTGGAAACGGCGGAAGAGAATAACAGACAACAGCAGAAATGTGCAGCGAAGCAGATAAAAAGGGTCCGGTCTGAATTATACTGCACGCGGCTGAAGATGGCACTTCCAATGTGGCCTTTCGCTCCGCGAAAGGACGCGGTTTTCGCAGAGCGAAAGACGACATTGCCAACGGCGAGCGGAATAAGCACTGGTGCATAAGTAAGTTGGCACAAATCGTTTAACGGCGAGCCGTAGGCGTAGGCGGAAGCACGCTGGATTCGCCTACGCCTACGGCTCGCCGTTAAACTAAAAAACTTCTGCACTGGTGCTTAATAGAGACCTGAACCCCTAAATCACTCGCCGTGTCTGGTGCGAACCGACGGAGCGGCTCGCCTGCGTAGGTCCGCCGCTCCGTCGGCGGACATCTGTCGCTGTGCCAGAATGTTCTCACGAGAACAAAAATCGCAACGTGCGCGTGGCACGGAGGGCTGACGCCCAGCCGCTCGCCTACGTAGGTAGGCCGACGGACATCTGTCGCTGTGCGAGAATCTTCTCACGAGAACAAAAGTCGTAACGTGCGCGTGGCACGGAGGGCTGACGCCCAACCGCTCGCCTACGTAGGTCGACCGGCGGACATCTTTCGCTGGGCGAGAATCTTCTCACGAGAACAGAAATCGCAACGTGCGCTTGGCACGGAGGGCTGACGCCCAACCGCTCGCCTGATGTGATTATTGACGAGCCCCGGCATATTTCATCGGCACCCATGCTCCGTTTTGCTGGCTGCTCGCAACGCACTGCTGGATGAAATACATGCCTTCGGCACCATCGTACACGTTAGGATAGATCGTATTCTTCTTTTCAAAGGCGACCCCTGTGGCGCGGTCAACCATCGCGTTGTACGCAAACCGATACACGTTGGCAAAGGCTTCGAGAAATGCTTCCGGGTGGCCGGCCGGCAATCGACACGCAGCTTTGCCCATGCTGTTCATCCAGGACGCATTTGGATCGCGCGTATAGATCTGGTGCGGCGTACCGTTCCGGCGCACGATCATCTGGTTTGGTTCTTCCTGACGCCACGACAACGCGCCTTTGGTCCCATCCACTTCAATCCACAGATCGTTCTCGCGACCGTGGGAAATCTGACTGGCAGTCACCGTTCCGAGGGCGCCGTTTGCGAATCGGACGACTGCGTGGCCGTAGTCGTCCAGCCGTCGTCCTTCGGCAAAGATCCGGAGGTTGCAGGAGATGTCTGCCGGAATCAGACCGGTCATATAGCGACCCAGATTGTAGGCGTGCGTTCCGATATCGCCAAAGCAACCTGACGCTCCGGATTTCGTTGGATCCGTGCGCCACGCCGCCTGTTTCTGGTTTTCAGATTCCAGTCGACTGCGCAGCCAGCCTTGAATGTAGTTGGAACGGACGGCGTTGATTTCCCCCAGTTCACCGTTCAATATCATTTCGCGCGCCTGACGTACCAGCGGGTAGCCTGTGTAGTTGTGGCTGACGGCAAAAACGACGCCGCTTTTTTCAACAGTTCTGACCAGTTCTTCCGCCTGTGCAAAATCGAAGGTCATGGGTTTGTCGCAGATCACATTGAACCCGGCTTCCGCCGCAGTTTTGGCGATTTCGAAGTGGGTGTGGTTCGGTGTCGCCACACTGACGAAATCGATCCGCTGATCGGCAGGCAACGCCGTTTCCTTCTGAATCATTTCGGCCACAGAACCGTACGCTCGTGATTCGGCAATGTCATACGCGGACGCACTGGATTTCGCCCGCGCGGCGTCTGATGACAAGGCCCCCGCTACCAGCGCGGCGCGATTGTCCATGACAGCGGCCGTGGCATGCACACGACCGATAAAAGCGCCCTGGCCCCCGCCGACAAGCGCCATTCGTAGCTTGCGATTCAATTTCCCGTTGGTCGTATCAGACATTTTCTTCGCCTTTTGGTCGATATCCACGATAAGTAGTGAGCATTCAGGATGCTTAGCATAATGGCGGCAGGATCAGGCGACAACTCAACAGCCAGGCAATCACTGCAACTGTCGTCACCGGTCGTGAGGATTGGGAAGCAGTCCCCGGGAACGCGACTCCGCATCAATGCTGTGAAACCTGGCGTGTCTGTTTTTCAGAACAAACGGGCATTCAGTTGCAGAGCATTCGCTTCGCTTGTCACATTAGCGCACAATGTCGGCGTTGGGACATGCGCGGTTGGACACAGAACGTGGCTGGCCGCGTGCATTTTTCTGTTTGTACGAGTGCGGAGCCACACAAAGATGAAGGTTGCTGTTACCGATTATTCGTTTCTGGATCTGTCCGTTGAAGAATCCATATTGCAGGCTTCCGGGCATTTTATCTCGGCATGGAAAGAGCGAAAGTCCGCTGCGGAGTTACCAGCACTGGTGACGGATGCAGATGCCGTGATCACACAGTTCGCGCCGGTCAACGCGGACGTGATCGCCTCCATGCAGCAGACGCGAGTGATCGTGCGGTATGGGATTGGTGTGGACAATGTTGATCTGGCGGCGGCCCGCGCGAAGGGGATTCCTGTCTGCAATGTACCGGATTACTGTATCGACGAGGTTGCCGATCACACGCTGGCGTTTATCCTGGCGACAACTCGTCAGGTCGTGAGCAACAGTAACTCGCTGAAGGCAGGCAAATGGGGGCTCGCCACGTCGCTTGATCAGATGAAGGCACTGCGGGATCTGGCTGTCGGTGTTGTTGGATTTGGCCGCATCGGGCGTGAGGTGGTTTCGCGTTTGAAACCGTTTCGCTGCCGCATCCTGGTCTACGACCCGATTGCAAAGTCCGCCGACATCGAAGCCGCCGGTGCGACACCGGTGGCATTGCGAGAATTGCTGTCCCAGACCGACGTGATCACGTTGCATTGTCCCTCCACGGCGGACACACGCGGGATGTTGAATTCGGAGTCGCTGGCGAAAACACGTCCAGGCGTCAGCATTATCAATCTGGCGCGGGGTGATTTAATCGATCCGAATGCGTTGATGGCGGCTCTGCTGTCCGGTCATGTTGCCGCTGCGGCGCTGGATGTGTTCAATCCGGAACCAATCCCTGCAGATCATCCGATTCTGAAGCTTGACAACGTGATTCTCGCCTCCCACATTGCTTCCACAAGTGTTCCGGCTGTCAGAAAACTTCGCGAGACAGCGGCTCGACTCGCACTCATGGCGTTGAACGGGGAGCCGTTGGTGAATGTTGTGAATTAATCTCAGGGCTCTCAATTAAGGAACGGCGCAGAAATAACTGTCGTCTTCCGGACGTGGAGCACGTTTTTAACGTGCTCGGCACGATGGAATCGTGCCCCACTTATTTCTGTCTCAGTCCTAACCCCAGGGCCATCCGCAATTCAGGTGAATTTCATTGAACCGCATCGCCGTTACCGATTTGACAGACTTTGTGCTGAAGTGCCTGCGTTCAACGGGGCTGACGGAATCCGATTGTCTCGTCACGTGCGAGGCACTTGTGTCGACAGACACTCTGGGTGTCTTCACACACGGCACCAAGCTGCTGGTGGGATATCTGAAGAAGCTCGTGGGAGGCGGTTATCCGATTTCAGCCGTCCCGCGAATCGAACGCGAAGGTCCGGCGTGGGCCATCATCGACGGCAGTTCCGGCCTTGGTCAGACCGGATCAGTGTTCGCCATGCAGACTGCCATCAGGAAAGCGAAACAATTTGGCGTGGCGTTTGTCTCGCTGCGCAATACGGGGCATATCGGTGCCGCCGGACACTATGCCTTGCTGGCAGCCAAAGAAGGTTGTCTGGCGATGGTGACCGGCAATGATATGCCCAGTGTCGCGGCACCGGGTTCCACCGGGGCTGTGTTGGGCAGCAATCCGCTGGCCTATGCGATTCCCACAGGCGGTGATCCCGTGCTGCTCGACATGGCAACGGCTGCAGTCGCAGGGGGCAAAGTCTATGCGGCACATCAGCGTGGCGAATCGATTCCGGCGACATGGCTGATCGGCCCGGACGGTCTGCCGACGACTGACGGTTCACTCTACCCGCATGGGGCGGCGTTGGCTCCGATGGCTGGCCACAAAGGCTACGGTCTGGGACTGTGGTGCGAAGTACTTTCCGCGCTGATTCCCGGCGGAGCGATGACGTGGCAGGTGGGCAGTTGGATTTTTGATGCACCCTCGAAACCGTCTCTGCACAATGCGTCCTTCTTTGTGGCAGACATTGATGCGATGACCGATCGCGCCGCTTTTAACTCGCGCATGAAATCGCTGATTGATGAAATCCACGCCGCACCGACAGCGGACGGTGTCGCATCCGTGCTGCTTCCCGGTGAGCGGGAATTTCAAACGGCTCGGGATGCAGTCCGGAACGGCATCGCCCTGCCGGAAGACGTGCGTATAAAGTTGAGGGAATGTGCGGATGTCGTGAGTTGTCTGGTTCCGGGATTTTTGAATTAGCGTTCGGCTCCTTCACGTCGCGGCAAGAAATTTCGCCACGGAGTGTCGGGGCACATTGGGAACACACGTTGATGCGCTGCCTCGGTCTGGACATCGGTTCTTCATCCATCAAAGGCGCTGTGCTGGATCTTGAAACGTCCCGCGTCTCGAACATTGTCCGTGAGTCATTTCCGGATCCTGTCGCTGGAATGCCGCCTGGATTTCATGAAGTCTCGCCGGAAGAAATCTTCACGCGGGCTGTCAATGTGATCGATCGCCTCTGCGGCCACGCGCCGGATGCCACAACCCTGCTGAGTTGCGGGCAGATGGGGGGAATCATGCTGGTGGATCAGAAGCTCCGACCGTTCACCAATTACCTTTCATGGCGGGATCAGCGAACGACCGTTGCTGATACCGACGGCACAACGACAATGGATCGTCTCCGTGGTTGCTGGTCCGATGCCGTGTTTGAAGACCTTGGCAAGGAACTCAAACCCGGTTCAGCCACAAGTCTGCTTTACTGGCTGGCGCAGCAACAGCAGCTACCTGCGGACGCCACACCGGTGACCGTGGGCGACTACGTGATCGCTCGTCTTTGTAACGGTGTTCCGAGGATGGAACGGACTCAGGGCATCGGAATGTTGAATCTGCGCACAAATGGCTGGCATCACGCAGCCTTTGCCGCAGTGGGTCTTGATGGTCTGCGCTGGCCGGAACTGACGCACGAAAGGGAGCCGATCGGCAGCGTCCATCGCAATGGCCGAACACTGACATGCTATCCGGTTATCGGTGATCAGCAGGCGGCCCTGCGCGGTATCAGGCTGCAGTCGCATGAACTCTCGATCAACGTTTCGACAGGTTCCCAGGTGAGTCAGATCACGGCTGAATTCCGACCGGCCGAGTGCCAGACTCGTCCGTGGTTCGACGGACAGTTTCTGAACACCATCACGCATATTCCGGCCGGTCGTGCGCTCACGGTCCTTGAGGCTCTGCTGACAGAATTGCCGCGACTGGCGGGCATAAAAATCGAAAACTCATGGCAACTGATTCAGCAGGCGGCACACTCTTCCACCGGACAGGGGCTGTCCTGCGATCTGAGTTTCTTTGCCAGCGCGATGGGCTGCGATGGACGAATCAGCGGGATCACAACTGACAACCTCACGATTGGCAATTTGTTTCATGCGGCCTTTGAATTCATGGCCGACAGTTACCTCACGTGTTCACGGCGTCTGAGTCCAGGACCCACATGGGACCAGCTCGCAATTTCCGGGGGCCTGGTACAGGCATTCGCCCCGCTCCGCAGAAAGATCGAAGCCAGATTTCCATTTCCGATCCGCGACGTGGCGGAACAGGAAGAGACGCTGATGGGATTGATACCTGTGGCCGTCATGGGAACAACGGAGCCAGACCCGTGACAAGGGACTCGATGACGTTTCCTCCAAACTGGCTGAGCTGTTTGAAGCGACCTGCGTGGTAATAATTGAGCTTGTTATCATCAAGCCCAAGCAGTCGCAGCAGTGTCACATGGAAGTCTCGCACATGATGAACATCTTCGACGGCTGTCATTCCCGTCTCGTCGGTTGCTCCGATCGTGTGGCCCGCTTTGCAGCCGCCGCCCGCTAACCAGATCGTCATCGCATTTGGGTTGTGATCGCGTCCATACGCCGTGCCGCCGCGAACACCATTGTCAGGCGTTCGCCCAAACTCACCGCACCACACAATTAGAGTACTCTCCAGAAGTCCACGCTGTTTCAGATCTGATATCAAGGCGGCAATCGGTTGATCGACGCCACGGACCAGATTCCCGTGAGCGCGTTCAATGTAGTCGTGGCTGTCCCACGTGCCGTTGTAGAGCTGAATGAAACGCACTCCCTTCTCGACCATTTTTCGCGCCAGCAGGCACTTCCGGCCAAAGGCGTCGGTCGCAGCACTTCCGATGCCGTACATTGAACGTGTCTTTTCGTCTTCGCTTGACAAGTCGATCGCGCCGGGAACTTCCGTCTGCATCCGGAAAGCCAGTTCGTAACTCAACATCCGTGCAGACAGATCTTCCTGATCCGGGTGCTGTGCTGCATGTCGTTGATTCATGCGTGCCAACAGATCGAGATTCCTGCGTTGCTGCTCAACGGTAACGCCGACCGGCGGCTGCAGATCCAGAATCGGTGAACCCCCTGGTCGCAATGGTGTTCCCTGAAAACAGGCTGGCAGGAAACCATTACTCCAGTTCGCGGAACCGCCTTGCGGATAAGACACTTCCGGCAGGACCACAAATCCTGGCAGGTTCTGATTCATCGAGCCAAGACCATATGTGACCCACGCACCAATCCCGGGATCGCCGCCGAAGCGATTGCCACAATTCATCTGATACATTGCCGTCGGATGATTGACGCTGTCGACCTGGCATCCGCGAAAGAAGCAAATCTCATCCGCGACAGCAGCAAGGTGCGTCCAGTTTTCCGCCATGTCCGCTCCGCTTTCGCCATGTCGGCGAAACTTGAACGGACTTCGGACGTAGTACCGCTTGCCACTTTCCATCGCCGACTTCTGCTTGCCCTCACGCACGAATTCCTGCAGGTGGAGTTTGGCCAAAGCGGGTTTAGGATCAAACGTATCAATATGCGATGGACCGCCTTCCATCATCAAAAAGATGCAGTTTTTTGCTGTGGCTGGCAGGTGACCGCCGCGCGGCGCGAGCGGCGTGTCTTTCGCTTCTGCCCTGGCGTCATCTGCAAGTAACGAAGCGAATGCAATGCTTCCGAGCGAAGCTCCCAATCCGCCGAAGAAGTGACGACGGCAAGGATTGAAGGCAGAATGACGAGGGCAGAAGGCAGAAGGGATGCCAGATGGACCGCAGGGCGAAATGTTCGCCGTCCCGTTGGTTGTGGGTTCGGCATTTGCCGTTTCGATTTCTGCTTTGATCTGTCTGCGTCCTGCCTTCATTGTTGCCCCCTCCCCTTCACATTCTGGATGCATGTGACAATTCGTCAGATTATTGCTGCTGCAGGTACTCTTCCACCAATTGGGCTTTGCGAAGCAAGTACGGAATAAACTGTTCGTTGGATTCCGCAAACCGACTGAGCGCTTTCATGTTGCCTGCAAACTCTTCCGAAAATCGCAGGTGCTCCTGATCGCGCCAGGTTTGCCCCAGATGGCTGAGCTGCCCCGCGACGGCGGCCGTCTTTTCATTGAGGTCCTCATTGAAGCGTCGCAGCATTTGCGCGAACCGACGGAGTTCTACCGGATCGACAATGGCTTGTGTCATAGTGAACCTGCTGTTGAAAATGTGGTTGTTTCTGAATCCGGGACGATTTGCGACCGCCGTTTACTTAGGCGAGCGGCAGAAATGAATTTACCGGTACGACGGACTTCCAGTCCGTCGCATGGTGCTACTCGACGGACTGGAAGTCCGTCGTACAAATTGCGGATGGTAAGTTCTATCCTGCCGCTCGCCTTACGGAGGCGATGTCGCTCCGCCGACTCGCACTCCTATTGACGTTTGTGCGAACGCGGCACCGCTATGCGAAAACGGCACCGCTGTGCGATCCCCGAAAATCATCATCAAACAGACAACGGGATAGCTTCCGGGGGAATCTCAGTCGGCGGAGCGCCTGAGCTACGGAGTCAGCCGCTACGATTCACAAACGCGGAACACTGACTGATCTCCGCTGAGGAATCGAAGATTCGACAGAACTCAGGTATTTTACGGCACTGTCATCAGCCATGCGATCAAATCGGCCATAGACTGAGTATCAAGATTTTTCTCCAGTCCTTCCGGCATCAGCGAGCGTCCAGTGTCTCGGAGTGCTTCGATGTCGCTGCGCAACACGCTGGTTTCTTTGGCCTCTGCGCGGCGAAACGTCAGGACGCTGGCGGATTCAGCAATGAGCACACCATTGTGTGTCTGTCCGTCGGTGGTGACAGCGATATAGTCTCGCCAGGCAGGATTGACTTCGCGATTCGGGTCGAGCACATTCGTCAGAATCGCCTCCGGGCCACGGTTTTTCATCGTTGCCAGGTTCGGGCCGACCTGAAATCCTACTGTTCCAATCTGATGACAGACCGCACAATGCTGCCTGAACAACGCCGCCCCCTTGTCGCGATCCGGCTTCAATGTCAGAGCGACCTGATACGAACGCAGCACGTCGTCGCGTGTGGAACTGGTCATCGTTTCGAGCAATCTGATTGCGCGGGAACGCACCGCATCATCGGGGACGCTCGCCAGACGTTGTAAGTCCGAGGGACTGAGTGTTGTCGGCGGAATCCTGCCTGCAGACATTGCATCAAGAAGCAACACGGCCCAGGACGTGCGTCCCAATAGTCCGTCCCGCACCTGTTCTGCGAGCTTCGGGGACAGGCCTGACCATCGGTCCAGCAGCTGCAACGCCACTTCCTCGTCCGAAAACCGCAACAGAGTTGCGAGCCCTGCGATCTGCACCGCTGGCGACTGCACCGATTCAAGCGAACTCAGGAGCAGCTCGCCGTCTGTCGCAAAAGACGACAGACTGAAAGTGCTCAAAGCCGCTGCCCGCTGCTCATCGGTAAGACTTGTGTCAACAGCATTCCTGCGAGCTGACTCAAGTAACTGCGCAGACAACATCGCGAAGGATGGGCTGCTTTGAGCTGCCTTGTTTCCCGCGAACACCGCCTGCAGCAGCTTCACCTGCATCGCAGGGTCGTCGCGCCGTGCGGCGATCAGATAAGCGATTTTGCTCCATCCAGCATCGTCTGAGGTTCTCCGTGCCACGAGATCCGCAAGTTCGAGCAAAGCCACGCTGGCGACCGGCGACGCAGCGTCGCGCGTTGCCGCGAGCGATTCGAATGCGTCGCCTGCTTCGGTGCTCAGGGATGTAAACACAGCCGTTCGAATCCAGCGATCGTCACCGGACGTCGCCAGGATTTTCTGCAACGCTTCACGTCGGACAGCGGATGGCGGGAACTCACCCAGCGAAAATCCCAGCTGCATTCTGACTCGCGCGTTTTCGTCATCCGTCATCGCCGCCAGCGCCATGAGAACGTCTGCGGACGTCACATGTTTCTCGCTCGCCAGCACCGCGCGCTCGCGTATGCCGGCAACGGAGTCCCTCAGTCCCACGATCACGTCTTCCGCACGCAGAGCGTTCTGTCCTTCGAGGCTTCCGATCGCGTGAAATCGCCCGTGTCCGGAAGTTGATTCTCTCAGCAGCCGACGAATTCCATCAATCGCCGTCGCATCCTGCCGCTCGAAGAGCAACCGTGATGCGGTATCGCGATGCCACCCGTTTGGATGTTCCAGCAATGCGACCAGTTCTGAGGTTTCGGCTTTGCTGAGCTGCGGCACAGGCCGTGGTTTCCAGCCCGTCGGGGCGATTCGATAAAGTCGCCCACGATCACGACCGCTGGTGAGATCCAGATGTTTCTTGATTTCCGGCGGCAGACTTGCTGGGTGTTCAATCGTCTCGCGATACATGTCCAGCACCTGCAGACAGCCATCAGGAGCGTTCGCAAACTGGACCGGGCGAAACCAGATGTCTTCGGACGCCACCAATTCGCGACCTTCGTCCATGCGACTGGCTGACCAGATCACCCCGTCGGTCGTCAGGCGTTTACGATGCACGATATTGCTGCCGACGTCGCCGACAATGGCCAGTCCCTGGGTTTCATCCGGCCATGCGTCGCCCCGATAAATCGTAATCCCCGTCGCCCCTGTAAAATATCCTGCCGGACGACCGCCGCCTTCGACAATACCTTTCGAAAGTCCGGAGGTACGCAGTCGAGTTCTCACGATCCGCCACGGCTCGACAGGGCTGATACGGTACACCGGGGCCTGACCTCCATCGACCGCAATGCTGACTCGCGCTGGTGCGGCAGACGGCAGTGGTGAACGGGACAGATACTGGTCGCGATACACAACCATTTGTGCATGATCGCTGTTGGAACTCACGAAACGGTGGCCCCAGTCGTCAAAGCACATGCCGTGCTGACCGCCGCCCGTTTCAGCTCTCAGTTCCAGGGTCTTCGAATCAAACGAAAAGTCACGACCTCGACATTGCAACGCCGCGCGGTCCGGATATTTCGGGCTGGTGATGGAACCGCCCACGGTGCTCGCAGAACCATAAATCCGGTTATCCGGCCCCCAATGAAAACTATTGATCAGTCCCTGCACATTGGATCGTTCAAAACCCGTGAAGACCAGTTCATTGACGTCGGCCTGCATGTCGCCATCGGTATCTTTGAGAAAGAAGATATCCGGGGCAGCTGCGACAAAAATACCGTCGTTCGCGCAGATAATTGCCGTGGGCCAGCTTAAACCTGTGGCAAACACATGACTTTGATCAAAACGACCGTCGCTGTCAGAATCAACCAATATCCGCACGCGGCCCAGATGTTCCGTTGCCTGTTCGGAGTAGTCATTCATTTCAGCGACAAACAACCGACCGTCGGCGTCGAAGGACATTGCCACGGGATCTGTCAGCAATGGCTCTGCGGCAGTCTGTTGCATCTCAAAGCCATCAACCACCTGAAATGAGGCCATGGCCTCTGCCGGCGAGCGGGCCGGAATTCGTGGCAATTCATCGGCAAAGTCCGGCTCAAAATCATTCGGCGTGTGTTTCAGGACGCGATCCATCACGTTGTAAGCCTGCAGACGCATGTCCGTCGGGAAATCGTGTTCGCAGTCCGGCGTCAGCAGCAGCAGTTCTTCGCGGGCGTTGAACAGCGAGTAGATCGAACCGGCCACCGGCATCGCTTTACGAACGCCATTGACGTCAAAGTTTGCATCGCGAATCGGCGAAACGGAAACGAAGGTCCGCGGGGCCAGGGTCGCAATCAATTCGTAGAAATCAAATGGAACCTTGTCAGGATTCAGTCCATAGACGTCTCGCAGCCGCGGCATGTACCTGTCACTTGTCCAGCCCTTGATATCGCCGCCATAGTAGTCATGAAATGGACACCAGCCGCAACTTGAGACGATCACTTTGAGTCGTTCGTCAAACGCTCCCAGAAAGATGGCATTGTGTCCTCCCAGCGAATGTCCGATCACGCCAATGCGATCGGCGTCCACGAATTTCAGCGATGTAAGAAAATCGACGCAACGGCGATGATTGACGATGCCTTTCATCGTGCCCGAAACGTACTTGTCGTGCTCGAAATCATACTTGTCGTATTGACCGAACGACGGATAGTCCGGCGCGATCACGACGTAGCCGCGCTGAGCCAGTTCAATTCCGTATTGCCGTCCCGATTTCCCGCCCTCGCCGGCCACGATGCGTTTTCCCGCTGCACCGGTCGGATGCAGAGCGACGACAGCTGCCAACTTCGACGGCGAACCTGAATTCAGCAGGTCTTTCACATCCACCGTGTCGGCCAGCGATTTTGGGAGATACAGATCCAGCGGCAGTCGATCCGAACCATCGACAACAATGGTAAGCGTCAGCCGCCGAACTTCACCGACCAGAATATCTTCAGTCAGCTTGACATCAAACGCGGGCAGATTTTCCAGCGCCGGCATTGCCCCCATGGCGGCTTCAGCCCCGGCGATGATCTGCTTTCGCCGCAGGGCCCAGTCCTCGGTGGAGCGAATCGGTTTCAGTGTCCCGTCGTCAGCGCGGTAAACGCTCAGGTCAGAATGGCGAATTTCTGCCGATTCGTTTGGTTTTTCGTCCGAGCAGGCATCTGACGTCCGTCCGGCAGCACTTATTGCCGTGATCAAGAGCAGGATGCGGATTGCTAAAGACTGGGATCGCAGTCTCGATCGAACTGCTTTTCGAACATGAACCTGAAGGAGCATAGCGGGGTCTCCGAAAGTTAGCTTCAAACCTGGCGAGGACCCGGACTTATAGCCAAACCACATCGACTCGTGAACTGTGGTGCAGGATTCTTCAATTTTCGATAAGGACCGGCGCAGAAATTACTGTCGTCTTTTGGACGTGGGGCACGTTTATAACGTGCCCGGCACGATGGAATTGTGCCCCACTCACACGATTTCGTCGTCGTCGTCCTTCTTCTCGACGTCGGTCTTCTCGCCATCCAGATGAAAGTCAATATTGGCCTTCACTTCATCGAGAGTCCCCTTCACTGTTCTTCCGGCCACCTTGCAGAAATACCGCTTGTGAATCCCGGGCGTTTTTCCTCCCATCGCTCCGAAAGAATGATCCTCCTTGATATCATGGTCACGATATGAAATTCCTGTCGGTTTATGCTTTGCCATCGATCACATTTCCTGAAGTCGTCTCGCGTTGGGTTGTCCGAACATTGAGTATCTTATTTCCAGAACTCCAAATCGCAAGGACGACCTTCGGGAATGTTCTGCCTGGACGAACAAGCTGTATGTCCATCCTGCATACGATCGCTCCCGCGAAGGCGATTGATTTCGTCCAATGCGGAGCGTGGTGTCAGGATATGCAATTCGCCAATCGGGTGGAGGCACAAAAGATCGTCGTCACCACTCACCAGGCGGCATACGTTGGCAGCCAGCGCAGCACTGAGCAGAACATTTGTGTCGAGTAAGACACGCGCGTAGCACGCAGGCAGAGCGGACTCAGCTTTCATCGGCCAGCAGTTCGGCCAGATTGTCCTCGGACAGACCGCTCGCTGCCGCACTTTCACGAAGGGTATTCCGCAGCCGGTCGGCGTAAAAGACCCGCATGGCTTCATAGTCCTCTCCGCTGACCATCACGCCGGTCATGCGATCCTGGCCCGTCACACACACTGGCTCGTGCTGGATCCGATCAAGCAACTCCCCGAACCAAGTCTTGGCTTCGCTGGCGGTGAATGTGTGCATTGGGGACGACCTTGTGAACAGTGGTTTTGTTCATTGTATTATAGGCAAATCGCACGATTCGACCAGTGCGTTCTCGTTTTTCAACAGGACTTCTGGAACTACGTTCGTTGCTGCGCTGGCGAGCGGGATTCGACGTGTTGGCGATGCTGACAGCGGGGAATCCGTTCACCCGGCAACAGAAAATTCGGCCCCAGCTTTCCGAACGTCCCCGATTCCCGCCCGGTTGTCTTCAGGAAACTCGCGTCTGCTGTGCTGCTCGCTACAATGATGCTGTGTCCTTGGGATGTTTCCCCTCCCCGGGATGTTCCCCCACGCAAAGGCAAACGGCGTTGAACTAAATACCGGATCGATCCGAAACAGAGAGAATCCTCACCTCGACAGATTCCGCCTTGACTGTGGGATTGATGAACACGAAGCCTTCACCCCTTGGCGTCGTGTACGTCTCTCCGGGGGCAACTCCAGCATCCGAATCGGAGGCAGCATACAACGTGTATTCAACTGTTTCGATGACGCGATTGTTCTTGTCACGAAATGTGAACTCTGCTTCGATGGCACGGATTGGAGTCATTCCAGTGTTTTTCCACGTAGTCATCACCATCTGCAAAGGATACTTCGAAGCAGAACTCTTAAATGGTACGAGACGACTGCTGGTAACTTCGGCGGAGCCCGAAACAGCGTTGGGCGGAGTTGATGTCCAGCCTTGGCGATCGCGACGACCAGCAAAGAGAATCAGAACCATAATAATTGAGAGCAGAATTAAGAGTGCTAGTGTCAAACATCCACATCCGCAACTGGACCTCTTTTTCATTACCGGCGCACCACAAGACGGGCAGACTTTTGCTCGTTGACTAATCTGATGCCCACAGTCACTGCATTTTCTCAGCGGTATTTAAACGTCTCATTCACTAGAAAACTTGCTGCCGAAGTGTCATGCGATACGTCGATGTGAAGTGTGACCTTTCGCTGGCTTCCATCTTAGTGTTTGAGCTGACAAATGTCTTTGATCCGCAGCCGCAGGTGACTGAATTGACGAGAATACCACATGTGTAATCATGCTGCGAAAAGGCTACTGTCCCAGAGGAACTACTGCCATTCATGCTCTCGACATCCAAGTCAGAGTTGAGCCTTTTTCTTGCTCCCAGTGCTGGATCTTTGCAACACTGCATGCAACAGGCGCTGTTCCTTCCACCCCACCACTCCCGCCATCGGCTGCAAATCCTTCAAACACAACTCCACACGTCCCGCTTCAACTCTCGGCAGAAAAAACAACTCCTCCTGGAGTCCTAGTGCCAACATCAGCAAATTCATGATCTACGTCATCAGCGTCACCTTCTCCAACCCAATCAGGTCTGTGCAGCGCGTCTATGTCTCGCGCGATGCGGCACCATTCCATTTCATTGCGGTGATTCGGCTGGCAAACGTGAACAGCAGCTGGTCGAGTTCTGCGAGACTGATCCCGAGTGGCTCACACAGCATGGAACCGAGGTCTGCCTCCACCTGCTGATACGTCGATGGGTTTGTCGCAGCATCCGCGGGCAATTGAATACCGATATGTTGAAGACACTTCTTCACGCGGGTGTCGAGGGCGATGTGATCTCGTACGAGCCCGAAGCCGCTGGTGAGGAAATCTCTGGCTCCCTTGTTCTTGATTCGTTGAAGCCGGTTTGTCACGAAATTAATCTTTTCGATTGAATCCCCTTTCATGGTTGCGATCGATTTAAGAAAGCCCTTTGGACCACCCGGAAAGTCTCGAAGTGCATTCCGGTTAAATACGAGCGATTTCGTGGGACCGCATTTGTTCAATGACTTACCTGCGTACCGAGAGCCTATTTCCCGTAATACCGTCCAGATCGCCGCTGCCGCATCCTCATCAGATACCGCTGCAACAAGATCCCATTGGATTGGATCGCGGTATTGATGTTGCTTCAGCTTTTCTGCCGGCTTCGCATTGCCGATCACGGCAACCTGACTGACGACGCGAATCCAGATATCGTCATCGCTACGCGATTTCCATGTATTGGGACGCGGCAATTCGGGAGTTTTGTAGCGAGTGAGTACCAACTTCAGTCGTGCAACGTGTTTGTCGTCGATGGAGAGCATCTTGAAGACCACAGTAGGCGAGGAGGCAGAAGTGCAATCTATTCGAATCGTAACCCGCTCGTGCTGCATTGTCGCGAGTTAGACGCCGGTTTTGCGTTTATTCCGCCAGTGTTGTCGGAGCGGCAACTTACTCCACAGGGAAATATTTGGGGCCATCGGGAAATATTTGGGGCCATCCAATAGTGACTTGACTAGCTGCAGCTTTGGCCCAGTGCTTTAGCATTGGATGGCCCGGCTGCTTTCCCGATAGCCCCGCTGCTTTTTTTGCCGCTGCTTTTCCCAATTTTCCCGGTCGGAATCGAGGAAGCAATTCCTCCGAATGCTCTGCAATCACGAGATTTTCAATTTCACTCGTTTCCGATCCAGTATTCCTGCCACACCCGGTGTCCGTCGAAATCTGGTGACATGATCCATGTCGGCTGGTAAACTGAATTACAGAAGCAAGACATAAACCACCAGAATTCGAACTGACGATACCGGGCGAAGTGCCGTTGTCCGAATTCCAAGGAGCAAAGAATTGGACAGAAACTGGGACAATCTGGATGCGGTCGAGACTCACCGTGACAAAGTCAGCGGAGCATGGGTGTTTCGCGGCACTCGCGTTCCGGTAGCTGCTTTGTTTGAGAACCTGCGTGATGGTGCGACAGTTGATCAATTCCTCGAATGGTTCCCGGGCGTCAGGCGCGCTGATGTGGAATCTGTCCTGAATCATGAAGTCTCACTGCTGACGAAGTCGGATGCGGCATGAGAATTCTGTTTGATCAGGGCACGCCGGTTCCGCTGCGTCGTCATTTGCCAGATCATTCAATTGCCACGGCATTCGAACAATGCTGGTCGGATTTGGCGAACGGAATGCTCTTGGATACAGCGGAACAGGCGGGCTTCGAATTGCTCATAACAACGGACAGCAATCTGCAGTATCAGCAGAATTTGACAGGACGACAAATCGCAATCATCGTTCTACGTTCAGCATCCTGGCCTCGTATTCAGAAATCAGTTTCCGCGATTCAAGCTGCCGTCAACCGAGCGACGGTCGGGTCGTACGAAGAGATTGAGATTCCGTACGCAGATTCAACCTGAACGTCGTTATGATGCGACGGTTTGAGGTTTGAGCCTGTTGTCGAATGGAATCTATCAAATGCCGGAGCCGCCTCCTTCAAAACGTCGAACTCGTGCGACGCAGGAAACAGCAGGTTCGACTCAAGAGCAGACGAGCACCTCTGTTCCGTATGCCGAACTTCATTGCCGCACGAACTATTCGTTTCTGGAAGGGGCTTCCCACGCAGATGAACTTGCCGCGCGCGCGGTGGCGTTGGGACTGAAAGCGATTGCCGTAACGGATCGCAATTCTCTGGCAGGTGTTGTGCGGGCGCACGTCGCCGCAAAGGAAGCCGGTTTGAAGCTGTTAGTCGGCGCAGAAATTGTGCCGGAGGATGGTCCGTCGGTCGTTCTGCTCGCGACCGATCGCGCTGCGTATGGCCGTCTATCGCGACTGATTACGGTCGGACGCAGGAGAGCTCCCAAGGGCGGGTGTCGCCTGAAAGTGGCCGATTTTCCGGAACATGCCGAGGGCCTGCTGTGCTGCGTGCCGCTGAGCGAAGAAAGTAGATATCGGTTCGAACGTCGATTCGTCCCGGGGATGAATACAGACGTAGCAGCCACGCATCTGCAGTCGCTGAGAGACTGTTTTGGCGATCGATGCTATGGACTGGCTGAACTCCACTGTGGACCCAATGATCGGGAAAATCTTCAACGCTGGCGGTCGATTTGCAGTCAGTTCAACATCCCGATTGTCGCTGCCAACGATGTGCATTATCACGATTCCAGACGCCGTCCACTGCATGACGTCGTGACGGCCATTCGTCATGCGACAAGTCTGCAATCGCTGGGACATGAACTGTTTCCGAATGGAGAACGGCATCTGAAGTCAGGTGCTCAATTGCTGCCACTGTTCGCAGGCGATGCCGACATGATTGCACGATCTGTCGAAGTTGCCGATCGCTGCACATTTTCACTTGACGAACTGCGGTACGAGTACCCGGAAGAACTGGTTCCGCAGGGTGTGACGCCGATTCAGCATCTGACGAACCTGACAATGCGCGGTGCAAAGCTGCGATATCCGGATGGTGTTCCGACAAAAATTGGCAACCTGATCAGGCATGAGCTGACACTCATCGAAGAACTCCATTACGAGGCATACTTCCTGACGGTGTACGACATCGTGCGGTTCGCCCGCGAACGCAAAATCCTGTGTCAAGGAAGAGGATCGGCCGCGAATTCTGCCGTTTGCTACTGTTTGGGCGTGACGTCGGTTGATCCCAGCCGGATCGACGTGTTGTTCGAGCGGTTTATCAGCCGCGAACGCAACGAAGCGCCGGATATCGACATCGATTTCGAGCATGAGCGCCGCGAAGAAGTGCTGCAGTATCTGTTTGAACGCTACGGACGCGATCGCGCGGGCATGACGGGGGCCGTGATCACATATCGACCTCGATCGGCGATTCGGGATATCGGACGTGCCCTCGCGTTGTCGAATGATCGCATTGAAAAACTCTCCAACCAGATGGAGCATGTGGATCACGCAGAGCAGTTTCCGGAGCGCATGCGGGAAGGTGGCATCGACCCCGATTCATTGCTCGGACGCCGGATGCTGGAATTGCTCAATTCGCTCCTGACGTTTCCACGGCATCTGTCGCAGCATTCCGGCGGTATGGTGATGTCCCGCGGATTGCTGAGCGAGTTGGTGCCAATCGAAAATGCGGCGATGTCCGGTCGTACGGTGATTCAATGGGACAAAGATGATCTGGATGCGCTCGGGTTGTTGAAAGTCGATTGCCTGTCGCTGGGCATGCTCAGTTGTATCCGCCGCGCGTTCGATCTGGTGGAGAAACATCACAGCAGAACACTGACACTGGCCAATGTGCCGTCAGAAGATCCTGCGGTGTACGACATGATCAGTGCGGCGGACACGATTGGTGTCTTCCAGATTGAAAGCCGCGCTCAGATGAGCATGTTGCCACGTCTGAAGCCGCATTGCTTTTACGACCTGGTCATCGAAGTCGCGATCGTGCGTCCGGGGCCGATTCAGGGCGACATGGTGCATCCGTATCTGCGTCGGCGGGCAGGGGAAGAGCCGGTGGATTATCCGAATCCGGCGGTCCGCGCGGTACTCCACAAGACGCTGGGGGTGCCCATCTTTCAGGAGCAGGCCATGCGACTGGCGATCGTGGCCGCTGGCTTTACGCCGGGCGAGGCCGATCAGCTTCGTCGCGCGATGGGTGCCTGGCGCAAGACAGGCGTGATTGCAAAGTTTCATGAGAAGCTCGTGAATGGAATGCAGGAGCGCGGCTACGACGCTGAATTTGCGGAGCGACTTTTCAAGCAGATCAGCGGCTTTGGAGAGTATGGATTTCCGGAATCCCACGCGGCGAGTTTCGCGTTGCTGGTGTATGTTTCTGCATGGCTCAAACGGTTTCATCCTGCCGTCTTTGCCGCCGCATTGATCAACAGTCAGCCCATGGGATTTTACGCGCCAGCGCAGTTGGTGCGGGATGCACGAGAGCATGGGGTCGTCATTCTCCCGGCGGACATCAGTCACAGCGACTGGGATTGCACACTGGAACGAACAGATAGCGATCCTGCGCCGGGACGATTTCGACACGACGATGAACGCTTCGCGCTGCGACTGGGTTTTCGACTGTTGCGAGGGTTCTCGGAAGAGCACGGACGGCTGATTGAAACCGTGCGGCAACGAGGCGGAGCGTTCCGGTCGTTTGAAGAATTCGCTCAACGGACGCAGCTCAATCGTGCCACGCTGCAGCTTCTGTCGCGAGCCGATGCGTTTGCTTCGCTGAACATCGAACGTCGTGAGGCGTATTGGAAATCTTTGCCCGCTCGGGAACATCTGCCCCTGTTTGATGCACCAGACGCCGCAGCGTCGGACGATCCATTACCGGAATTGCCGGAAATGTCGGTTCAGGACCAAGTGGTTGCAGACTATTCATCGGCCGGTCTGTCGCTGCGACAACATCCCGTCAGCTTTCTCAGAGAACAACTGATTCAATTGCGAGCGGTCACGGCAGAGCAGCTTGCGGAATTGACGCCGGATCGACGAGTCAAAGTGGCGGGACTTGTGCTGATGCGTCAACGACCGTCAACGGCCAATGGGATTACGTTTGTGACGCTGGAAGACGAGACCGGCGTGACGAATCTGGTCGTGTTTCCATCTGTGTGGCAGCACTTTCGCCAGACCGCCAGATTTGCGACGGTAATGATGGCCACCGGTCGACTGCAGCGGGAAGGCGATGTGATCCATGTGGTCTGCGAACGGCTGGATGATGTGAGCGAGATGCTGGAACAGATTGATCCGCAGGCTCGAAATTTTCGTTAACCGCAGTTTGGGGCTGAGCACACGGAAATTCCCTGAGAAACGCCGGACCACTCACAATCTCCTCACTGGCTTTCAAGGTCCGGTGGACTAAGATCAGCGTTTCCGACACCGATCCGGGCGAACGGATTCCGGGTTCTGCACGACTTTACTATGGATTTTCATTCATGCACGATTTGTTTCAACTGGCCGCAGACACTCCGTTGTTTTGGAGTCAGACGTTCAGTAACAAGGACCTGCTTGTCATCCTGCTGCTTGTGCTGCTGGAAGGCCTGCTTTCGATTGATAACGCGCTGGTCCTGGGGCTTCTGGCTTCAAGAGTTCCGAAGCATTTGCAGGCGCGAGCGCTGACATATGGCCTGATCGGAGCGTTCGTATTCCGGTTTATAGCAGTGGTAACCGCCCAGTATTTGCTTGAATGGCATGTCGTAAAGCTCATCGGCGGTGGCTATCTGATTTATATCGCCGTCAAGCACCTGTTCTTTGAGTCGAAGGAAGAAGGCGCGAACATACTCAGCACAGATGCTGCAGGTGAGCCACAACTGCGCGACGCTGAAACCGGTGAGGCACTGACGGCCGATCAGGAAATGCTTGAAATCAAAGAACGTGTTCCGGTACCCATCCCGGAACAGCAACTTCGAGCTGGGAAAAGTTTCTGGATGACTGTTGTCGTCATCGAGCTGACAGACATTGCCTTCGCAGTCGATTCAATTCTTGCCGCTATCGGACTGGTCGGAGTTCCTCCGGAAGGTCATCCTGAAGATGCGTTTCATCCGAAGTTATGGGTGGTGGTGACCGGCGGATTACTCGGAATCGTGCTGATGCGCGTCGCGGCTGCTATGTTTATCAGACTGCTTGAGAGATTTCCACGATTCGAATTGTCCGCCTATCTTCTGATCATCGTCATCGGGCTGAAGCTGCTTGCCGATTGGGCATTCAATTCGAATGTGAATCCGCATGCTGTGGATTTTCACAACTATGCCAGACCGGAGTTCTGGATTTTCTGGATGTCGATGCTTGCAGCATTTGGTATCGGATTCCTTCCGGCACGAAAACCCAAAGCCGAAACAACATAAACTCCGCAACATCACCGTCAATGTAAGGGATATGCCGGATCGGGTGGCAATGCCCGAATGGCAAATCGTGTGTAACCGCCGATTGTTCTCGGCGACGATGGTCCATCATTTTTCTGTCGTCGGTCGGAGTGTGGTTGTATTGGCAGACTGATTGCTTAAGATGTTTGATTGGTAATTGCCTCCTGTGAGAACGATCGTGTCAATCGCCTTTTCCGCTGAACCAATTCCGTTGAGCAAGGATGAACACGGGGATATTCGCGTTGGCGATTGTCGCGTACTGCTGGACTTAGTTGTTCATGCGTTTGACGACGGTGCGACACCCGAAACCATCGTCCAAATGTACTCGACGCTGAAACTGGCCGACGTCTACGCAGCCATCGCATACTACCTGCGACACCGTCAGGAAATTCGCGACTATTTGGCTGAGAGGGAGCGACGCGCAGATGGCATTCGGCAGAGTATTCAAGCGCAGCAGCCGGAGATGTCCGAGATTCGCCGCCGATTGATCGATCGTCGCAGCATAACAGGGAACGCCAATGCTGCGGCTGCTGAGTGACGAAAACTTCAACGGAGAGATCGTACGCGGACTTTTCCGTGCCCATCCAACGATTGATCTGGTTCGCGTCCAGGATGTCGGGTTGTCATTTCTTCGCCCCGAGTCTGACAGACATCGTGCGATGGAATTCCGCCTTGGAGTCGTTCTTCAGAAGCTGATAAATAGCGGCCAAAGCAGTGTGGGCGCCTGTATTTTCAGGATTGATCGTCAGCGACCGTTCGAGTGACCGAATTGACTCATCCGTATTTCCCAGATTCTGCTCCACCAGCCCACGGAAAAACCAATTACGGGCATCGCGACGCAATTCAGTCAGAGTTTGAAATCCATTCAGCGCCTGGTGATTCTGGTTGCGCCCGAAGTACAGTTCGGACTGAATTGCAAGTGCTTTCATCCGGGCATCCGACGGCGAAGCGTCGAGTTCCAGCGTACGTGCCGCCCAGAGTTCTGCCTGTTCGTTCCATGAAATCTCGGATGCAATGGTGGCAAGTCCTGCGGCAACCGCAGCGTCTCCAGCGCCTTCGTCCCATGCAAGAGTCAATTCATCTCTGGCAGATTTGAGTGCCTGTTGGAAATCCACATCGGGCTTGCTGAGCGCGACATGCAGCCATGCCAGGCCTCTTGTTCGGGACACATCGGCGGATGTGAATCCCTGCTCCGACAACATCGGGTACAATAACGTCGAGCGTGGTTCGAGTGTGTTTTCAACGTCTTTGTGAATTCCGATCCGGTGATGAGTGAACGCAACGTGTGGCACTTCCGTAGGTGCCGCAGGCATGTGACATTTCACGCATTCGTCCTGAGCCACAGATTGCCGAACTTCGATCGATTCCGTGCATTGATGTTCCGCATGGCAATCGAGACATGTCTGGCGATAGTGTTGTGGCAGTTGCGCATCGGAAATATTGTGATGGGGTTTGTGACAGGTAATACATGTCAGTGTTTCAGATTTCTGATAACAGGGACTGGCGTGCAATTGTTCGACATGTCCGACAATTGTCATCTGCGATGAACTGCCGATACGATAGTCCTGGCGGAATGCGGTAAGTGGCTGCCCGGGACGAAACGAGTCGAATTGTTGTCCACGGACGGCGATCTGTGCATCGCCCTGAAGATGACACTGCTGGCATATCGATTCCGACAGTTCACGGTTCAGATGATGTGGGTTAACAATCGTATGGTCGATGCCACTCACAACGCCCGCCGAACCACTCAGAGATCGTTTTTCGACATGAACGGATCCCGAGCCATGGCAGCGTTCGCAGCTGATTGCTGTTTCATGCACCACAAAATCAAATTCATTTTTATTCCGGACTTCCACATTGCCGGAATGGCAGTAAAGACACCGCGCTGACACAACACGCCGAAACGACATTTGATCCGCAGAGTCGAATCCAGGTGACATGTCCCAGCATTGTCGAGTCGAATACCACGTGAGAGGCGACTGCACACGAAAGTCGTCCGGCTTCGACAGAAAACTGTGGCCGAAACGCCCGGATCCGAGCACGTATTCAATCGAATAATCTACTGGCGGCAGCTGGCTATCGTCGATCTTCATCGATTCCGCATGAATTGTCGCTTCGCTGCCGGAACGGGCTGTGTAATGATATCCGGATTTCGGATGTTCAAGGTCCGCGACCGGTAACGAAACGTCGCCGGGCAGAGACATCGACCGCGCATGACGTGTGGCCAGGAACGCCGCCGACTGCTCGACATGGCAATCGGCGCAGCGTTTTCCACCAACCAGATGCGCGTTCGATCCGGTGTTCAGGAAGGGCGACGCGGGGATCGCAGGAACCGGCAGCACACTGGTCGGATCTGAGCGTGAAGGTGCAACCTCAGTCAGCGGCGGAGCGGGTTTCGCCGGATCCGTTGAAGAGCCGCAACCAATCAGCAGCACCCCGCAGAGCATTCTGATGAATCGTCCCTGGAAAACGATCCATGTCACTGGTTTTCTGGCCACCTTACGCACCTCAATCACTGGAGCAACTCTGCACCACTGTTCCGTGAGAACTGCATTCGGTCGATGCGCCGCAACAACCAGCATCGGCAGACACTTCCTCAACCGTGGCCAAGGGGTTTGTTTTCCCCACAACGAACGGAGCTGCGGTCGTTGTGTGATCGTGACCATGGTACACGCCGAAATCGTTGAACAGGAATTTCTTGGCGAGTCGATAATACAGATTCTTCTCCGGGATCTCATGGCCGGGGTGATACTGCGACGTGCGGGGAATCATGGCCTGCAGTTCCTGCAGCGCCGTGCCGCGCGCCGTGGAATCTTTTGCGCCATGACGTTCCACGAGTTGCTGCAGCAGGTCGGGCCGTTCCAGCACGATGCAGCCGCGCGTTGTTTCCTGCGCCAACTGGCGAAAATCAGCGAGGTATTCAGATTTGGTGAACTTATCGAACAGTGACCGTGAATCGTCCTTCGCGTGAATCGATTCGCGTGAGAACTGGACGATCGGGCATGGTTCGATATCGCCCCACGGATTGATGTGGTGACTAATCCCGTTCGCCGCCGGACACAGTGCTTGACCTTCGCCATCGTAGTACGCATCAATAATGATGATCGGCTTCTGCGCCCGCATATCGACCACGAACTGCCGCGCTCTTCGTTGTTGTTCGGGAGTCAGACACAGCTCGGGTTTCGCATCCGGACCCATCGGACGGTAAACGTGAAACCATGTGTACAGCACGCCCATTTCGATGAGTCGATCGACCCACTTTTCAGTCAGCAAATGATCAATGTTGCTCTTCGCAAGACTGGTGCAAACGCCGGTCATCACTTTGTGTTTGAGACAGTTTTCGATACCAGCCAGGGTCCTCTGATAAACGTCCGCACGCCCGCGACGTTCATCGCTGATGATCTCGTTCCCTTCGACACTGATCAGCGGCGTGACATTTCCGAGTTCAAAGAGTCTGCGAGCTTTCTCATCTGTGATGAATTGTCCGTTGGTGAATACCTGAAAATAACAGTCCGGATGTGCTTCCAGAATTTCAAACAATTCCGGATGCATAAAGGGCTCGCCGCCGACGATGCCAAAGAAGGTGTTCCCCTGCTGCTTCGCTTCCGTGATGAGTTTGTTCATCGCAGTCAGGTCGATCGTCTGCTGCTTGCTCGCCACATCGACCCAGCATCCCTGACACCGCAGATTGCAGCTGTTAATGATCGAGATATAAAGAAACGGCGGAAAGAACTCCCCTTTCTTCATGCGCCGTCGATGTTTGAATACCGATAACGAACCTTTGACGCCAAGATTCCAGACGAGTTTCCAAAGCAGTCGCTTGTTCGTTTCGAACATCATCCGCTTTGCCATACGCAGCGTGTACATTTCAGGCTCACCCCACAAACCAGGAATTCGAATTGATGATGCAGTTTATCGTGTTGCGGGCGGATTTCCTTAGTTGTTTCACAGTGTTTCACAGAAAACGCAACGTTGGAAGACACCCTTTGTGATTCGTCCCGACCGGGACAAACACCGTTTTCAGCTCCCCCCGCGTAACTGAAACCCTGCCCGAACACTCTGGTACCGATTCCAATAAAACGAACTGTAATGATCAACTTTTCAACTGCCCAGAATCGCACTACTGCTCTGTCAGCGATGAGTTGATGGATTGTGTGCCACTGGCTCTGCCAGTGTTTCATGCCGATGGAAAACACTGGCAGAGCCAGTGGCACACATCAAAACACTGTTGACCATGCACTACTCAAGATCGACGCGCAGCGAGATGCGAGACGGGGCAATCTGTGTTTTGAAAATTGTGGTTGACGCAGTGCAGTAGTTGGCTCGGAGGGCTGACGCCCTGCCGCTCGCCTTGACGAACACGTCGTTCGCGGCCAAATTGTTAAGAAAATACCCCATGAACGCCAAGTGACTGGATAAAACGAGGCAAATGCGCATACTGCGAGTCTTGGGCAAAGCAATGCCATGATAGGTTTGACAGTGAACGTTGGAGTGAGCCGCGATGAAGAACAAGAAGAACAAGAAAAACGAACAGGTCGAAAAAATCGAAGCGACATCTGCGGTTGCCCGCGTGACTGAGATCATTGCTTCGTCACCAATCAGTTTTGAGGACGCCGTTGCCGTCGGGGTCGCTCGAGCGTGCAAGACCCTGAAAAACGTGACCGGTGCCTGGGTGCAGGACCAGAAAGTGGATATCGAAGATGGCAAGATCACCTGCTTTCGAGTGATCCTGAAGGTCACGTTTGTGCTGAACGATTAGGCGATTGCCGGAACGGCGCTTCGTTTGGCCCGGCCTACCCAAATGGCGGGCCGTCGCGGCTTGGCAGCCGCTTTTCCCGCCCTACGAAATCACGATCGGCTTCGTTCAATCGCGTGCAGAATTCCGTTCCAGGTAGAGACTGTTGCTTCTGCCGACACGATCAATCCGGATTCAGCTGCGGCAGCGGATGTCACGGGACTGATGGTCGCGATGCGTGTTTGCAGCTCAGTTGCTGCAATTCCCGAGGTCTTCAGCAATTGTGCAAAGCGGCGGGCGATTGAGGGGCTGCTCAGTCCGATCCAATCGAGCGTACCAGCCTTCAATCGACGCTCAATTTCAGGGGTGAGTTTGTCAATGTCGCGGTTTTCATAAACCACGAGCTGCGCGAACAAAGCCCCGACATCAGTCAGCATCTGTGGCAATACGTCACGACCTCGACTGCCCCGGACCCACAGCATTGTTTTTCCACGCACTCTTGATTGAAGAGATTTTGCGAGGGCTTCCGCACGATATTCGGAAGGCACGACGTCCGCGATAACGCCAAAGGCACGCAACTTTTCGGCGGTACTCGGACCAATCGCGGCAATCTGAGCTTTTCCGAGGCAGCGCGTGTCCAGTTTTGCGTCGTGCAGATGTCGGAAGAATTCCGCCACGCCGTTGACGCTGGTAAAAACCAACCATTGAAATCGGTCCAGCTGACGCACGACGCGGGCGATCTCCGTCTGATGATGCTGATCGACAGGACCAACTTCGATCAGAGGCATCAGGACCGGTTCGCCTCCCATGCGGACGATCTGCTGTGCCACGTCTTCCGCTTGTTCTTCAGGACGAGTCACACCAATCGACACACCGAACAATGGCAGATTCTCGAACCACGACAATTGAGCGCGCAGCCTGACACATTCGCCAATGACAATCAATGACGGCGGTTTAAGATTCTGTCCGGCCGCCAGCGTGGGGAGTGTTTCCAGCGTTCCTTCGACCACCCTCTGACTGGGGAGTGAGACCTGACAGACAACTGCGGCCGGCACCGATTTCTGCATCCCGGCCCCCTGCAGCGTCTCACAGATTTCCCGGAGTCGACTGAGTCCCATATAGAACACCAGGGTTCCGGGAAAGGCCGCGAGCGCCTGATAATCGAGACGACTTTCCTGGCGACTGGGATCTTCATGCCCCGTTACAAACGCAACGGCGGACGAGATTTCACGGTGCGTGAATGAGAAGCCAGCGTATTCTCCGGCACCCGTGGCTGCAGTGACACCCGGAATGACTTCAAACGGAATCCCGGCCTCGTGCAGCGCGACGGCTTCTTCGCCGCCGCGGCCAAAAATGTAAGGATCGCCACCTTTCAGACGCACGACCGTGCGACCGGCCTGAGCTTCGCTGATGAGTCGACCGTTAATCTCGGCCTGAGTCACAATCACCGCGTCATCTCGCCGTGTCCGCGCGGTGCGCTCGCAAATGCCCTTTGTCAGACGCAGCAGGATGGGATTCACCAGCCCGTCGTAAAGTACAAGATCCGCTTGCGCTAGACATTCCGCACCCCGGACGGTGATCAGCCCCGGATCGCCCGGCCCGGCACCGACGAGAAAAACTTTTCCAATCACGGTGGTGAAATCTGATGACATGACTCAGTCTTATACTTCGCGCGGCTGATGAAGAGTTTCAGCCGGAGTGCGTTAGCACCCGGTTTTTGCGGGGAATTGGGACTTAACCTGACGCTAACGCATACCGGCTGATAAAGCAGAGCCTCATTCCGACCCGCGTCGAGTCTCTGTTGGCATTCGGGCACCGGATGGGTGGATCGTGCTGCAGTGTAACCGTTCCTCTCCCGCGACGGAAATTCGAAGCAGCCTGAGTCTTCCGGTTGTCGCGAATATGCTGCTCAGTGTGGCGAGGGAAAACGATCCGTGGAGACCGGCCAATTCTGCTCGTCTCCGCGTGAATGCGGCGGGAATTGCCTCCGATATATGGAGTGGATTCATTTCGGTTACTTCCGTAGGCTGATAAGCATGACCGTGACAACTCGACATAAGCGATCCACCGGATCCTCTTCAAGGCTCCAGACACCACTGGAAACCTATCTGAAGGAAATCAACGAAACAGCCCTGCTGACAGCAAACGACGAGAAAGAACTCGCAAACCGCATTTCTGACGGCGACGGAGCAGCTCGTGACCGCATGGTGCGCGCGAACCTGCGTCTGGTCGTGAACATTGCCCGAGGATACGCCGGGAGGGGGCTTCCGCTGCAGGACCTGATCGAAGAAGGCAACCTTGGCCTGCTTCGCGCAGTGGAAGGCTTTGATCCGAATATGAATACGCGTTTCAGCACGTATGCCAGTTACTGGATCAAACAATCCATCAAACGCTCACTCGTCAATTCTGCCAAAACCATCCGGATCCCGGCGTATATGGTGGAATTGTTGTCCAAATGGCGACGTGCTTCTGCAAAGCTGGCCGACGAACTCAATTGCACGCCCACTGCGGAAGACATCGCGAAAGAGTTGGGAATTCCAAAGATGAAACTGCGGATCGTGAAGAAAGCGATCACGTTGTATTATGCGTCGCCGCAGTCAGAACAGGAAGAGTCCGGCATGAGTCTGGGCGACATCATTCCGGATGATCGAGTGCGTGCTCCTGAAGAGGAACTTATCAACAACGACAATCTGACGCATGTCTCCCGGCTGCTGGATGAAATGGATCCTCGTGAAGCATCGATTCTGCGGATGCGATTTGGGCTGGATGACAGTGAACCACTGACTTTGAAAGAAATCGGGGAATCGCTCGGGCTGACTCGTGAACGAGTGCGCCAGATTGAAGGCGAAGCCCTTCGCAGACTCAATCGCAACCTCAATGGCGATGCATAAATGCGAGTCGGCGAAGCGACGTTGCCTGCGTAGCTCAGTCGCTCTGCCGACTGAGATTGCCCGGGCAAAGCGTCGTGATGCCATTAAGGCTGAATTATGATAAACGCACAGTGACGTGTTCTGGTCGATACGTGCGTACGATCATCGTCAATTCGCCTTCACGCCATAATCGGCGGCAACTGGTTCTGCCAGCTCTGCCGAGGTCGCTCCGCCGCTGTAATTGTCTGCGGCGATTGGCATCGGTGTGAAACCGATGATCAGGAATGACAGGGTCAGCCAGCCAAGAATCGTGCGGCCCATTCCGAGCGATTCGGAATCGTTTGCAGTGGGCGGATGACGCAATCCGGTGAGCATCAGCAGGATAAAAAGCAGGCTGAATGTGACAGTCTTCTGCATGAACATCGTGGCCACACCGCCTGCGATGACGAGATATGCTACCACGTGCGCTTTGCGACCGATCAGCGTGTACAGGATGTGGCCGCCATCCAGCTGGCCGACGGGTAACAGATTCATGGCTGTAATGAAGACGCCCACCCAGCCAGCCAGCCTGAGACCGTTCATCACTAGTGTCTGGCCCGGGAGTCCCGGACCATGAATCCAGTGAATCAACCATTGTGTGAGCAGCGGTTCACCAAGTAGCAATCTCTCGCTGTGCGTCAGGCTGATGTAATTCGCCGTGTAGATTCCGAGCAACAGAACCGGAATCGTGACGACAAGACCTGCGATGGGGCCAGCCACGGCAATGTCAAACATCTGCCGCCGAGTTGCCACACCTCGTTCCTGCAGGATGACGGCTCCCATTGTACCAAGTGGAGGCAGCGGTAAAGGAATAAAGTACGGAAACGATGCAGGAACCCGATGTCGCACCGAGATCAGATAGTGACCCATTTCATGGCAGAACAAAATTATCATCAACGGGATTGCATACTTCAGACCTGAAAGGACACTGTCCCAATATTCTGATTCCAGAGATTGCGGTGGCGTGTCAGTCAACAGAGCACGCCTCAGAATCTCTTTTTCCTCGGAGTCTCTTGCATCCGAAGAAACCAGTGACTTAATCCAGCGAAACGGAACGTAATTGGATTCAACCAAAAATGTACTGCACAGTGTCAGCACGAACAGAATTACCGACGTGCGGAATTGTCGGCGTTTCGATGCCTGATATGCATCGCGTTCACGACGATCATCTTCGCGATCAGCAGAAATCGCGTTGACGTTTTGATCAGGCGCGAGTTCACTCCGGGGCAAGCACGCCAGATCGTCATCCGGGGAATGCAACAACCGGTCGTCGGGGTCATCATTTGTACTGGTCATGGATGCAGCTTCCTCATCTGAATCATAGTCCGTCCGATTCGATGACAAACTGTTCGCCATGCACTTCGACCAGGTCTCCCGGTCGCAGCTTTCGGCCACGGCGCGTTTCTACTGCGCCGTTCACCTGCACCGCCCCGGACTGGATCAAATGCTTTGCCGCGCCCCCCGACGGCACGACGCTGGCCAGTTTCAGGAACATATCCAGCGCAATCGTGTCCTGAGCAGGAGTTTCGATTGTCTGATCGGACAATGCCTCACCGTGGGGTTCGTTCGACATGGAATGCGGGACTTGAAGTGAGAGTGACAAAGCATACGATTCCGACCGTTGACATTCCGCAGGATAGCAGGCTTTGTCTGTGGTCGAAACGCGCGGACCGCAGGGAAACACGTTTTTCTGGCCTGCTTTTGCAGTTTATGCCTCCTGAACCACGGGATTGAGCGTTTTTTTGAAATTTTCTGCGAACCGACGAAGTCTACTACTCGCAGTCATCAGTGAGACAATTGGCGAGCGGCTTACTTTGGACGGCTGGCAATTCCGGAGCCTCGGGAGGCTGTTTTGTGGCAGCACGCTCGAAGGGAGTCCCGTATTCGGTAGAGCCATCAAGAAAGCCTCCATGACTGAGGAAGAATTCCCCGTTTTCCGATCCCATAAAGCGATCAAACCGATCCTCGCGGCCAGTAGGATCATGGCTGAAGCGGGCGATCGTGAGTTCTGTCCAGTGTCCGTCCGGGGTGCGAATCCACTGATTGCCGTACCGTGCTTTTCGCAGCAGATGACCGTTTTCGCCCCCAAAATTTTCACTGAAACTGTGCAATCCTTTGAGGCGTCCGCCTTCTTTCGGGGCGTGCCACGACGATATCAGCATCCATTTTTTCTGTTCCGGATGAAACCAGTATCCTGAATAATCCGTGTGGGTTGTATCCGTCGGGATCGCCGTCACGATAAATTGCTGCTTCTCGCCGGTCTTCCATAAATACTTCAAATGGCTGTGGCCGCCCGTGCCCTCGTTTCCGAAATCGCCTGAGTAAACACCTGCACCCTTGCCGAGTAATTTAACTCGGTTTTCGTCCGCCACTTTCTTCCGGTCGATGCCTTCGTTGCCGCTGTCCCACACGCTGAAAATTATGCGGCGCTCCGTGGGACTGTTGATCTGCATTCCGAAGTAGCCTCGATGCCATCCGCAGGCCATGTAAAACGTCGTCGTCGGATCTTCGATCGCCGTGACTTCACAATAAAACGCTTCGACCTCCGTGCCATCCGCCACGGGATACATCAGGTGGACCGAAGCGGCGTTGCGGCGTTCTTTCAGATTGAAATGGACACCTTTGATCGCCGGACCGTCGAGTATCAATGCATCAATGTCTCCGCTGGGTTGACCATTCTCGTTGAGCGATTCCAGTTGAAATCTTCGATGGCCAGCCGCCGCGATCGTGAAAGTTCCGAAATCAGCAGTGCAGACTTCTTCTCGGCCCGCGCCGATGACCTTCGTCTCCCGTGAGTTGCCGTCAACCGTCAGTCGCAGCATGGATGTCGATTTTTCAGGCAGTCGAAGCTGAACTTTTGCCGTCAGCTCGCCGGTCTCGCTGAACCTGCCGTACCAGTTGACGGACTGAGTCGTATCGACCCATTTCGTGACGCCATGTAATTCTGAAATACGTGCTGACTCCGGATCGGGCAGCATGTAGGCCGTGAATGCGGGAATTCGCAGTTCGGCAGCGCTGAGTATGCGCGGCGACTGAATCAATGTCAGGGCGGTGAACACAGCAAGGAACCGGCATGGATTTTTCATAGACTATCAGATCTCATGTAAGATGTGTTTGAATCTCGTCAGCGGGGCTCAAACAGGACATCAGATCCGATGCCGAATTTTGCCGGCAACGGGATATTTGACCAGGCGGGATCGTCACCAATGCGAAATTGCCAGCGACCGCTGAGTGACAATTCCCGCTTTCCATTGACGATTGTCGGCGGCAACGGCAGATGAGTCGGATCTGTGGAAGAATCAACTCGAATTACCAACAGGTTAAGATCATCCGCTACGATGGATTCCGCGGCCATCGTCATGCGGCCTTTTTCTGACGCGGAAAGCGTCAGCGGAACACCGTTCATCCAGGCTTTTGTCCGGGCGTTCAATTCAGGTCCATTCAGACTTGTGTCAGCGTCCCCCAGCCAGTCCTTTGACAGACGGACTGTGCATCGCATCCAGACAGCGTCTGGCTGCTGCAGGATTTTACCCTGAGTCGCGGCATTCCATGTTGTCCCGAGCGGTGCCGTCGTCCATTGATTCTGGTAGGTCGCTGCATTGACATCGGCAACTGGAATTTCCATCACATCGCGTGTGGCGCGAGAGTCATACTTAGAGACAAACGGCTGGCCTCCCAGAATCTGATCGCTGGTCATCGTCGGACATACGAAACGTTCGACGTGCGAGACGATCAGATCATTGCCAGTGAAATGATCCACAAACGGCCAGCGTTTTGGGTTGTACATGCAGTCAGTCATATCATGCATCAGCACGACGTTCTTTCCGTTGCGGACCATCTGTCGCAGCCCGAATGGACGACCAAGGACGCACATGTTCGTATGAACCCCGACAAGGATCACATTTTTGATGCCTCGCGATTGCAGGATGTTCCAGACTTCATCGCCTTTGTCGCTGATGTAGTCCTGCTCTCCATTAATCTCAATGAGCGCCGACTGCATCTTCCATGGCATGCCGGGATTGCGGCCCAGCGCGGTCAGCTCCGCAGCCCATTTCGCATGTTCTGCCGGATCATCATCTTCTCCGCCGTCCGATTGATCAATCGGGTATTCAGCCAGTTCTTCGGTCGGAATCTGAGAACACCAGTAGGCGACGTGCTGTGGGGCCGATTTGTCATGCGGAACGCGGATCGCTCGCTGCCGCGCCGGATGCTCTGCGTAAGCAGCCATACAATCGCTCGGCGAATGAATTACCGTGGCACCGGAGCGACGGGCTTGTTTCAGAACATCGTTCATGCGGGGAGCAAATTCTTCCAGTCGGCGTACAGCGTTAAGGCAGTGGTGCTTATCCCACACGTCGCAAACGATCACCGCAGTCTCCGCAGCCGCCCAGGTTTGCTGTGAGGTCGCCCTTTTCCAGAATTCGCTGCCAGCCACACGATGCTGTGATCGCAGCTCAAGTTTCAAATCGTCGCCATGTGACCGCTGAATGCCAGCGGGAAATACGATCACCATGAGCATGATTGTCGGAAGGAGGGTTGAAGAATAATTCATAATCGGGACTTTCAGGCTATGGGACCACGGTCTGAGTCGTTTAACGGCAAGCCGCAGGCGTCGTCGCCTGTTTTCGCCTGCGCCTCCGGCTCGCCGTTAAACGAAATGCAGATCCAGGCGGGTAAAACGACGGTCTTCTATTGAGCCCGGTCTGAGACAGCATCCTGGCAACAGTCTCGACGATCTTTGCAATGATTGCAATTCGATCCAGGAACGTTCGAACGTTAATGAGCGGAATGGCGTTAGCCACCGGTAACAGATCCTGAAAAGAGAAAAAATGAACACCGGCGGCTAGCGTCGTGCCGCTCACCGAAAAACGATAAGGGCAAGGGAGTTCAATGCGTGCGAGGAATCGGATACGCTGCCCATCGATGGTCGAATCACACAGCCGCGGTCAACCTTAATCCTTTTTTGAGTCCCCCCATTGATTCACATTGCATACGTCATTCCAACACTCGACCAGTCTGGTGCGGAACGACAGCTCACCCTGCTGGCGAGCAGTCTGCCGCGAGCGACGTATGCTGTGCGTGTGATTGCGCTGCAGCGTGGCGGGCCGTATTTGAAGTCATTGACAGATGTCGGAATTGATGTGCGCGTCCTGGGGAAACGATTTCGCCTGGATCCGTGGACTTTGTATCGGCTGCGTCAGGAACTGCGGTCGTTTCAGCCTGACATTGTGCAGTCTTTTTTATTCGCGGCAAACTCCTATGTACGGGTGCCCGGGATCACACCGTCAACGGCGAAAATCGTCGTGTCTGAACGATGCGTTGACAGTTGGAAAAGTGGCTGGCAGATGCGTCTGGATCGGCGGCAGATTCCGCGCACGAACGCCATGACAGCAAATTCGGAAAGTGTCGCCGACTTCTACGCTGGCATTGGTGTTCCGCGTGATCTGATTACCGTCATTCCGAACGCATTGCCGATGGCCGAACCTCGCTATTCAAGGCAACAAGCGCGAGAAATCCTGGGACTGACGAATGATCATCGGGTTGTCGGTTTCGTCGGACGCCTGGCACCTCAGAAGCGGCTGCACGATGTCATCTGGGCGTTTCAGTTGCTGCATCAACTGGTTGAGAATGCGCGGCTCGTCCTGATCGGCTCTGGTCCGGAACGGGACGCGCTTTCGGAACTGGCGACGAACTTCGGTTGCCGCGATCGCGTCGTCTTTGCAGAACATCGCGAGGATGCGTTCGCGTTGATGGCAGCGTTTGATGCTTTCATCCTGGCGAGTGATTTCGAAGGCATGTCCAACAGTCTCATGGAAGCGATGTCGCTTGGCCTGCCTTGCATTGTCAGTGACATCTCCGCAAATCGCGAACTTATCACCGACGGCGAAACGGGGCTGCTGTTTCCATTAGGCAAGTGTCCGGATCTCGCGAAACTTGCAGCGAGAGTGCTGTTGGATACCGCACTTGCGGATCGACTCGGTCAGGCCGCACGTGAACGCATCGCAACTCAACACAAAGTGGGGCAAATGGTCGCGGCCTATGAATCATTGTATCGGAGGTTGTTGAATTCTTCGGCTTCATGACTTTGAAGTCCCAACTGCCAGATGTCACGCCCACTTTACCCAGTTACCCAAATTTCAATGAATTGTTGACCCGGACCTGGAAATAAGATTCAAAAATTCAGGAGTTGCACTGCACAAAGGGATTTCCTGCCGGTAATCTCCTAACTTCTGCACTCAAGTTGATGGTGGTGCGGTTTGCAGTTTTTTCGCTTTGCACGATTTTCACGGAGGAGAAAAAATGCGATTACAGCCGAGGAGCAGTCCTGAAACGGACCGCTGTATGGATTTGATTCACCAGTTGGCCAGTGTTGTCGTGCGAGATCTCTGCGTCGATGTCGGCTTTGAAACGGTTATTCTGACAGGTCGCGCCGATTCATGGCACGGCAAGCAGGTTGCAACTTCGGCCGCGCGCAGTATGTATCCAGAACATCGTATCGAAAATCTGTTGGAGGTCACGACTGTTCGTTGACATCGTATTTATTGCCTGAATGGATACAATCGAGCCTGTGACGCTGCTGAAGGACGCCAGTTCTTTCGTGACGTTGCGGGCTCATTTTGTTGTCTGCCTTGAATTATGGTCGTCGACCGTACCCGGTGCAGGATTTATACCTCTCGCGATTGAGGATGGCACGATCGTCTGACTGCGTGGGCAACGCCCCGCACAGTGGATTTCAAATCTCAAATCTCAAATCTCAAATAGAACGATCGCGGCCCGCTGGGCACGCGGTGAACCGAGTCAATGCCGACCGCGTGGGGTAGAACTGAATCATGACGCAGGCCAGCGATTTTGGAGCCACCGGAGACGGAGTCACTGATGACACCGCTGCACTTCAACATGCGATTGATGAAGGTGTCGGTGAATTGGTTCTGCCACGAGGTGACTATCGCATCACGCAGCCTGTGGTTATCAATCTTGCCACGACGGGGCGCACGTCAATCCGTGGTGAAGGTGGAACCTGCCGTGTTCTGATGGAAGGCCGGGGGCCGGCTTTTTCGTTTGTCGGCACCCACGCAGCGTCGGCTGATCCAACGACATTTCGTGACTCCGAATGGACTCATGAACGCATGCCGATGATCAGCCAACTGGAGATCGTCGGTCAGCATGCCGAGGCCGACGGCATCCAGATCGAAGGCGTCATGCAGCCCGTGATCACAGGTGTCCTCCTGCGCAAACTGCGTCATGGAATTCGCATCACGGGGCGCGCCCGCAATGTCCTGATCAGTCATTGCCACATTTATCACAATCTGGGCGTTGGCATCTATCTGGACGGCGTCAACCTGCACCAGACAATCATCAGTGCATCGCATATCAGTTACTGCCGACTTGGTGGCGTGCGGATTGAACGCAGTGAAATCCGTAACCTGCAGATCACCGGCAACGACATCGAGTACAACAACAACGCCAATCACAAGGTTCCGGATGCAGACGGCGTTCCGACGGCGGAAATCTGGCTGGATGCAAGTGAAGGCAGCATTCGAGAAGCCACGATCTGCAGCAATACCATCCAGGCAACCTACAGCCCCAACGGAGCCAATATCCGGATCATTGGTCAGCCGCAGGAGCCAAACGCGAAGGTCGGCATGATCGCGATCAGTGGCAACCTGATTGGCAGCCAGTGGAATAACATCCATGTTTCGTCTGCCCAGGGAGTCACGATTTCCGGCAATTCCGTGTATTCCGGACATAATCGCAATCTGTTGATGGAAGACTGTTCTCAAATGGTTGTGGGCAACAACTGTTTCGGCCACAACGCCGATTACGGCATCGAGAAGGAACTCTGTACCGGCGTGACTCTTAAGAACTGTCGCGATTCAATTTTTACCGGAAATGTTCTGCAGGACTGCCAGAGCGGTCGTCATCTGTTTCCGACCGCACCGGAATTGCAGCGCGAGGCCCTGCTGGAACTGTTTGACTGCCGCAACGTGATCATCAGCAGCAACCAGATTCTGGACTCGGCTCCGTACGGAATACGTCTCGCCAATTGCCGCGACATCACGCTGAATGCGATGGTCGTGTCGGACCGTCGTTTGCCGCCATTGCAGAAGTCTGCTGTCTACTGGACCGGTACCGTCGGTCGCAGCATGATCACGGCATCGACTTTCGGGCCGTGTACAGAACAGACACTGGTGACGGACGAAGACCCCTTGGTCGCGAATTGTCTGACGTGACTTTAACTCAGTGTTTTGGCAGGGGGATGCTGAGGGTTTCCAGTTTGCGAGGCGAAGGGTTTTGTTCACCGGGCGATTGTTCGCCCGATTTCGCTGCCACGTCGGAAACGATCCTGTTCTGCCGCACAAATCCACGGGTTGCCGCGCCCGACTGCGATCCATCCTTTTTTCCGTGGAGCAGCACTTCTGTTGTGCGCGTTGAGACGATGCGACCGTCGTCCAGCACGAGTTCCACTTTCAACCCGCAGTGAACCGCATTCCTGTGTTTCTGCATGTAAGGGATAAACACGCCGTAAGAATGGCCGAACGTGCCCATAGACCTATGAGCATCCCATGCGTCAGGTTCAAACGAAAACGTGTGCAACAATTCAGGATCGTCATCTGAATCCGCCTTGTAATTGTCATATTCGTAGATGTTGACCTTGCCGCAGACCCGCGCACCGGTCTCGCAGCCTGATCCGAAAAACAGGATCTGACCTGCGAAGCCGCGTGCGTTCTTGTCGTCAACCCCTGTGCCGGTTGTGGGCTCCCACAGCGCAACCACCCGTGCGACATTTTTTTCAATTCGCGGATGGCCGACAAGGCTGCCTGGATCTTTCACCAGCACAGACGGATCATGAATCAGCGCCGTCGATGATGCGCAACCGCAGACCATGACCGTGACCGTGACCATGACCAGGGTCGCGGCCACCAAACTGCTGAATGCGAACTGTCTCATGATCAAACTCCCGGGCAAACAATAACGACTTCCGGACGTGGGGCACGTTTGTAACGTGCCCGGCACGATGGAATCGGCACGATGGAATCGTGCCCCACTTCTGTCTCAGGTCTAAGGGCGGTCAACATCCGGTTCCAGCAGGTCCTCGATCGGCATTTCAGGAGTCAGGATCGTGCCTTCATCCGGAGTCCAGGCCGACGGCAAAGTCGATCCTGGCACGCTGTAAAGCGGGCCATGAAGTTCCTCTGCATCCGATTCGATAAAGTGCAGTCGTTCAGATTCGACCTGTTTGATCAGTTCCGAATCAACATCGCTCAGCACGATACGGGGCGTCAAAAAGATCAGCAGTTCCGTGCGCGACGTCGTCGTGCCGTCATAGCGAAACGCTTTGCCAACAATCGGCAGATCTCCCAGCCAGGGCACTTTGCGTTCAGACGTTCCATCACTTTTCGTGATCATCCCGCCGATGACGATGGTTTGCCCGTTTGGAACATTCACCGTCGTGACCGCTTGTGACTGGTTGATAATGGGCGATTCAACTGCGGTACCCGTTGCCGCGTCCACGAAAACCGGAACGCCGACCGGTGCCAGAGAACTTTTGTCCGCAAAGACGTTCATCGCAATCATGCCATCTGGTGTAATGCGAGGAGTCACTCGCAGGGTGATCCCGACCTGCTGGTAGTCGATGTTTGGATTCGTACTGTTCACCGTCTGTGTGACACCATTCACAATCGGGACACTTTGCCCGACAGTTACATACGCTTCGTTATTATGTGTCGTACGAACCTGCGGTCGACTCAGAATCTGGACAGTCCGACGTGAAGAAAGTGCCCGCAGCAACACACTCACGGCATCAGACTGCGCCGAGAACACAAACCCGCCAAAGCCCGCGTCTGCGTTGGATCGTCCCAGCGAAAAGTTACTCAAGCCCTGAGTCGCAACACTGCCAGGAAAGGTTCCCGCTCCGCTGTTGTTTCCCAAAGGTCCGGTCGAGTTAAAGTTCAACCCCGGCGTCCTGACAGAAGTCGTGGTGCCAGTCGTCGTGGCGGTTAAGCTGCGAGCCAGCAGCAGTGGATCCTGCAGGCCGAGCTCAATGCCGAACTCGTCCGTCGAATCCAGAGTCACTTCCACAATCAGAGCCTGAATGACGACTTCCGGCGGCTGAGCATCAAGCGCTTCGATGACCTGAACGACCGTATCGAAGTACTGAGGCGATGCACCGACAATCAACGAGTTGCTGTTCAGGTCAGCCGTGACTACGACTTCTTTGCGAATTCGTTCGACGTTGCTGAACAAATCTGCGCCGCTCTGCAAAAGAGCCTGCTGTTGCGTCAGATAATCCAGGATGGTTGCCGCAACCTGGTCTGCCGGAGCGTTTCGCAACGGGATGACGGTGATCATCTGCTGACTGGTGTTTTCTGTGGCACTCGCGTCCAGTCGCAGCAGGATTGCTTCAACCACACTCAATGATTCGGCGCTGCCGACTGCCAGCACGGAGTTTGTGCGAAGGTCCGCCGAAAAACGCAGTGGAATGAGGCTGCTTGATGAACCTTCGGTTCCCGCCAGCTGAATCCCCAGCTGTTCCTCCTGATTCGTGCTCTCAAACATTGTCGTCAGAGTATCGACCGACTGCTGAGCGTCGGCGTTGGTCAGGGTGAAGACCTTGATTTCTGAGGTTGCTCCGGGTGCCTGATCCAGGGCCGCAATCAATGCCTCCATCAAATGCATGCTGGATTCAGGAGCGGTGACCAGCAGACTATTCGAACGTGCGTCAAAGTTGACTCGAACGTCGGCCAGAATTCCCGATCGAATCAGATCACGGACTCCGCCAGTCGTCGTCAGAAACTCCAGTGCCACAGACTTGCTGGTTCGCAGCTCCTGAGCACCCTGAGTCTGCCCGCCTGCGCCGCCCTGACCTGTTTGGGTCTGCTGCGGTGGATTGATCACGGCCTGAATTGCCAGCGTGATGGTTGTGCTTAACTCTTCAGCAACGGCATTCTTGAGTTGAATGACCTGCAGGCGATTCACTGCGTCCGGTGCGTCTTTATCGATGCCTTCGATCAGCCTTTTCACTTCTGCCAATTCGCTTGGTCGCCCCTGTACGATCACAGAGTTTGTTCGCACGTCAGCAATCGCCCGCACATTTGTTCCGAGACCCTCACGTTCGGCGTAGAACGTGGTGAGCGCTGTCACCACTTGAGATGCGATCGCACTCTTCAACGCGAACACTTCAAATTCAAAGTCCGGGGAGAGCGGCTGATCGAGTTCCTTCGCCAAATCCAGAATCGACGTTCGTTCAATCTCAGACGAAATAATCAGGATTGCGTTCGGCTGTACGACGGGAATAAAAGCGGCCGTCTTTCGCGCTGTGCCGCCACGCTGACGAAGTTCCGTCAGTTGCTCGTAAACGCTGGTCAGCAGCGTCGCAAAGGCTTCTGAGTCGATGTTTTCGAGCGTCAGGACATGAATCGCCGGCAATGAACCGACGCTCATTTTCTCCAATCGCCGAATAATCTCCTGCACTTTTTCTACGTCGGCTTCATTTCCCTTCAGGATCAGGACGCCAATATCCTGCATGGCCTGAATATTGACTTCTCCTCGCAGATTGATCGCTGGGGTCCCGTCTTCAGCGGATGGATCCTGGCGGAGCGTCGTTCCGCTCGCGTCCGGGGCCGTTTCGTCAGCCATTGAGACGAGTTGATGAATCTGGTCACTGAGCTGCTTCGCAGTCTCGCCTTTGATGCCATTGTTCGGCAGCACTTTGACGATCTCTTCACCGTCCACGTCGGCAGGCTGGTCGAGGATGGTGACTAGCTTCAGCAGCTGAGTCATGCGAGATGCCGGAGCTTCAATCAATACTCGATTGGTCTCGCGGTCGATGCCGATGCGAAAGAGCGGAGGCATGGCTTTATTCGCCGTACCATCTTCTGCGCGAACGCAAACGGAGAACGTCGGCAACCCGTCGATCCCCTGCTCCTGCGTCACGATTTGATCTTTGTATGCGACGTAGATTTTGCGAGTCAGATCGACGACATTCGCGTTTTCAAGTTCGACGGCTCGGACCGTCGTCGGCCCCTGGACCTTTGTTTCGACTGGCTCGTCACCAACGGCTGGACTTTCCTGTGAAACTGGTCGGATCCGCGTACTTAAGTCGTCCTCTGCAGAATCCTGATCGCTGGATCCCGCAGTCTGCTGAATACGACTCGGACGCGTGCGTGGCGATCTGACAAAACCGCGTGTCGGACGTGAATTCTCTCGCGCTGGTTCAAGGCGATCAAGTCTCGGTTCCAACAGCGGTTTGGCCCTGCCGTCTTCTGCAGCATCGGTGTTTGGACTCGACGCCGATTTCGAACCGATCCGCTTGTCCATGGAGCCAGAACGTTCAGCGACGGATTCAGGTTCCTGCGCGATTCGTGGACGAGCGTATTCCGTGCGTGCCTTGTCCAGATTCAACACCACCAGAAACTGCTTTTGCCGCAGGAGCCGATAGCCCTGTGGCTCAAGTTCGCTGTTGAGAATGCGAACGGCATCATCCACATCGTAGTTGCGCTTGTCCTTCCGTGCGAAGCGGCCGGGCGGGACTTTATCCATCACCAACGTCAGCTCGTTGTGCTTCGCCAGATCCTGCAGCACGCGGTTCCATGTGGCATCGTAATAGTTGATGCGAAAGCCGTCCTCGACGTCCTCGACGTCATTGACATCGCTCGTTTCCGTACCTTCCAGTGCCTGACGGAAGGAGCGCGCTTCTTCTTCAGACGCGGACAGCCCGTTGTACTGATTAAGGAGCAGGCAAACTGCGGTCGCTGACCCAAGAATCCCTGCTGCTAGCAAGCCGTGACGTTTCACTGGCGCATTCCTTTGAAAAGGAAACTTTCAAAGTACCCCCAGACAGCCATCCGATCCGTGCAGCAGAATTTGCCCTGCGTGAATTCCCAATCCTTCACGCACAGCATCTTGCAGGAGGCACCAGCTGAGTATGACTCGTGGCGCGATTCTCCTGAATAGACAGGATGGACTGATCCTGCTGAGATATCGGACTTTGCGGGCTGTGACGATGAGTCCGGTTTTAACGGTTTTTCGGATTGCTCCGTCGGCGCAGCGAAAAACGCCGATTGATACCAATCGGCGTCTGGAGATTTTTGAAATTCGCTGTGGCCGCAGGACTATGGACTGGCGACAACTGCGTCGTCGTCGTTGTCAAGGGTCAGTGCAAGCGTTGCAGCAACGGCACCACCGATCAACAGGACGCCTAACCCAGTTTTCCAGGCTCCCTGATGGCCGGAAGCGAATCCTTCGCCACAGCCTTCTTCGCTGCCGTCGCCACACTGGCCGCGGACGACTTCTTCATCGATCACAATCGCCATGCGGGAAACAGCGGCTGGCGGAGCAGCCGTGTTGCTCCAGAACCGCACGGGCTGCTTTGTGGCTCCCAATTGGACTGTATGTGCACCATTTCGCAGCCCTTGCACGGCGAACTGACCTCGTTCATCACTTACGGCTGTCGCAATCACATGCTCTTCGTGCAGCACCCGCACCGGCAAACCGGCAACCGCCACACCGCTTTGATTAAGAACGCTGCCCGCGAGGACGCCTTCCTGTCCCAACAGATAGTCGGATGACCGAATGACGACAGTTTCTGATGCCAGCAATGGCGACCCGACCAGCATCGTCAAGGACAGCAACAGGCTGACACTACGGCGGAATGACTTGAATCTCATTTCATATCCCCTCGGAAATTAATGTGTACTTTTGATCATAAGTCAGGGGACAAGTGACTGTCGTTCGCAGCAAAATCCGCCGTGTCATTGTCAGCAGCGATTGCAGAATCGACAATAGCCCCGAGAAGATCAAATTTATCGTCGTTATCCGAGTTTTTCGGGTCTTCGGGAGATCCGATTCGACTCGAAAATCCATGAATATCCGAACTGTCGTTACAATTTCCTGCGAGAGTTCCGATCTGGAAGGCTGGGGAAACTCTGATGCGTTTCAATTCACTGGAACCGAAAGCAAAACCATCGTGATTCTCAAATGGCTGCAACTGCTAAGCCGGTCAGTACTTCCCACGTCTGCGAGGCCGGACGCGCTTCTACTACGGTTTGCAAGACAGCGTGAGTCGCTTCAGCGGCAATATTTCGAACGGGCATCCTCCACCGGACTTCCACGCGGCCTGCATTGGCTGAGTTGCGAATGGCTGCCAGCTCAGATTCTGCTCCGCGACCGCGCGACGAAGCAGCCAAATCTGCTGGTTTCGATCAACCTGCGATTTGAAGCAATCTCAGGCGGTGATATGGAAGAGGTTGCCGCCGTCAATAACATTAGGGATGCGTGTGCCGTTTTCCAATGGCAAAATAACGCATGGACGACTTCCGGTCGCACTCTGTTCAATATGAACCCAGAAGAGGCCAGACAACGTCTCGCCGCATCGTACGAGGCAATCTGAGTTGCTGGCTCCGTGTCCTAAGGACTGAGACAGAAATGAGTGGCGCACGATTCCATCGTGCGCGCTCGATTCCATCGTGCCGGGCACGTTACAAACGTGCTCCACGTCTGCAAGACGACCGTTTTTTCGCGAGCGGTCCTTAACGGCAAGCCGCAGGCGTCGGTTTCTGGTTTCGCCTGCGCCTCGCCGTTAAACGAAAATGCCTGATTTGAAGACTCAATCGACAGTCTCCGAGGCGGATGGGGTTGTGGTATGCGTCGTGTTTTTTTCGCCCACCATCTTTACTCACCGATCTGGGCAAGCGGAAATTTCAAATTTGAGACGCCGCAAAACCCGACGAAGAATCGCAAAAATGAAAAAACCTGTGCCCGAAATTGGCTCAACTCCAGGCATTCGATTGGCATCCATCCGTTAAGTCGTCATAGTTCAAACTGGGCACTGCAGGTGCGATCGTCTGCGTCCGCAGCAAAGCCTGCTGCCCGATTCAAACAAATGTGTTCGGATCCATCGCGTCGTGTCGATGCAGGTTGCCTGAACATTGTTACTTCGAAAGTTGCTTCCATGGTATTTCGTACATGTGTCTTATTCCTCCTGATCACGGCAGCCGTTCCCGTAATTGCACAGAATGAGGCTCAAGAAAAAGGAGAAGCACCAAAATTGGAAACTCCAAACGACAAGGCGAGTTACTCCATCGGCTACAACATCGGCAAAGACATTCTGAACAAGGAACTTGACCCAAATCCGGCAGCACTGGTCGCTGGCATCACGGCAGCACTCGCGGGTGAGAAGTCTGTTTTAAGCCCTACGGAAATTGATGCGGCCTTCAAAGCGATGAAGTCAGAAATGCAGGAAAAAGCGCTAGCAAAATCGGCAAGCAACCTGAAGGACGGCAAAGCCTTTCTGGAAGCGAACAAAGCCAAAGACGGCGTCAAAGTAACAAAGTCCGGCTTGCAGTATATTGTGCTCAAGGAAGGCTCAGGTGCCAAACCGACCCGCGAGAGTACAGTTTCAACACACTATCGCGGAAAGTTGATCGATGGCACGGTGTTTGACAATTCTTATGAAGGCGATGAACCGACTGAAGCCGACAAGCCTGCTTCATTTGGCGTGACGCAGGTCATCAAGGGTTGGACCGAAGCTCTACAATTGATGAAAGTCGGAGCGAAGTACCGTTTGTTCCTGCCAAGTGAACTGGCGTACGGCGAAAATGGTCCTCCAGGCATCGGCCCGAATTCCGTCTTGGTATTTGACATCGAACTGGTAGCGTCAGAGGACGGACAGGCAGACAACGGGGATAAGTAATAAGGACTGAGACAGAAATAGGTGGGGCACGATTCCATCGTGCCGGGCACGTTAAAAACGTGCCCCACGTCCTGAAGGCGAAGGTTATTTTTGCGCCGGTCCTAACCCGAATTCCAGAAAGCAAACCGTCGAACTTTGAAGCCCGGCTCGTTCCACAGAGCCGGGTTTTTCTTTTTCCGTTCACTTCGCCGGCGTTTCGAACGCTTCCTCAAAAAAAGATCGCATGGCCATCCATGATCGCTTGTCGGCCCTCTCGTTGTAGGCCGCGCCGCGTGAATTGTCGCTGCCAGCCATTGGCTGCGTGAAGGAATGCACAGCACCGGAATACTCAATCATTTGCCAGTCAACACCAGCGTTGTTCAGTTCGGATTTGAACGCTGCAATTTCAATCGCTGGAACAAATGGGTCATCCGCTCCATGGCAAACCAGGATTCTGGTTTTAATATTTTTTCCGAGTCCCGGTTGAGGCGAATCGAGACCCCCGTGAAAACTCACGGCACCGGAGATATCAGCTCCGCTTCGCGCAAGTTCAATGGCACCAGTCCCGCCAAAACAATAGCCGATCGCCGCGATGCGATTCTTCGCGACCCCCTCCATACCCCGAAGCTGTTCCAGTCCGATCGTCAAGCGACGGCGATAGAGTTCGCGGTCTTTTTTGTAAACGCCCGCCTGCTTCGCTGCTTCCGGCTGATTCGCGGGGCGGGTGCCTTTACCGTAAACATCCAATGCGAACGCGACATAGCCAAGTTCGGCCAGCTGTTTGCAACGGCTCTTCTCGTAGTCGGTGAGTCCCAACCATTGATGTACAACCAGCACTCCCGGAACCGGCTTCTCGACTTTCGCTGAATCCCATGCGACAAAACCTTCCAAGGCCACGTCGCCGTCACTGTAATGAACGACCCGTGACTTGATCTCCGCATCGGCTGGATTCAGAAAGACGGTAACTAGCAAGAAAGCGGCAATGAGTCGCATAAACTTCACCTTTCGTTTTTCAGAAACTTTCACGAGATTCATAACGTCCGGCAATTGTCAGGAGTATCCAGGATCTCGGCGAGGCGTTGAGCCAGAACAGGCTGATATCTAATGATCCAGGAACGGTCGATCAACCCCACGCTGGCCATGTCTTCCAGTGGGCTCGCAGAGTCCCGGTGGCTTGAAATTCCCGCAAAAATCAGGACTCACGCTTGTGGATTGAAAAAAGTGCCAAACCGAGTACAATGAGGGGCTTGTGGCGGAGGGCTGTCCTTGCCGCTTTTCTTCAATCGCCCATTTTGGCGTTCAAGGGTATTGTTCGCAAGTCGATTGCGATGGTATTCCCGCGAGATGGGTTTGTGTCTGTGGAGTTGAAATGTCGATCAGTCTGGAACAAAAAAAGAAGATTATGGAGGAGCATGCAAAGACACCGGGTGACACAGGGTCGCCGGAGGTTCAAATTGCAGTTCTGACGGCTGAGATCCAGATCATTACAGAGCACTTGCAGACGCATCCTAAAGACTATTCAAGTCGTCGTGGATTGCTGTCAAAAGTCAGTCGCCGACGTCAATTCCTTGATTACCTGAAGCGAGATGATCTCAATCGTTATGTATCGATTATCACTCGTCTGAATATCCGAAAGTAGATTGATCGGGCGTTGCTGTGGTTTCACCCGGCAACGCCTTTTCTGCTTTCTATTGTGTCGTTTGGTGTAGGTTTCGTTTTCGTTGGAAGTGAAGTTGACTGCTGCCGCAGGTTCGTAGCGGATTGCCGCATCCTGTGGTGACTTTGAGTTGTCGGAAAATTGCAGGCCGGTTATTAGACGCCCCCGATTTTGGAAGGTGTTGATCTCTTTCGTCTGTTGGCAGTTGAGCGTACATGGTTCGCTGCTGCGTCCTTTCCTGATGTCGTAGAAGTTGCTGCACGAGCGTTGAATTTGACCTTCGATCCTGCCTGCGATGCAGTCCGTTTACCGGCTGGTCCGGGTAAGGAAGTTGTTGTGAAGAAAGTTACTGTTGAGATTGATTTTGCAGGTCGTAAGTATTCATTAACCACCGGTGAACTGGCGAAACAGGCCAGCGGTGCCGTGATGATCCAGCATGGCGACACCAGTGTGTTTGTCGCTGCTCAGACCGGCCCAGGTCGTCCAGGGATGGATTTTTTCCCCCTGCAGGTTGATTATCGTGAACGTCTGGCGGCTGCTGGAAAATTTGCGGGCGGATATCTTAAACGTGAAGGTCGACCGACCACTCGCGAAGTGTTGACCAGCCGCCTGACTGACCGCCCAATTCGTCCATTGTTCCCGAAAGGGTTTCGCGACGAAGTTCAGATCATGGGCAATGTCATGTCGTGTGACGGCGTAAATGATCCGGACGTTTTGAACATCACCGCCGCCAGCGCCGCACTGATGATCTCCGGGATGCCGTTCAAAGGCCCGATCGCTGCTGTACGAGTTGGCTTGATTGACGATCAGTTCATCCTGATGCCGACTCGTGAGCAAATGGAAACCAGCAAGCTGGATCTGGTTGTGGCAGGTTCCCGGACTGCGGTGCTGATGATTGAAGGCTTCGGCAACCAGATTCCTGAGAAGGAAATGGGAGACGCCATCATGTTTGCACATCAGCACATTCAGACCCTGTGTGCCCTGCAACTGGATCTGGTGAAACAGTCGGGTGCCGCTGCGGCTGTGTTTCCGCAACCTGTTGCCAACCCGTTCTTCGAAAAGCTGAAGACGGATGCGTACAAACAACTGCAGGACGCGAAGCTGACCAAAATCAAGCAGGAACGAGCCGAAAAGGTTCGAGAATTGAAGAAATCGCTGATTGCAAAGTATTTCCCGGACGATGCTGCGACTACTGTCGATGGTCTGACGAAAGCTCAGTTCGGCGAAGCATTTCACGATGTGGAAGAACGAGTTGTCCGCGATCTGATTCTTGCCGGCAAGCGTATCGACGGACGAGTTCCGACGGATCTGCGATCTGTGAGCAGCAGCGTTTCGGTTCTGCCACGAGTCCATGGGTCTGCCGTGTTCACACGCGGTGAAACACAGTCCATGGCCACTCTGGTCCTTGGGACAACTCGCGATCAGCAGAAGTTTGATGGTCTGTTCGGGGAAGATGCACAGCGATTCATGCTGCATTACTATTTTCCTTCGTTCTCCGTCGGCGAATGCAAGCCAATTCGAGGACCGGGACGCCGCGAAATCGGACACGGGTGTCTCGCAGAGAGATCGGTACTGCCCGTCATTCCACCGCCGGATAAGTTCCCGTACACGATTCGGATTCTCTCCGACATTCTGGAGTCCAATGGCAGCAGTTCTATGGCGTCCGTCTGCAGTGCCACGCTGGCACTGATGGATGCCGGCGTTCCGATTCTGCAGCCGGTGGCAGGGATCAGTATCGGCCTGGTTGACGAAGGAAGTCGTTATACACTTCTGACCGACATCATGGGCGACGAAGACCACTTCGGAGACATGGACTTCAAAATTGCAGGCACTGGTCGCGGTGTCACAGGAATTCAGCTGGACCTGAAAAACGAAGGGATCAGCGAAGAAATTATTCGCGGCACGCTTGAACAGGCTCTGAAGGCACGCAAGGAATTGTTGCGAGAAATGTTGACTGCGATTCGTCGTCCGCGCAGTGAAGTGTCAGAACATGCTCCCAAGCTGGTTCAAACATCGATCAACCCGGAGAAGATCGGTCTGTTGATTGGTCCAGGCGGAAAAACCATCCGCGCGATTCAGGAAGAATCCGGTGCCCAGATCGACATCGCCGAAGACGGTACGGTCACGATTTCTGCTGTGAACGCTCAGTGTGCGGATATGGCACTGGCTCGCGTCGAAGCATTGTGCGAGGAGATTCAGCCTGGCCGTATTTACATGGGCAAGGTGACGTCCATTAAGGACTTTGGTGCCTTCATTGAAATTGCTCCTGGCAAAGACGGACTGTGTCACATCAGTGAACTTTCCGACGGCTTTGTGAAGAATGTCTCAGACGTCTGCAAGATTGGCGACACGTTTGAAGTGAAGGTTATCGCAGTCGATGACCAGAACCGCGTGAAACTGTCAAGGAAAGCAGTCCTGTTGGCCTCAAGGCAGGATGCACCGGCAGACGACGACGAAGAATAGGCGAGGAACTTCACAGGACGGGTTTTCGAACCCGTCCTGTTTTATTCGTTCACCGCACGCACCGTGCGATTCATCACATGCACAATCCCGATT
>CAMAVB010000023.1 GCA_945861465.1 Candidatus Kuenenia stuttgartensis
CAGGATGTCCAGGAAAGCCATTGGATGCGATTGGACAAAACAGACCCAGTTGGCGACATTATCCGCGTGCTGAAAACTTTCCTGAACGACAACTCTCAATAACAAAGGATGACGAAATGGGCGACAAAGGCGGTAAAAAGGATAAGGAAAAGAGCAAGAAGCAAAACGCGGACAAAGCGGGACAGAAGGCGAAAGGGAAGCAGGAAAAATCCCAATCGAAGTGAGCTGGACCGAAATCGCGCCCTCTCGGCGAGAAGCCGGGCGGGTGCGAAATGTTCCGGCCAAGGCTTTTCTGGGGTCACTGTTGATGCGATACTCGTGACCTGCGGCCTGAAAGCGAGTCTTCTCCAGTCTGAACCGCTGTCTTATGGCCTTCAGGACTGCCGTCAGTTCAATCAACACCGCGAGTTGCCGGGATCCCTCGCTCACTCGGGATGCGTCCACCTGAAGTGCCTGGGCTGCAGTCGTTTCATGCCAACGTAGCGATCACTTCCCCGTTCAACGGACTTACATTTGTAGTCCGATTAACAGCAACATCTGATTGAGTACTCCAGACTTGGCGAGTCAAATCGATGTCGCGTCGGCGTGTCGGACCGGAGCAGGCATGAGAGGTTCTGTTTCACACTCCAGTCGTGACCACGGACGCAGTCAATATAGATCCGATCGCCTGGTCAAACGAAGTGCCCGAAGTCGGCTGGAAGAGTAATCGAAACTGACTCCTGCCGGTTCGTCCTGCGTGAGGAACGACGTGGGAATATCTGCCCCCGGAGTAGTCGAGGCAAACGAATTCTGGTGTTTCCGGGTCCGGCTCAAGAACGGGGCTGGCCAGCCATCAATTTGACTTAACTGAGGATCTTGTGGCTAAGTCGCAAAACGCGTCGGCCTATGGACCGATGTCACGAATCGCCAGCAACGCTGTCTGGCGGCAGTTTCAGTGATCTTCAAGTCTTGCCAAAAGTTTTCGTTGGTATCGGCGAGAAATTCGATCTCGATCTGGCCGTCTCGCGTCGTGTCCCGGCTTAGATTCAACGCATCGGAGCGATTCAAGTCCGTCGAGTTCGCCGCCTGGCGGCGTACAAGGTTCTGATCACACAATTTTTATGTGAGCCAGTTGAATCCAAAATTCGTCAACTGTTGTCCCGCGATGCAATAGGCGTCCCTTAAGCTTCCGGTGTCTTGTGCGCTGGCCGCACCTTGGGTGTAAGATGATCCAGCCGCTCACTGAGTTGCCGCGCCAGTTCCTTGACATGAGGTGAATGCAGTATCGTTTCGTGGTTCCCGTTAATATGGCAGATGTCAGGATCGTCAATGAATCGGGACCAGCCGAGATCAGGTGATGAGTCGCCGAGCAGCGACCGTGTTCTGGCACGGAAGAGGGTCAGTTTTACTGAGCACCGCTCCGGAATATAGTCGCGAAACCCAGCGAAAACGGTGCGCATCAGTTCGCGGTTCTGCGTCTGGACGCGACTCGCATCAAACACGTCGTCCAGCTCGGCTGTGTATCGCTCCCTGGATGTCAGCCGACGTCGCATATGGCGGAGCTTTCGACCGGCGCTGCCGATCCAGCGGCTGACAGAGATGTCGCGCAGCTCTTCACGTAACCAAAACGGCAGATTCGTTACGATTCCCCGCAGCGTTTTTAGGCGCGTCCGGGTCTGCCGTGGCAAACCTCGACGTCCGGGACCAGTATCGATGACGGCCAGCAGATCGACAGTCTCGCCCATGTCGTGCAGCTGGCAGGCGACTTCATATGCCATGAAGCCACCATAGGAAAAGCCAGCCAGCGCATACGGACCATGCGGCTGATACGCTCGCAGCGCAGAGACGAAGTGGGTCGCCGTTGTGCGGAAATCCTGAAACTGTTCCAGATTCCGCGGTGACAGCGCGGGCTGCAGTCCCAGCACAGGAAAACGGGTTCCGAATTCGTCAAGGAGGGGCTTTGAAAACAGCAGTTCCCCACCGATCGACGGCATCAGAAACAACGGGCGGCCTGCACCGTTCGGCTGGAGTTCCAGCAGAGAGACCAAACCCATCTCGGAGCGCGCCTCTGCGAGCAGCGCTGCGAGGTGGCGAATCGTGCCATGCTGGAACAGCAATGCCAATGGCAGCCTTCTCCCGAACGTGGTTTCGATCCGTGCGAACAGGCGCACGGCCAACAGCGAATGACCGCCCAGCTGAAAGAAATCATCGTCAACTCCCACTCGATCCACCGGAAGCAATTCACACCAGATCAAAGCCAGTTTATGTTCGATTATGCTGCGAGGAGCCAGGTAACTCGTTTGAAGTTCCGGACGGGAGTCGTCAGGGGCTGGCAGCGCGCGTCGATTGATCTTGCCGCTGGAGGTCAGGGGAATCACGTCGATTTCAACAAATGTCGAGGGCACCATGTACTCGGGAAGATTGGCCCGCAGGTGTTTCCTTAAGTCAGAGGGGCTCGGCACCGTTTCCGCGGTCGTGACAAAATACGCCACCAGCCGTTTATCGCCCGGACGGTCTTCCCGCAGGATCACGACGCTGTGTGCAATATCGGGATGCGCGTTGAGTACACTTTCAATCTCACCCAGTTCAATGCGAAACCCCCGCAGCTTCACCTGATCGTCGATCCGTCCCAGGAACTCGAGGTTGCCGTCCGCACGCCACCGACATAGGTCGCCAGTGCGGTACAGTCTCGCATCGCCAGTTTGCGAGAATGGATTAGCGACAAACTTCTCAGCCGTCAATTCCGGACGGTTCAGATAACCACGGGCCAAACCTGCTCCGCCGATGTACAGTTCACCCGGGACGCTGATCGGAACCGGCTGTCGCCGAGCGTCCAGCACGTAAACGTGAGTATTGGCAATCGGGCGACCGATCGGTATTCGCGGCTCCTTCGATGCCGCGTCACAGTGCCAGGATAATGCGTCGATGCAGCACTCTGTCGGACCATACAGATTGGTGAGCTGCACATGGGGAAGGAGTGCGAACAACTGGCGTTGGTCTGAGACAGTCAGCTCCTCACCACCGCTAAATAGAAGCCGGAGACTGTCCAGATGAGGGAAATCCGGCTCGTCCACCAGTGCGCGCAGGAGCGTGGGAACGACCTGCAGGACTGTAATTCGTTTCTCGCTGATCGTCCGGACGAGATCCGTCGGCACCCGATGCTCACCGGGATACGCCAAGGTGAGTCGGGCGCCACAGTGCAGCGGGGCAAAGAATTCCCATACCGAGGCGTCGAAGCTAACGGGTGTCTTCTGCAGTACATTGTCGTGGGCATCAAATGGGAATGCATTAAGCAACCAACCCATGTGGTTGGAAATGGCGCGATGCGTCAACGTCACGCCCTTTGGCGTTCCTGTCGATCCTGACGTGTACATGACATAGGCCAGGTGGTCTGCTGCGACTCCGGAAGATGGGTTAGAACAGTCACAGGCCTTCAGCACGGCGGCTTCAATGTCGATACACGTCACGCTGCAACCAATGGGCGGAAAGCGATCGTACAGAGACGACTGCGTAACAAGATGCTCGACAGCTGCATCCTGCAGCATGAACTCCAGCCGCTGCGGCGGCAAAGCGGCATCCAGGGGCACGTAGGCTCCACCGGCCTTCAGGATACCGAGGACGCCGACGACGAGTTCTGCTGAGCGTTCCAGGCACAGTCCCACCAGCGTTTCCGGCCCGACTCCCAGCGCGATCAGATGATGGGCCAGTTGATTGGCCCGCTCGTTCAGTTCGCGATAGGTCAGCTCCTGTTCTTCAAAGATGAGGGCGATCGCATCGGGCGTTCGTTCGACCTGCTCCTCGAACAATTGATGCACGCATTTGTCGCCGGGATACTCGACCGCTGTGTCGTTCCACTCCACCAGCAGCTGATGACGCTCGGCTTTCGTCAGCAGCGGCAGATCGCTGATTGGCTGATCCGGATCTGCGACAATCCCTTCCAGCAACGTCACGAAGTGGCCCACCATCCGCTCGATCGTCGATCCATCAAACAGATCGGTGCTATAGATCAGGATGCCGCGAAGCGTCGTCTCCCGCTGCCACACATGCATTTCCAGATCAAACCGCACCCGTTGACTGCTCGACGGCAACTGCAAGACGTCCAGATCCCGCAATGCCATACCCGTCTCTGAAAAATTCAGCAGCTGAAAAGTGACCTGGACCAGTGGGGTGCGGTTGAGCAGACGTTCTGGCCGTAATTCTTCCACCAGTCTTTCGAAAGGCAGATCCTGATGGTCGTAGGCTCCCAGCGACACCTCACGCACGCGACCCAGCAGTTCCCGGAACGTGGGATCTGCAGAAAGGTCCGTCCGCAATACCAGCGTGTTCACGAAAAAGCCAATCAGGTCCTCCAGTTCATCGTGGCTGCGTCCGGCCACCGGCACACCTACGGCAATGTCGTCCTGACCGCTGTAGCGCGACAGCAGCGTCTGAAAAGCAGCCAGCAGCGTCATGTGGAGCGTCACGCCGGACGCCTGACTCAGCGATTTCAATTGGGCGACCAAGGTCTCCGGCAGTTCGAAGTTCTGGCGAGCGCCCCGATAAGTGGGCACCGACGGACGAGACCGATCCGCCGGCAACTCCAGCACGCTCACATCAGCCAGTTGTCCGCGCCAGTATTGCAGCAGTTGTTCCAGTCGCGGGCCCTGAAGCTGGTCCCGTTGCCACACCGCATAATCGGCGTACTGCACAGGCAAGTTCGGCAGGTCTGGTTCCGCGCCACGGCAATAAGCATTGTACAGACGACCCAGCTCACGCCACAGCACAAGTTGCGACCAGCCATCGCTCGCGATGTGATGGAGCGTCACCAGCAGCAGATGCTCGTCGTCCGCAAGCTGCAGCAGTTGAGCGCGAAGCATCCGGTCGGTGTGCAGGTCAAACGGCTTGTCCGCCTCCAGCCGACAACGCAACACGATCTCCGCGGACTGCTCTACTGACGCGAAGGAACTAAGATTCCCGATCGGCAAATCAAATCGTTCGGCCGACTGAATCACCTGCACCGGTTGCTCGCCGATCATGGCAAACGTCGTCCGCAGCGGCTCGTGCCTTCGTACCACTTCTTCAAAGGCCCGCCGCAATGCGTCCACGTCAAGAGCGCCTCGCAGTTTCCAGACATACGGCATGTTGTATGCCGTCAGCTCTCCCTCAATCTGCTCCAGAAACCACAGCCGCTGCTGGGCGAACGACAGCAATAGCAGACTGGTTCGATTCCGGGTTTTCGACGACCGCAGGAGTTGCTGTTCCCGAGCGAGCGACACGCGACTGGATGCTTTCGTTGAGGATAAATCAGGTCGGAGCGATGCAATGTGCATAGCCAGTAAGTTAACGGTCCGATGCTCGAACAGATCGCGGACTTCGATTTCGACACCAAACGCCTGAGATGCGCGCACAGCGATTCTCATGGCAACCAGTGAATCCCCTCCGAGTTCGAAGAAATCATCTTCGACCCCAATATCGCTCAGTCCAAGGCAATTTGCCCATATATCTGCCACGTGATTCTCGAAGGTTGTCTGCGGACTTTTGTACGCCGCCGAAAGCGCGGAACGAGCGCTCTTCATGAACCCTTCATCCATACACCGCGCTATCAAAGCCTGCCGATCGACCTTCCCTTGAATGGTATGTGGCAGGGACTCGACATAGCGAAACACACTCGGAATCGCATATTCCGGGAGATGCGATGCACACCATCGCCGCAACTGAGCAATGGACCCGGGTTCCGATTCGCCACGAACAAACGCGACAAGCTTGACCTTGTCATTCCTCTTGACGGACACGACCGCCGCGCTGATTACATTCGGGGCGTTGATAATGACTTTTTCCACTTCGGCGATCTCGACTCGATTTCCACGGACCTGAACCTGTGAATCGCATCGCCCGAGGTGCTCAATGAGACCGTTTGTATGTTGACGGCCCAGATCACCAGTCCAGAGCCAACGGCCATTGGGATCCGCAGCAATCCCTCGATAGACCTGAGCGGTGAGTTGCGGCTGCCGCCAGTATCCGGGAGACAGGTAACGGCTCGATACGACAATCTGTCCAGTTTGAAATCGCGGCACCTCCTCTCCGGACTCATTGACGATCCGTACCTTGTAATCGTCAGTCGGGAAGCCAACGGGAACCGTTTCTAAAACGCGGTCAAAATCGACATCAGCGAAGCAACAGCAGCAAATGCCTGTTTCGCTTAACCCATAGATGATTTCCAGTTGACAACTCGCAGAAAACTGCTGATGAAATTTTCTGACTTCAGACTGAGAAACTGCCTCTCCACCCAGAATTATGACGCGAGCGTCAGGGAAATGATTCTCACTGGGAAGTGCCCACATCAGTTCCCGAAACAACGAACTGACCAATCGACAGACGGTGATTCGCTCATTGCTCAGCCAACTGCGAAATCGCCCGATACCATGAGTCCGCAAATCAAACGGGTATAGAGTCGCGCCAGACAGAAGTGCTGAAAAAATTTCACGCAACCCCCCAATCACTCCAGGCGAGAGGACCTGTGAAACTCGATCCGCGGCATTGAGGCTATGCCGATGAATGAATCGAGTGACTTCAGATCCAAGTGCTCGGTGTGTATGAACGACACCTTTGGGTTCGCCAGTCGATCCCGAAGTGTAAATGATGCAGGCTGCTTCATCCGACGAGCCGCTTGGCAAGCAGATCTGGTCGGTACCGGCCGCCTCGGAATCCTCCCAGATCAACACGCGACCTCCAAACGCGAAAGGGACATTCAGATGGTTCTGATCTGTGACAAGGTATTCAGCACCGCAGTGGCGAAGGATTGAGTCGACGCGTGCCTGAGGATGCGCGGGATCGAGATACACGAAGATCCGCCCAGCTCGCAGCGCTGCGAGAATCCCGACGACTGAGGGAAGACCTCTCTGAGTCATCACTGCGACGACTTGCCTCTTCCCGGGATCGGGTTCGCCGATGCGCCACGCAAGTGCCTCGACCCGTTCGCGCAACTCTGCGTACGACAGAGACTCCTCGCTCATCACCACTGCGGGCCGGTCAGCATGCATGTTCACAGCCTGCTCGAATCCGCCCCACAGCCTCTCGGTCACAGCAGTCGTGTGCTCATACCCGCATGGGCACGAACAACCCGAGCTATTCGATTCCAGCATGGTCATTGCATTCGTTTCGACTGTCGGATTTGGAAATAGCGGCAGCGAATTGCTGGCCATCTGATGGGCCGTTTCGGTCATGCCGCAGGATTCGATGACGGGCACTCCGAATATCTCTTCCAGCTTCGCCATGATCGCAGGAGGCAGCGCCGACGACGAGTGAATCAGACGCAGGCTGTGGCTGCTGCACACAGACGAATCGCGAGTCATCGCGATGATCGACTGGTGGATCGTAGGCACGGCGGAATACCAGGTGGGTCGGCACTGCGCGATCCATTGAGGGAACTGCTCACTATCGAAACCCGGAGTACAGATTACCGAAGCGCCTGCGATCGAGGAAAGCAATACGCCAACGAGCCCGTGAATGTGAAACAGGGGCATTACGTTGAGGCACAGATCGTCCGGCGTCAGGGCAAGCGTACGCGCGATGGCCGCGGCCGAAGCACAAAGGTTTCGATGAGTCAGGGGAACCATTTTCGGTCGGGACGTAGTCCCCGATGTGTGCAGAATCATCGCCACATCATCCGCTGTGCCGGGATCAGGGGGGACTTCCGTGGTCGCGCCGAGGCCACGGAAATGGAATTGGCCGGCCTGCGAAGATGATGCCTCGAGGTCCAGCACCCTGATTCCGGAATTCGCGGCAATCCCGCGGACAGGCGAGTCGGAATTCGCCGGCACAATGACAGCCGTGGCATTAAGGTCCGAGAGATAAAACTCCAGTTCCTGAGCGCCGTATTGAGGATTCAGCGGCGCACAAATCGAGAACGAAGACACACCCAGAAACACCGACGCCATTGTTGGCCCGTTTGGCAGAATCACGGCGACTGTGTCCGCTTTGCCAATACCCGAAGCACGAAGCACCGCTCCCGTGTAATTCACCTGCCGTCGTAGTTCGGCAAAGCTCAGAGGCTCGCCTGAAGGAGCAGACAGAGACCGACAGTTGCCGTCAGCGCGACGGATCAGATTCGCCAGACTTAAGGAATCGCGTGATGCGTCAGAATTCATGGGTCTTCTCGGACTGGTTTTCCAGCGACAGAGGCGGGATCTGAATCTTTGCCAGTTGTGACGTCCCCTGGCGAACGTTCGCCGGGGCGGCGAGCATGACTCGTGGCGGTTCGCGTTGTGTTCCAGTTGGCCATCAGAATCTGCTGCGCGTCAGAGAGTTGCACTGTGGTTTCCACCGTGTCCAGTCGCATGTCGTTGAGGCTGATGCCTTCGAGACAGAACTGCCCATCAACCAGGATGGCATCAGCCCCGGTGCAGGAGAAGCCAGAAACATATCATGCCCCGTGGAAAAGGCGGAACGCAATCTAAAAACCCCGTCCAGCGAGCCGAGCAAGTTATCAGAAGTCAATTCCGGGACCTCTTGAGAGATGGGCTGAAAATTACAAATTCCTGAAAACGACTGTGATTCTTGCAGACCCAGCCGTTGCGAGAATGCTCGAGTTTCGGCCCCGTCAGACTGTACATGCCTATCGTCTGTCAGATTTCAAAGGGAGTGTGTTGGCTGCAGGCTCTCGGCGTCACGATCGCGGCCACGTAACCGTCAGATGGGACGAAAGTTCTCACGGCAAACTCGGGGCATTCTTCACCGCCGACCCGCAAGGTGACAGTGTGTTCTGAAATGGAATCAATCATCAAGACCTCTACCGACGTGAGCGGACGGTCAAGCCCCACTCCGATCGCCTTCAGGTACGCCTCTTTGCAGGTCCAGTACCGATAGAAATACTCAAGCCGCGAAGTTGCTGGAAAGGTTTCGAGAGTGACCCTTTCGGATGGGGATAGGCATGACTCAATCATCATCTCGAGATCAGAAAGTGGCCGGACGCATTCCAAGTCAACGCCGATGGCGCCAGCCTGAGTTACGGCGATGAGAGCCATCTCCTGTGAGTGGGTCGCCGTGAACTCAACCGAACGCAAAGATTCAGCCAAACAGGGTTTTCCAAACGCCTCCGTACGAAACTGCACTGACTGTGGTTCATTACGAAGGTATCCAGCTAAAATCCTTCGCAGCATCCCGCGGCGTACGATGAAGCGATTCCGATCAACCTCAAACCTGTACTTCAAACTGCGGTCTCGTTCCCCTTCCGACAAGAGAGCCTGCAACTTTTGTATTGACGATTCGTCGCGATCCAGGCAAATCCTCCAAATGTGGACTGAATTGCTGCCGTCAAGTGACTCACCAGATACGCCGCGCGACAAGTCGCTTTCTTCGCAGCATTTGTTCTTGCAATTCGTCATGACGCAGTTATTGGCTGCACTTCGCAGCGGAGGGATCACGAATCATCTTTGTCGAGAACCGTTCGACCGAAATGTGTCGTAGAAACTGATGGCTATTTTTACCCAGAGGCTGTCAAAACACGAGATAAAACCTCATTGCGATGTCATGTTTGCTGGTTTTTTCAAGCTCGAACACTGAATGCGTCGCGGCGCTTCCCGACCTTCGTTTCCGGGCGACCGGCCACCGCCACATCAATTTGATCGTCCAGGCCTGCGGAATAACATCGAGTGGCGCAGTCAAAGCGACTACGGACGCGATTTCATGAGCGAGTGGGTGATCGCGACCGCAGCGTGCAACAGTTCCCACGCAGCGCACTCATGAGGGAGTGTCCTGAGTCAGATTTGTACCACCGATCGAAGCTTCGATCCAACAGACCGAAAACTGAGACCTGATGCCCGATCCTGTTCCGGTGAGACCGACCTGAGCGAGTTGTCACATTGTCTTTCACTGCTCCGGTCACATCGACCGGAGCAGCGAATGCTGTGGCGATAGTCTCGCAGGTGTAGTCAAATTGATGGCAAGCCAGGTGCGTTTTCTGGACACGTCGGCGATCACCAGAATCTGGTGCATTTTGGCGAATTTGGCGGCAGATATTCCGATGTCATTGCTCCCTCACGATTAACCGTCCGGAGTGAGTAACGATCTGTTCGGTAGAGGATCGACTTGATCGGGACTTCCTCTTCGATTCGCGATCCCCAGGCTGCTGTGGTCGGTGAAATCAGGCACGTACGAAGATTCGTGGGATGGACGTGGGCGGACGTGGGCGGACGTGGGTCGAATCTACTTCTGGATCCAGCACCAGGATCTGGCTTCACTCCGATCTGCAGATGTGTGGCTGATCTTGCAACGCTCTCACTGCCATTTTTCAGAACGACGCAAGATGCCGGCGACTTCGTTTCCGAGGCCATTGCCAGCATCTCGTGACATCGCGTTCGGCACTGAGTAGACTGCCTGCGATCTCGCCCCCGATTGATTCCGTTCGCATCCGAATGTACGCACACAGGTCCCGGCTGAGCATGCTCCAGACGACCGGACCTTCGCCATCGAAACATTTGCGGTCACAGAATCAATTCCCGGAATCTGAAATCGCGGAGATTGATCCACCGAAAGTCCAGCTGACCTGTAAGGAATTGACCATGCACAGAACTGATCAAGTTTGTCCGTCCGTCCTGGATGCGATTGGCGGTGTGCCGATCGTGGAGTTGTCACGCCTGACGCGTGGGTTGAACGGCCGGATCGTGGCCAAGCTCGATTACCTGAATCCTTGCGGCTCGAAGAAAGACATTATCGCACGGTTCATCATTGAGGAAGCCGAGCAGGAAGGCTGGTTAAAGCCAGGACAGACCGTCGTCGAGGTCACAAGCGGCAACACAGGCAACGGCGTCGCGATGGTGTGCGCCGTGAAAGGCTATCCTTTCGTCGCGATCATGTCGCGCGGCAACTCGCCAGAGCGTGCGGCCATGACTCGCGCGCTCGGCGGCGAAGTAATTTTGGTGGATCAGGTGGCGGGCGTCGCAGGACACGTGACAGGGGAGGATTTGTCCCTTGTAGAAGAAACCGCCGTGCGAATCGTGCAGGAACGATGCGCGTTTCGCGTGGACCAATTCCGACGTGAATCCAATGTCCGCGCGCATTATCTCATCAGCGGGCCGGATTTCCTGCGGGCGACCGGCGGGCGAATCGACGCTTATTGCGATCTCGTCGGGACTGGCGGTTCGTTCGCCGGGTGTGCGCGAGCGTTCAAAGAGTACAATCGCGGGATTCAATGTTTCGTGGTCGAGCCTAAAGGGGCCGAGGTGCTGGCGGGGTGTCTGGCGACTTGTTGTGGCCACGTCATGCAGGGCGCCGGTTACGCTCGCGAGCTGCCGCTGGTCGACAAGGCGGATGTCGATGGCTACCTCGCAGTCAGCGATACAGACTCCATTGAACTGGCGCGACGACTGGCTCGCGAGGAAGGCATTTTCGCCGGCTTTACCGCAGGGGCGAACGTGGCGGCGGCGTTGCAGTTGCTGCGTGGCGAATTCTCCGGAAAGACGATCGCCGTGAGCATTTGCGATACCGGTCTGAAATACCTCAGCACGGGGCTTTGGGATCAATGATGACTGCACATCGAACAACCTCATCGCCGATCTGAAGCATTGTGAGGTGCCAGATTCATTGCGAACAAACAACTCTCTCCTCTCTCCTCGATCAGAGGACTACACATCGTCATCCTCGCTGTCCGTCAAATCAACCTCCGGTTCCGGCGGATCGTCGAGCAGCGGCAGGTCGAATTGAGTTTCAACGCATTCGGCGATCTGGCAGAGACGCCCGAGAACACGGGCCTGCAGTGGTGGCAACGCTCGACCAATCGCATCGGCGGCTTCGTAAAGACCAACAGGATTTTCCCGGTCCGGAAGTTCTTTGAGCAGATAATCCGCCACGGAGATATCCGCTTGAGCATGATCAAACGGGTACGGCAGGTTCTCGAACGATGCTCGCAAATTCAAAATATGGGCGTACAGTTCCTGCATTGACAGTTTAATATGGTTGATCAACTGCACGTTGTCGTTGTGGTCGGACAGGATCGACAACAGTTTCCCCATCGTGATCTGTGCATCACGAATCATCAGAAGTTGCCCCAGCCGCTCATTGACGTGCTGAAACATGTGCAGCAACTGATCAATTTCAGCCACCAGAAATCCGTCCTTCGCCAGCGCTGGAGCCAGTTCTTTCGTTCGCGCAATTTTCAAGCCTGCATAAAGCCGTGCAGCAACCGCCTCCTCAAACGCAACGAGTTTCGCCTCCATCCTGCCCTGCCTGATTTTCGCAGCTTCTTTCTCTTGGCTTGTTTCGCTGCGGGAAGTCAGCGAAACGGAAAAGTCTTTCGTGCGGACTCGAATGCCAGCCTGCATCAGGGCTTCCGCGAGTCCGATTTCGATGAGTTGCGTATCGGCATCGTCGTATATCTTCCATGCCTTGCCATAGCCTTCCGCCAGATTCAGCATTTTTGCACGGTGACGTTTGAGGTGAAGCAGAGTTGTGGCAATATCCGTCGCAGTCTCCCATGCTTCGTTCGGAGTCGGGAGGGCTCGATACCACGAAACATAGTCCCGGAAAAACCTCCGCAGCGCCTTCCACGCAGCCTGCTGGACCTTCAATCGTTCCATCAATTCATCGACGGGATGAATGTCCGACTTCTTGAGTTCGTTTCCGAAAATCTCCTTGTAGTAATCCCACGTCACGGCACGCGACAGAAAATCAAATCGTCTGAATAGATGCGATGCAGGGAGGCGAAGCTGGAAGATCCCTTCCGTATTCTCCAGTGCCGCGCTCGCCATGCGTTCGGTGTCAGCGGGATGAGTGTCCAACAGGCCAGTTTTTGATTCCAGAATCATCACATCGATTTTGGTATGCACTGCCTCCGGCAACTGATCCGCGTTGAGGAGAATCAACTTTGGCAAATTGTCTCCCAACCTTCCTTCGCTGTAAAAACCGCCCAGATCGTTGATGGCTCCGCGATACGCGACGTTCAGGACAGCCAACTGCCGCGCGGTGGTCGCGAAGGTGCGACTTCCGGCCAGGCGTGCTTCATGCCGGTCAGCATCGAATTCCATTTGGCGCAACAGATAGCCACTGATCAAGTATCCGGCCATCATGAGTACCCACAGCACTTTGCGAGTCAGCCAGACACACAGCCGCGTCAGATACAAAACCCAGCCAATACGAATATCGATGCTGTGCGACCATTCCGCCAGGCGATCATCCCACGCATCGCGTTCATAGACGACGCGCGTGAACCATAGGCTGATCGAACGAATCAGATACGACAGCCGCATTCCCGCACCCTGGGCAAAATGGCCGAATTCATGAGCCAGGACACCGGCAAACTGCCGCATCGTGAGTCCCGCGACGAGTGGCATTCCGATTGTCAGCACCAGATCGTTGCCGACCATGCTGAGCAGGCCCCGGCCGAAACTGGCGCTGGCGTTGATGTTGCAATCGATGTCGATGCGGCGTGGTCGAGGTGAACCAACGGCTTTACAGATCCGATCTACAAATTCGAACAGCAGAGGATCTTCTTCGGGTTTCAGAGTCCGTCTGCCGGAATCCTTTGCAGGCTTCGAAAACAACGGCTTCAGCATAAACAGAATCAATACGACGCCGGCAATCATTGGCGTCAGATAGGCCAATAATGCAAAGATCGCCGCGCGCCCGGAATTGCGACCGGAGGTAGACTGAGATGCTGAGGAGATCATACCGGAATGATTCGCAGCGTGATAATAGACAAGCCAGCCCACCGCGAAAATCATGGCCAGATAGATGAGCGGCAACATGATCATCAACAGCGACGTCAGTGCGATCCCGATGCGATAGGAAGCGACCACGGGAACAGGCTGAATGGCGGGACTTGTAAATGATGCAAACACTTTCTGTCGCAACGTTTCAAAGTCTTCAGGCGGTGCCGACAGAGTTGCCGCAGTGTGTCGCACCGATTCTGCCTGCATGTCCTGAGGCCCACGAACCACTCTCGCACGAGTGGTTGGCTCTGCGGTGTCATCGGTCGCGATCGCCACGACAGGCTCATTCAATTCGTCCGGAGCAATGCGTCTCGCTCGGCGAATCATCGGCGCAGTCTGAGACACCGGTTTTGGTAAAGGTGTGGCTGTTGCAGCCGGCGGATTTGATGAACTCTTTTTGGTCGGCGCAGTGGATGCCTGTGTCGTTGCGGCTGCGTCTGCCGCAACGCCCGGTACTGTGATGACTTCTTTGCACGCCACGCAACGAATACGTTTTGCTGCAAGTTCATTTTTGACTGCAAACGCAGCTCCACACGCTCGGCATTTCACCGAAATGGCCATGATGCCTCTCCGACGCCAGTTCCTTCTTTTTCAGGTGTACTTTAGAGAGTTATTACTATTTTCTCATGTCCTGCAGGTTATTGCCGCAAAATATTTCTGATCATTTGGCACGCCAGTAATGGACGAACATTTCGGTGACATTGATCTTCACGCGACTATCTCGGTTTCAAAATAGGGCGACAGAATCACCGGATACACGCGGTAACCGACTTTCGTTCCACCGCTCATGTCCTCAACTCCTCGAAATTCTTCCTGATCGTCGCGGCGAGCGTGATGGCTTCGGTGTTGAGGTCTTGCCGTGCCACATGCCCGCATCCCAACGGGCCAACCACATGCCAGCCCTGGGACCGCCATCCCCCAAACCGCCGGAACCCTGAAGGGGCGATACAAATTGCGTTCCCGCGTCCCGTCATGATTCATCGTTTCCGTCGTGGGTTCGTTTGCATGTCATTGACGCGCTTGTGCCGCCCCGTTGGGGCTTGGAACATGTTATGGAACCAATTCCTGGGGCGTTGCCCCAGGCTGATATGTATTGCCCCATTCGGGGCGAAATCGCAATTGGTCGAATCGCAATTATGAAACTTAATCCCACACATATCGTTCATCGAATTCAACTCCGTGTTTCCTGAACAACAAACGCATCTCGTCCTGGAATGACATTTTGCGATGATGTTCGGCCTGATTCTGGATGTACTTCTTCACGACTTCGACATTCGATTCACTGACCGAAAACCCGGCATATCCGCCTTGCCATGTAAACAGGTGATTGCCGGAACCCTCGCCGGTTTTCATCCATTTTGAACTGCCTTTTTTGACCTCTTCAACCACATCTTTCAATGCATAATTCTTCGAAAGCAGGAACAAGGCATGAACATGATCTTCGACTCCGCCAATAATCAATGCTGGATTCTCCATCTTTTGGAAGATCCCCGCCTGATAGGCCCAAAGTCTCTCCTGAACATCTTTGGGAATCCATGGCGTGCGATGTTTGGTGCTATATATCAGGTGAATCAGGTTTTTTACGAGAGATTGCGGCATTGGTGTTTTCTCCCAGTGATTAAATTGGGGCGGAATTCCAATTGTGTTTTGTCTTCACGGCCCGAAGGGTCAATCACATGCCAGCCCAGGGCAACGCCCTGGGAATATGATCCCCGATACCGGTCGAGCCCTGAAAGGGCGGCATAAATTGCGTTTTCGCGTGAGATCATGATTTTTCAATTCTGTCGTTCGTCGGTGTGTCATCGTCCATTTGTTTCGCCCCGTTGGGGCTTGGGGACTTTGTGGACTTCCTTTCCAGGGGCGTTGCCCCAGGCTGATTTGCGGGTGCCCCATTCGGGGCGGAATGCTTTGGTTGTCACTATTTCCCAAACTCCTCAAAATTCTTCCTGAACTTCGCCGCCAGATCGACGGCTTCGGAGTTCGGGTCTTCCAGTTCGACGTGAATCTCACGCAGCGGTGTCCCCGTTGTCCACTCCCGGTTGTCTGCCCCCCAGAACTCGACTCGTCTGCAACATGTTCTAAAAAGTGGGCAATAAAGACCGCTGTCGCACGTCGCCACCAATCTGAGAATTCCCGGCCTGTAAGATTCACCCGCTCCACAGTCTGCACCAGCCCGTGGAACTGTGCCATGCGACCATCGAACTGCGCCATCGAGTAACGCTTCAGGGAAGTCAGCGCCTGACGGATGAAAAGTTCATCGTTTGGTGATGCTTCGCTCCCCGCACCGAACAACTCGGTGCATAGACACACCTCCTTTGCGGAATCCACAAACATCTTCATGGGCATCGGCGTGGCAGCCATGAAAGCGGCCAGACGCAGCACAACGCGGGATTCTGCGGGAAGCTTCGCCACCGTGGTCTTCCATGTGGTAATCACCGCATCTGGGTATTCTGTCGAGCCAAGGGCCTTGAGCGTGAGCAGTTCGGCGGCTGACTCGGCATAGAGTTTCAGGTAGTCACGGAAGCCGAACGCCGCACCCTGCTCCCCGATGTAGGCTGCGGCCTGTTCCAGCGCGAGCGGAAGGTAGCCAAGGCTTTCTGCAAGCGTGTCACCGGCACGGCTTTCATCATCCGAAAGACCATCCGACTCCCGACCCGAGCGACGCAGCAATAACTCGCGCGCCGGTTCCTTCTCCAGGACGTGCAGATAGATTGTCTGGATGGCTGCGGACCAGCCGGCATAGCGCGAAGTAATGGGCGTATGACAACTGCCGGTCTTTGGGATCCATGCCTGCGCGGTCTCCTCGTTTTCGGCGTTGTCCAGAATCAGCAACCGGCGGTCGCGGCTGTTCAATGCTTCCAGTGCGCGACGGGCCTTGATGTCATCGGTGAGACCGCTGCCGGACAGATCGGGAAACAAAATGTCAAAGATGTGGGCAAACTCGGTCTCATAGCCCAGGCGAGTGTCCACCCAGAAAATCTGTGGATACAGCCGCCAGAATTTTTCCGCATACTGACGCGCCAGCGTAGTCTTTCCCACGCCACCCAGCGCGGCGATGGCGCGGACGCGTCCCTGAGTCAGCACGGCTGTCGGATTCTGGTGCAGTTGCTCGTGGATGCGGAGCAGATCTTCCTCTCGACCGACAAAGTACGGATTCGCACGGTAACGCAGGTGTGCGAGATGGCGAGCACGGTCTGGCTGCGCTGCGGCCAGCAAAGTCCGCAGTGCAGCAAACAACCGCGGCCAGTCCGCGTTGTTTCCGTCGCTGAGGTCCATCGACTGCGACTGATGGCTGACCAGCGGTGGCGTACTCACGTCCTCAAACCGGCCTTCGCACAGAATCGGAATCACCGCCTCCGCGCCATAGGTCTCAAACCTGGTCCACTCCGAGAGTCGCCATCGCGGAGTGAGTACCGGCAGCATGACTCGCGATTCTTCCGCGCCCCGCTCGATTTCCCGATGCCAGTCACAACCGGGATGAAGCCGAGCTTTGTCGAACCACACCGTGAAGCCTGCAGTCTGCAGTCGGCGATGCAATTCTTCCGCAATAGCAAAGTCGACCGAGGCATAGCTGATGAAACAGTCGTAAGGCATGGGTTTTCGTGCGATCATATTTACTCGGGGACACAGAATGAACAGCATGATGTTTGTTCACTCCTTCGGAAGTTCCCCCGTCGTGACGGCCATGCGGAGCTGTTGAGGCAGCACGTTCCATGTCGCTTCGTAAGTCGCCTCCAACGGAACTTTGACATGCAAATGTGGTGTCAGAAGCAGTGGCATGTCGGGCATGGTGTCGCCAATCGCAAGTGGTTCAATGTAGGCGACTTTCTCGCGCCCGGCCTGGTACGACATGAGCAAACGATCCAGCCCGTCCGGCAGCTCAAACGGCTGATCTTCAATTTCATCCCAGATGAGTTTGTGCAGTCCTTTGGGACCTCGGACGGTAGGCGGGAACAGATCGACCACCAGCACATGGACGCCCGCCTCGATGAATTCAACAGTCTTGTCCACGAAATTCCGGATCGCACCACGTTTGTCCTTGTTTCCCGGTGAAACAATTTCGATGACAGCGACGATCCGGCCAAGGTGATGGCGGACGACTATCCGGTTTGCGCGACCAGCGTAAATTTCTTCGGAACTGCGTTGAACAATTCGAGACGCTGGTGCCTCCAGCGTCGCCGTGCTTCCGGCTCTCCTCTCCAGCGATGACGTTTCAACTTCGTTGAGTGGTGCGTAGTCTTCGATCGCCAGAATATCAGGTTCCTTTACGCCCGCACGCCGTTCAACCAACGCTGAGAGGTTTGGCGGCAGGAGTCCACCGTTCAACGCATCCGACATTCGAATTGACCAACTCTGGTGGAAATGGTGAAACAGTCCCGACGGCACTCGGCTCCAGTCATGAATCGGCATGGGAAGTCCTCGTTGGATATCTGCAGGAAGATCAATGTCGAATTTGCTGATGGTTATTCTATCAGCGGCAAGGTCAAACAAACCATTTGTTTCTGCATGCACACAATGACGGGCCGACGCGGCTTTGTGGGCCACTGGTCCCACCCTGATTAACTCCAATGGCGTGGACTTAAGCGTTTTTCAGTGAGCCGCACGGCGCTAGCCGCCAGTGTTTTCCTGCTTTGTCAGGAACAGTGACCGGTGGCTAGCGCCATTCCGCTCACCAAGTCCACATCATTGCTGATCAACTCGCCGACGGTTCCGGTTCGTCGTCCTCGGGCGAGATGTCAGCCAGGGCGTCGCCGATCTGAAACATGAAATGGTCCATCTCCTTCGAGTTCTGCCTGGCCTGTTCGGCGGATTGCTCTTCCGTCACTTCGAATGCACGCGTGCCGAGTCGTTCCACCGCCAGTTGAGTTGACTGAATGACGACGCGGCCGTTGCGGTGACTGAACCATTCCAGATAAAGGCACTTTCGCCATGTCGTTTCTGGTTGGTCACCAGCGTAACTACGTTCGACGAATTCCTTTGGCGAGCACTCAAAGTGCCGGATCATTTGATCGGCCGTGACGTCACCGATTGTTCCCGTTTGATCTGTGGCGATTCCATCCAGTTGAAGTTCTTCCGCCCAATCCGGAATAGGGTCGATGCGAACGATGCGAAACTTCCAGCCCGCGAGATCCGGATGACAGTTTCCGACAAGTTTCAGTTTCAACGGCTCGTCCCGTCCCTGAATCCGCACCCAGCCGATCGTCCAGCCAGGCTGCGTGTTATCCAGTTCGCCTTCAAGCACCCATTCCGATGGTCGCCATGCCATAATCAAGACCTCAAAATCTGCATCGCCCGAGTTGCCTCAGTGGAGCAGCATAACCAGTTTGCACTCATTCCGACAAACGCACACTTCCGCAGTGCTTTGATTCTTCAAGCCAACGGGAGTTTGCCAGTCGTTACTGCTGAACGCAACTGTTCGGGCAGGATTTTCCAGGTTGCTCCGTATGTCGTTTCCAACGGGACTTTGACGTGCAATTGAGGCGTCAGGAACAGTGGCATATCGGGCATCGCGTAGCCGCATTCATACCACATACTTTCGGTCTCTCACCAGGCCTGCACGAGTCGGAGAAAGACGTTGCCTGCGTTGTACTATTGCCTTTTGAACTGATCGAAGATGCTTGTTATCATGGAGAAGGAGGACCAACAGCCGAAATTCTTTGGCTCGGCTTCTAACTGTTTTAAGGCGTCGCGACAATATGGGTTCGATGAAACAGAAGCGTCGAAAGCAGGCATTAAAACAGTGGACTGAATTTCAAGGTCAACATGACCTGTCAGACGACGACGCACAATTGGCACGCCAGACCGGTTTTACGCTTAAGCGACTGCAAACTCTGCTGCTCACCGGCGGCTCAGACGAGGCGCTGTCTGTACCTCAGCGGATTCGCGAGATCCACCGTGCCTGGCAGGAGAACGTCGTGGCGCGCAAGGCCGCAATGGACGCGGGCTTGATTGAGCCCAAAAAGAAATTTCCGAACAAGGATCCGAAACACGACCCGCAGTGGGCTAAAGCCAAACAAGTCTGCCGGCTGAACATGGACGACATTCGCAAAGCCAAAGAGTTGGGACTGAGTCCACGAGCGCTGATAAAAAATGTCCCCGGTCCATCGCAGCAATGGAAGGCTCCGGTCAAGGTGTGGATTCAGGAATTGTATGAGAAGCGCGTCCACTCGCGCGGCGCGAGTTCGGACCAAGAAAATGCTGAGTCGAATGACAGCCAGAAAGTAGGAGAGTCGGGCCAGACTTCCAGCAGCAAACACAAAGCTGATCACGACAGTATCGTTCGCGATTGGGAGCAGAACGCTCAACGCAATGACGATGAGAACTATGAGTTTCTGCGAAGTCTGAAGATTCGGGAATATGGTTTCGAGCCCGATGCGTTGGCCGCTGAGCTGCATGAGAGGGCGTTTCAAATCATCGATTGCACGCTGTGTGCGAACTGCTGCAAGACGAAACGGCCGAAGTTCGACGAATCGGATGTCGAGCGAATTTCCGCCCACCTGAATATGGACGAATCTGAATTGATCGACACGTACCTGAAGCCCAATCCAAACGATCCGCCGTACAACACACGACAAATGCCCTGTCCGTTTCTCGGCGAGGACAATCGCTGTACGATCTACGACGTTCGTCCGACGGTGTGCCGCGAGTACCCACACACCAACAAGAAAGATCTCGTATTCAGAACGAGGGGTGTTGCCGCCAATTCGCTCGTCTGTCCAGCGGTTTACTGGATCGTTGAACAAATGAAACACCAGGCCGGTCAGTGACTTGTCGGCTCAACTGATTCGTCTACTGTGTCTGGCACCGGCATCTTTGTGATATTCCTCAAGAATCCTGCGGCATCCGGCTGATAACTTGAACCCGAGAATCAAATCTTGACGTCGCCCTGGTCAGCCAGTTCCTTGGAATCCGCAGCTTGGAACCAGCCAGCGATATCAAACGGAATTTCCAGTCGTTCGTGATGCTTTTCCAGTGCGGTATTGATCCGTGTTGCCAGGTTCTTGTTTTCGCGGCCAACACGCTGACGGATCAGTGCTTCAAACAAGTCTCCGAAATTCTGAACGGCCTTTCCTTTCAAATGGCTGATTCGCCGCAGGCTGAAGTCCGTCAACTGTACCTCTGCCTCGGTCACATCGGGAATGAATCGCAGTCGTGTTCCCTTATCGTTCTGCACGACTTCTGATTTCACATCCAGAACCAAATGCAGAGTCACATCGGCGACGGCCTCAGCGCTGATGCTCCACAGCATGACTCCGTAACTCCACTGCTGCTGCCGACCTGTGACTCGCAAGCGTGCTGACACCTCGACATCGTAGCGTTGGGTTCCTTTCTCCGGCTCAGGCAATCGTGCGGCGTTCAGTTGGAATCGCTCTACCGGATCGACCAGCTTTCCGGTCGCCTGCAGCCAGTTTCCATGATTCACATGCTTCCAGCGACGATTCGTATCTAACCGGCCGTCGCTAAAACGAATATTCAGGCCGGACTGGATTTTCTTTTCATCGCCCCAGCCGTCATCGTCTTCGAACTCCGGAGGAATCAACAGCAGTGCGATGCCACGAATAAAGTCGGTGGCTTCACGCGGTATTTCCTGTCGCGTAGTTCCAGCAGTGCTGACATTCGCTGTCGCTGGGGGTTGTTCAACTGCATCCCACGGCGGAATGATCAACTCAGGAGGTTCCGGTTCCTGGGCAGCATGGCAATTACAGGCACATGCGAGCAGAATTGACAGTAGAATCAGACATTCGCTCCGCACCGACGACTCCTTTCACTCGGCATTCTACACGACACGTGCGAATTGCTGAAGGCGATATTCTCTGTGCTGATCAGCCTTGTGCTCTGTCACGAATGGATCGATGGGTGGCCGGTGTTGGAGGGCGCTCATGCCTCGTTAAACCAATGAATTGGCGTTGAAACTGTAGGCCGGACCAAGCGGAGCGCCGTTCCGGCAAGGTCGGCCAAATGCCGGAACGGCGCTCCGCTTGGTCCGGCCTACCCAAAAATCAAGTCTTAACAGAGCACTACTTCGAATACGGCCCGCTGCCGACCAGCGGACGATCCGCGAAGCCTTGCCCTATGCAATGGCGAATCACCTCAATGGTCTTTGCGATATTCGCTGTCGTCACATCGAGGTGCGTGACTGCCCGCATGCGTTGTCCTCCCATCGGACCGATCAAAACGCCCTGCTCTTTCAATGCACCGGCAAGTTGAATTGCGAGCCCGAGTCCGGCTTCAATTTCGAAGAACACCAGATTCGATTTCACGCGCTCGACGTCAATCCGGATTCCCTGAATCGACGCGAGCCCCGTCGCGAGTTGACTGGCATTCGCATGATCGTCCTTCAGTCGTGCGACGTTGTTCTCCAATGCATAGATGGCAGCGGCGGCAACAATCCCCGACTGTCGCAACGCACCGCCGAACAGTTTTCGAATTCGCCTGGCTCGTGCGATGTCGTCGCGGCTGCCGACAAGGATTGATCCCATCGGACAGCCAAGGCCCTTCGAAAAGCAGATCGAAATCGTATCAAAGCATTTGCCAATATCGGCTGCCGAGTATCCTCCTGCGACGATCGCATTGAACAGTCTTGCCCCGTCAAGGTGTCGTTTCAATCCATTTGTCGTGGCCCAGTCAGAAACGCGCTGCAGGTGGTCCAGCGAATAAACGTGGCCGCCGCCCAGGTTGGTTGTATTTTCCAGACACACCAGTCGCGTCCGGGAGTAGTGCTGGTCGTTCACACGGATCTTGCCTTCCAGGACGTCCACATCCAGCAATCCATCTGCGGCAACAATTGTGCGGACCGTCACGCCGCTCAATGCTGCGGCAGCGCCACCTTCGAAATTTGAGATATGACCGGTTTCGTTGATGAGCAGTTCATCGCCAGGCAGACAATGCACACGCACGCCCATTTGGTTGCTCTGAGTCCCGGAACAAGCAAACACCGCCGCCTCGTGCCCGAACATGTCGGCGACGGACCGTTCCAGTCGATTGACAGTCGGATCTTCACCCATGATGTCATCGCCAACTTCCGCAGTGATCATGGCCTGCAACATCGCCGGCGTTGGCCGAGTGACCGTATCGCTACGAAGATCAATGATTTCTGATGACCCGGATTTCAAGGGAATGGCTTTCGAAGAACGGGAATGGGTTGGAAAAACTCGGCAAAATTGAACCACAGACTGTACTTCGGTCCGCAGGTAGCTTCAATCAGGCAGCGACAACATATACTTCACGCGGTCGAGAACGAGTGATCAGCCGGAGTGCGCTAGCGGTTTGTTGATTTAGTGACGATCAGGAGTGTTTTCGTTTAACCCGATGCAGTAGGCGAGGCGTTCCCGTGGCATTCCTCCCCTTTGGGTCGGGTTAAACGACTAAATCAACAGCCTCCAAGCACCCGGTTATTGAAGGGAATGCGGACCTAACCGGACGCTGATGCGTACCGGCTGATAAAACAGGGCCTCATTCAGATCCGCGCGGAGTATAGTAACCATTTCATGCGCAGTCTCTTAACGGCAACAGTTTCGACAGATGATCCCACCACTGGCCATTACCACCATCGATTGCCGTCAGAGCGACGCGAGAGGACTTTTTCGCCAGCTCCGCGATAAGCTCAGCCCACGTGGAGATGTCGTTTCGGAAGCCGGGCGTCAACGAACCATTGAGCTCTTCGGCGAACCGCTCAGCCCGCGCGAAGTCGTCCGGCGAATTTGTGATGACGTGCGCAATCGCGGTCTCGACGCTGTGCTGCACTACACGTCCAGACTGGATCGGCGTGACCTCACGCCCGAAACGATTCGCGTGACTCCGGAAGAATTGGCGTCAGCGGGACGGCAGGCGTCGCCCGAATTCCTTGCCACAATTCGGCAGATCCGCGACAACATTGCAGCGTTTCAGCGGGCCATTCTCCCGCACGATGCTCGGGTCGTGCGATCGGCTGGGAGCGGAACGGTCGAGCTGCGACAGCGACACCTGCCGATGAAACGTGTCGGAATCTGCGTGCCAGGCGGTGCTGCTGCGTATCCATCGACCGTGCTGATGACGGCTGTCCCGGCGATGACAGCCGGTGTTCGAGAAATCGCGATCGTGGTCCCGCCAACACCCTTTGGCGGTTATAACATCGATATGCTGGCGACCTGTCATGAGATTGGCGTGACAGAAGTCTATCGCGTTGGCGGGGCTCAGGCCGTGGCCGCGCTGGCCTATGGAGTTGAGGGCATCGCACGAGTTGACAAAATTGTCGGACCGGGCAACCTGTTCGTAGCACTTGCCAAGCAGCATGTCTTCGGAGACGTGGATATTGACAGCATTGCCGGCCCGAGCGAGGTCATTGTGCTTGCCGACAGAACCGCTCGACCGGAATTTGTGGCCGCAGATCTGATCTCACAGGCGGAACACAGCCCCGGCTCCGGGGTACTCATCACATGGCATGAGCCATTGATCGCAGCCGTGCTGCAGGCACTGGAGCAGCAGTTGGCTCAATTGTCCCGTGGCGACCTGGCGCGGCAGTCGCTGGAAGACTACGGAGCCCTGATTCTTGCACGCAGTGCAGTGGAAGCAGCCGAACTGACAGATCTGCTGGCTCCGGAGCATCTCCACATTTCGATGGACGATCCGGAAGTCATGCTGAATCAGATCCAGAATGCGGGGGCCATTTTTCTAGGTCATTACACTCCGGTTGCTTTGGGTGATTACATCGCAGGGCCATCGCATGTTTTACCCACCGGCGGCACAGCCCGATTCGCCAATGGCCTTGCAGCAACGGATTTCCTGAAACGCAGTTCCGTGATTCAGTACGACGCTGCCGCATTGAATGGCGATGCTCCGCACGTGCGCCTGATGGCCGAAAAAGAGGGCCTTACCGCTCACAGTGCGAGCGTCGATATTCGGTTGAAGTAGCGACAACGGAAGAGTCGCGATTTCGAACATTTTTCGCTACGCTTCACGATCGTGCCTCTCATCCTCCACTTCCCGATTCACAACCGCGACATCGCACTATGATCAAATCCGCCATCACTGTCAGCATTGTCGGACAGGCTCGCAAGGGTCCGTTTGTGTTTCATGATGATGTCGCGCACGCCTGCCATATCGCGTCACAACTTGGATTCGATGCCGTCGAGCTGTTTGCCCCGTCGGCTGATGCGATCCGAAGCCTGCCTCTGGCTGACCTGCTGCAGCGGCATAACTTGCGACTCGCAGCGGTGGGCACAGGCGCTGGAATGGTGGTTCAAAAACTGCAACTGTGCGATCCGGACTCGGCGCGGCGTCAAAAAGCCGAACACTTCATCCGTGACATCATGAGTGCCGGTGCTGATTACGCGGCTCCTGCCATCATTGGTTCGATGCAGGGAAAATGGGACGATGTGGTCGATCAGCCCACCGCACAGGGATATTTGCGAGATGCTCTGCAGCGTTTGGGCGAACATGCCGAATCGCTCGGCACGACGTTGATCTACGAACCGCTCAATCGCTACGAAACCAATATGGCGAATACGATGCAGCAAGGTGTGGAGCTTCTGAGACCGCTGGCCACGACCTCAGTAAAACTGCTGGCTGACCTGTTTCACATGAACATCGAAGAAGTATCGGTCGCCGATGCGTTGCAAACCGCCGGGGCGCAGATTGGTCATGTGCATTTCGTGGATTCCAACCGGCAGGCTGCTGGACGAGGCCATATAGACTTCGCGCCGATTGCCTCTGCCCTCGCATCAATCGGCTACGATGGTTACGCTTCCGCCGAAGCATTCCCGATTCCCGATTCACTGACGACGGCTCGGCAGACAATCGAAACCTTTCGGCGCTGCTTCCGGCCATAGCTCATGTAGCTTGACTCTCCGAGTCGAGTATTTTTCTCCCTCGTTTGGACTCTTCCTTTATGCTCCGTTCTGAACTCATTCATCCAAAGATTTCCGAAGTTCTGGCGCGAGCGGGACACAGTTCCAAAGTGCTGATTGCAGATGGCAACTATCCCGCAGCGTCTGCGATCGGTCCCAGGGCAGAATTGGTCAGCCTGAATCTGGCACCAGGATTGGTGTCGGTATCTCAGGTGTTGAAGGTATTGCTGGCTGCCATCCCGATCGAGGCCGTCAACACGATGGGAATGCCGGACGATGATCCATACCGGCTGCCGCATGATCCGCCGGTCTGGAATGAGTATCGCAGTATTCTGTCGAATGCCGGAATGACGATTGAATTGCAGCCGATCTCCCGCTGGGAGTTTTATGACGCTGTCGATTCACGCGATCATGTACTCACGATTCAGACCGGTGATCAGTCGCTGTGGGCGAATCTGCTGCTGACCGTTGGAGTTCGCAAAGCAGGCGAATGACATGATCATCGGGATCGGCACGGACATTGTGGAAATCGAACGCATTCGGGAAATGATTGAACGCCACGGCGATCATTTTCTGAAACGGTGCTTCACGCACAATGAAATTGAATATGCCAACCGGCATCGTGATTCCGCAGTCCGCTTTTCCGGTCGCTGGGCTGCCAAGGAAGCCGTTGTCAAAGTCCTCGGGACCGGCTTTGTGCAGGGCATCACGTTTCACGATATTGAGGTGATTTCATTGCATACTGGTCAGCCGACAGTACAGTTGTCCGGAGAGGCACTGCAGATCAGCCAGCATTTGAAGATTGCGGAAATCAAACTGACGATCTCACACGCTCGCGAATACGCGACGGCGACCGCAATCGGGATTTCGGGCTGACATTCAGGACAGGTCGGATTAGTTGCATACGACATATCTCGCGCTGGTGACTTGAAACGATCGCGTTTGGAAACTACATCTACTTCCGTAACGAAGTCAGCCGCATTTGGACCGCCTGTATGACCGATTCGTTTGATCCATATTCCTCTCCGTCTCAGTACGGCCAGCAACCGTACGGACAAATCAATGCGGGTCTCAGGCCCGATGTTCCGAATCACCTCGTCAAGGCGATTCTGGCGACCTGCTTTTGTTGCCTGCCCTTGGGCATTGTGGCCATCGTATTCGCGGCTCAAGTGAACGGAAAGCTGGACATTGGCGATTATACGGGAGCAACCAGTGCGTCGAAACAGGCGAACATGTACGGCAACATCAGCATCGGACTTGGCATTCTGCCAGTCATTGGCATGCTGGTGATTATGGCGATAGGTCTTATTGCGGGAGGCCTGCAGCAATGATGTTAAAACTGGATAAAATCCTGCTGAGTGCCGAAGTTGATTAATCCCGGGATTATTTGGTCCGTTCAGGTGAGACGAACATGTAGGTTTGTTTGTTTCAAGAATTCTTCACAGATTCCTCACGTCGCTCGAAATTTCGAAAGGTGCATTCCATGTCAGGTCAGACGCCGTTCAATCCATATTCAGAACCTGCTTCGGGACAAATGGGTCAGGGTGGCCCACGCCCCAATATTCCGAACCATCTGGTGAAGGCCATTATTTCCACGATCTGCTGCTGCATTCCATTTGGAATCGTCGCCATCGTTTTTGCCGCGCAAGTCAATGGCAAGCTGGATTCCGGGGACTATGCTGGTGCCCAGAAGGCTTCACAGCAAGCCAATATGTGGGGCAACATCGCGATTGGCGTTGGAGTCGTTGTTAACATTCTTGTCGTCGTCGGCCAGATACTTATTGGGATGGCTGCTCAACAGGGTCAGCCTGGGTTCTGATGTTTTCAATGAACGAGGAACGAATGCAAACACAACGATTCCTGCGGCGATGCGGCTTTTTGGCCGCCGTCGCAGGAATCGTTTGCCTTGGGTACGTCCTGTTTCGAAAGAACCCATCAGGGGATTGGCAAGCATTCTTTCCCAAGTGCATGTTCTTTTGGGCGAGCGGCCTGCATTGCCCAGGCTGCGGTTGCCAGCGAGCCGTTCATCACCTGCTCAACGGACGAATCCTGCTCGCTCTGCAATGCAATGCGATGGTCATCATCGCCTTGCCCTGGTTGACATGGGAAGCCGCCCGAGCGTCGCTGCTGTTTCTTGAACTGCCAGTTCCACGATTCATGGCAATTCGTTGGCGGCTGAGCGGCAAACAAGCCATGTCGATTGCCGTCGCGGTGACTGCCTTCTGGATCCTTCGAAACGTCCCCTGCCGTCCGTTTGAATGGCTGGCGCCGCCAGTTATGCTCCCCGAGCCAAACGCCGAACGTTCACACTTCGTTTCGATCGCCATTCACGGCCCATCGACGGACATGAATGTCCATCCTACTCCTGCCGCAGCAGAGAAAAGCCGCGGATGACGTAAATCAGTCCGCTCCAGACTGTCACTCCGACGGCAATCCACAACAGCACATCGCGAACGCCGGGCAGCCACGGCCAGTTGAGCGATTCGGAAAGTGACAACAGACTGACGGTGACGGCCACGCATTGCAGTGTCATCTTGAGTTTTCCCGCCATGCTGGCGGAGAAATCTTTGCCCTCCTTTTCGAGGATGCCGCGCAGACTGGAAACGAACATCTCGCGACCGATGATGATGATCACCATCCATGCATTCACTCCGGAATCAGCCTCTCCCTGCTTTTCGAGCAGAAAGACAAATGACCCGCACACGATGACTTTATCCACAAACGGGTCCAGAATCCTGCCCAGAACGGTGATCTGCTTATAGCGCCGAGCCAGATATCCATCGAGCGCGTCGGTGGAGGCGGCGAAGACAAACAACGCTGCGGCCGAGATCCACCAGCCGCCAGCTGAGATCATCGAGAACAGCAAAAGCGAAAGCAGCAGCCGTGTCCCGGTGACCAGGTTGGGCATGTTCAGCGACTCACGCCCCAGCACAGCCTTGCGTTTTACTGCAACTGCAGTTGTCAGCGTTGAAATATCTACGTTTGACATAATGTCATTCTACTCGTCGGTCTCTTCGGCCAGGACATCAGCAACCATGCCGACCAGGTCATAATCCTGTCGCTCCATGATTTCGACCGGTACCATATCGCCCGGCTGCAGATCGACACCGCGGACAATCACGTTCGCATCAATCTCCGGAGCATCCGCATAAGAACGGCCCACATAAACGCCGTCACCAATCTCTTCATCGATCAGCACATCCAATTCATAGCCGATCATCTTGTCGGCGTGTGCAAAGGCAATATCCTGCTGCAACGCCATCAGTTCGTCGCGGCGGGCCTCTTTTACGTCTTCCGGTAGGTGCCCCTCCAGTTTCACCGCCGGCGTGCCTGGTTCCAGCGAATAGGTGAAAACTCCCATGCGTTCGAAGCGAGTTTCCTCGACGAATTGTCGCAGTTCTTCAAACTGCTGATCAGTTTCACCAGGAAATCCCGTAATGAAGGTGGTTCGCAGAACCACGTTCGGAATTCGCTCCCGCAGCTTACTCACAAGCTCCCGCGTCTGATCAGAATTCACGCGACGTTGCATACGTTTCAGCACTGCAGAATTGATGTGCTGAAGTGGCATATCGAGATATGGCAGGATGTTACCGGAATCCGCAATCACGTCGATGAGTTCGTCGGAGAAGTTGATCGGGTACAGGTACATCAGACGAATCCAGTCAATGCCATCGACTTTTTGCAGCTGCCGCAGGAGTTCCGCCAGACGCACTTCGCCGTACAGGTCCATGCCGTAATACGTTGTGTCCTGCGCCACAATGATCAGCTCCCGCATTCCGTCATCGACAAGTTCTCGCGCTTCATCGAGCACCATCTCAATCGGTTTGGTCACGTGCTTGCCCCGCATCGACGGAATCGAGCAAAACGTGCAGGTTCGATCACAGCCTTCTGAAATCTTCAGATACGCATAGTGTGCCGGCGTTATCCGTAGTCGTGACTGATCGTTCATCGCTTTGATCGGAGCGGGACGAAAGAGTTCTCGTTGCTCCCTGTTTCCGCCAACGAGCCGATCGGCAACTTTGGTGATTTCGTCACGTCCAAAAACACCGACGACGTGATCGATATCCGGCATTTCCTTCAGCAGGCCGCCGTCCGCTTCCAGTCGCTGAGGCAGGCATCCGGCGACGATGACGCCTTTTGTTTTGCCTTCCTTCTTGAGGTCCAGCATCTCCTGAATGACCGATCGCGATTCCTGCCGGGAACTTTCAATAAAGCCACAGGTGTTGACGATCACAAAGTCCGCGCCATCAGGGTCGGAGACCAACGAATAACCGTCCAGCGACAGCGACCCCAACATCTTTTCACTATCAACAAGATTTTTCGGGCAACCCAGACTCACAAAGGCATACGTGCCTTTCGACTGGCCCGGTTCGCCGGAATTTCCCTGAGACAATGGACGTGATTCGGGCAAGTCAATAATCGGGAGTGATGTCATTGAGCGAGTACTTTTGAACGAGGGTTGGTCGGAAACCAAGCATGATGCCGGACTCCAACGTTTTGAACGGGACAGTTTACAGGCAAAGGACAAAAGGGCCACAATCGGAATTCCGGATTCCCTTGGTTGGCGCGATTTCGGTAGCTTGACTCTCCGAGTCGAGTGAGAAGCCCGCTGCCCATTACTTTGCCTTTTTCGCCAGTTCCTTTGCTGATTCGATCAGTCGGTTCTGGCGGATAGCCAGATCATGCACTTGTTTTTGCAACGCAGGAAGGTCATCCGTCGTTGTCGATTGCAGCAGCCCATCGACCTGTTTTGTCCGACGATTCACCTGCAATTGCAGTGATCGAAGCACGCGAATTTCGGCCATTAGTTCCACCAGACCGGGCTTTTCCTGACTCGGATCGCGTTGTTGCTGTTCCTGCTTCTGTTGTTCCTTCATGTTCTGCATCTCTTTTTGAGTGGTCTCAATCAGCTGCTTCAGAGACTCCAGGATGTCCTTTTGAACAGATTGCGTCAGTTCGCCGACTTTGTATTCCTGCATCCAGCCACTTACGGAATTCATATCCGCTTCGATGTCTTCGACTGCAATGACGATCGCGACTGATGTTCCCTCTTCCCGCAGCAGATTAACGGTCTGCGCACATTCCTGCGTCAATTCCGACTGTTGCTGAGACAACTCACGACAGCGACCGTAGTTCAAGTCCAGCCAGTCTTTCTGTGGCGTTGCGGCGACACCAACCGTGCCTTCATGGATCGCAGTTTCCGCCTGCAGCATGCGCTGGAATCGCGCCTCCAATGACGCCAGCATCATTTCTTTTTCTTCTTCACGCAACTGACGCAGCATTGCTTCCAGCTTTTCCGCCGCTGCATGTAGTTCTTCCATCGCATTGTCTTCATTCTTCAGCGCTTCCTCGCGATTCTGCTCCTTCAATTTCTCAATCGCCTGTTCCATCTCTTCGCGGGCCTTTTCCAGTTGCTCACGACCGGGTGTCTGCTTGTTCTTGTCAGACTTCTGCTGCCCGGATTTCTTACCACCGGATTTCTGATCGCCCGGTTTTCCTGCACTTTCAGACTTCTGGTCCGACGGTGATGGCTTTCCCTTTTCCGGCGATCCTTTCGATGGATTGTCCGATTGCTGTGGGTCGCCTTTTCCTGTTTCATTGTCTTTAGGATCCCCATCCTTCGGATCCTGGACGCCGTCTTTTGGCTCACTCTCCTTCGGATCGCCGTCTTCAGCACTCTTTTCTTTGGCGTCTCCGTCTTTACCTGGGCTGTCCTTGCCGTCCGTGGAATCCTGATCATCATGACCACGCATAGATTCGAGCAATTTGTCGGTTTCGCTGATTGCGTTCTGCTGTCCCGGAGCCGCACTGGACGGTGCGGGGGAATTCTGAGTCGCCGCGCGGACGGACCGTTGTTCTGCTAACACACTGCGCACATCCTTGAGCAGCCCATTCAGACGATCACGTTCGCGTTCTACGGCACTCCGCCGATCTTCGCTCTGCAGCAGCTTCAGCAGCGCCTGCAGACTTTCGATCACATCGGCCTGCTTCTCCGAGGCGTTCCCGATTTCTCCGGATTCAATCAACGCGACCACACCTTCAATTTCTTCCTTGATGCGACCTTCTCGTCCCTTGCCGATCACACGACGCAATAAGTCCGCTCGTTCAGGATCCTGACGACCCAGGATGTCGGCCATCTGCGTCAGCATGCGTTCGAATCGAGCATACCGTCCGCTCACGGCCAGTTGATCATCACGCAGTGATTTCGGCGTCACATTTTCGCCAGCGACCGCCGGCGGCGATGCAGGTACGTCAGTGATCGACCGCGCGTCCTGCCCTGCAGCAGTTTGCAGCAAAGCGAGCAAAGCGACGAGCGTCAAAGCGAATCCAAAAGGTTGCATCATATCGGCATTCCAAGTGGGGCACGCTTTCAGCGTGCCGTGTCTTGAGGAAAAATCAACATTTGTGAATTTATAAAGCCGTCAGGAAACCTGACTAGACTTCGCACAAGAAGGAATGAGGCAGCGACCGGCGAGCGGGGGACGTGAGTCCCCTGATTTCTGCGGCAACCACGCGGTCAATCAGGGGATTGACATCCCCCGCTCGCCGAAGAAATCGATCAATTCCAATCACGTGCATCATACATAAGAAGCGGGCCTGAGCAGCAAATCAAATACCCTTCAGTTTCTCAAGCAATTCGCGTTTCTGAAGATCTTTCATATTCTGCATCAGCTCTTCAAGTTTATCCTCAATGGCCTTTCCTTCCTTCAGCAATTCGTGGAATTCGGCCATATCCCGGACGTTCTCCAGAATCACCTTCAGTGACACGATTACGTCCGAAACCTTTTCGCTGGAACGATTTACAAGCGATTCTGTGGGCTGCAAATCCATCGCCGCGACTCGAAATGCACTCACAGCGCGATCTGCGGTTGCCATCATTTCGCCGGAAACGTCCTGCAGTGGGCGGACGATCATGGCGCGCATGTCCTCCGCTTGCTGCTGCGGCGGAATGGCATTATTTTCAAGTTGCTGCACAATTTCCTCAAATCCTTCTACGATCGAATTGAGTTCATTGGTCTGCCGACGGAGATTGTTTCCACTGCGCGTGGCCGAAGTATTCAGGCTGGCTCGATCTTCCACGGTTGGTGACGCACCTGCCGCATCCACGCGCCTCGCGACATCAGAATGAAACTGCAGGTCGTCCCGTACTTCTTCAAGCTGTGCGATGACTTCCTCGAAGCGATTTCGCAGCGAAATTTCCCGTGTGTACAGCAGCGACAGCACTTCTTCGTTGCTCACAATGCGAAACAACAGCGGTTCACTGCGTGTCGCCGCAGGAGTCGGCATTCGATTGTCGTCCGACGCAACCACGGACAACGTCAGCGTCTGACCTTCAGATAACTCCAAAGGCTGCAGGTCGAAGATCTCAAATGGCTCATCATCACTTCGCTGCAGATCGAAGTCAGTCGCATGTATCGTTGGTACTCGTCGAAATGGTCTTGGTCGCCACGTGGATTCATCATCCACGAGAAATTCGAATCCTGCAGACCTCAATCCATAATCATCACGGATGCGGCCTGCCACAGGAATGCGGGCTAGTCGCGTTACCGCGTTGCCAACGCCATTCATCTGAGCCACCACGATCGGTGGAAAGTCCGGGATTCCCTGCACTCGCAATGTTTCCGGGCTGGCCGACATCACATCATCGTCGTCATGCAGAAAGAACCTCAGATTCGCGCTGGACGGAATTTGCAGGACGGAATTGTCGGTAGTGATCGTCTTTGTCGCGGCTGGTTCCGCAACATCACCAGCGGTCGTCGTCGTGTCGGGCGGAACAATCATCATGCGGGCCGTGATCGTGCGTCCGTCGATGGAAAGTAAAGGTCCACTGCCTGAATTTGACGATGTCAGTTCGTCCCGCAACAACAAGCGCGACGAGTCACGATCCCCCGACAATTCAAACTGATCGGAAACGATCCGCACGGCCTGCAGCGACTTGCCGCTGGTCGCAACCAGCTCAAACGACGTTCCGATCGGCAATTGCACTTCGCTGCCAGTTACAGTCAACATCCGTTCGCGGAGCTGATTCCAACCCGTATAATCCGGATACGTACACATCAACTGCACAGCATCAATCCCCGGCGGATTCACGACGTCGATCCGGTACGGAACTCGCGTCCGGTAGTCGCCAGCGAGCAATTCAATCTCGACGGGTTCCCGCAGCTGCGTCACGACGAATCGAAAAGTCCGGTCAGACGATGTGGACACGTAAGTGCGACTTCGCGATCCATCGAAGCGAATCACATCGACTCGCACACGATCCGGAACAATCCACATTTGCCCTGCCTGCGGTCCTCCATCCGGAACCGTCATTTCCAGTTCCAGATCCGCGCCGCGCGGATGTCGATAAGTCAACCTTTCATCAATGGCCTGAAACGCAATGCGCCGATCGCCTGGTTGGGAAATCGCGTGCAGCACAAGATCGGTCAATCGCTGATGATAGATTTCGTCGCAACGCACGAACGCACTCCACCATCGTGTCAGACTCTGCGGACTCACGAGGCCAACGCACGCCACTGATAACATCAAGCCACCGGACATCAGTCCGAGTCGTTTTAGATTGGAAGTATCAAAGACATCCTCAGCCGCCACATTGTCGGCAAGTGCGTCAGCTTCCCGCACCGACCGTTCGAGCATTGGCTTTACCAATGGTCCTTCGTCATAAATAACGTGCGCTGACTCCACAGACGTAATCAGGCGATCCTGAAACTGCGGAAATCGTCGTTCGAGAAGCAACGCGATGTCTGAGTCGCGAATCCGTCTGACCAAAGGCAAAATGACACGCCTCGCCAGGAGCAGCATTCCACACGGCAATAACACTGCCAGCAGAATCGCGCGAAGTCCGACGGGAAGTTCCAGCTTCTGCAGCTGAAACCAGCCGGCGTCCAGAGTCGTCGTCGTCCAGAAGACGATCGCCGCACAGCACACAAGAAACAACAACCCCGAAATCATCGCATCTCGCCGCAGTCGCAGCTTGACACGACGCAGCAGTCTCCGGACGGAGTGCGGTAGAGGAATTCGATTAGAAGAATTTGATGACGGCATATGACTGGGTTGCGGGGTGTGTAATAACGTACGGTCGTCGATATGTGCCCAGTGTAACAACCAAAACGTCCTGCGGCGAGTGGCACGCGTCAGCTTGCCGGGACATCGCCATTCACTCACCTTTCGCCATGATAAGAGACCGAGGGACTATGGGGATGCGGTATGGCTGAGTCGCAGGTGCGATACCACCGTTTTCCGCGCTGGAGCTTTGCTCGCGCCGCTTGTAGCCACTCATCGCAGTCGATAGAATCTCCCGCTATTGGCTGGTTTCGTCACTGAAATCTGACAGCGAATTTCCATCGTCTTGAAAGGTCTCCGAGATGCGTTTTAGTCCCCTGCCCTTCGCGCTTCTGGTAGGATTGAGCATTCTGGGTCTCTCTGGCTGCAGGGAGAGCAACGATTCCGTCGGGACAGGCAGTCAAGCGGCCCCCGCCGGAACCGACCCTGTCCCGACCACAACGGGCAAGAAAAGAATCATCCTTCTCAACAACACCGAATCCCCGTTCTGGGACGCTGCCCGAGCTGGCATCGCTAAGGCGGCTGAAGATCTAAAGCTGGAAGAAAACGGCTTTACTGCAAGCATGGACAGCAACACGAATGGGGAAGAAGGTCAGATCGAAAAGCTGCGTCAGTATGGTACTCAAAGTGACATCGCGGCGGTGATTATTTCGCCGACATCTGCCACCAATGCGGCCATCGCCGATGAACTGAAGAATCTTAAGGAGAAGGGAATTATCATCGGGACATTTGACAGCGACCTCGACACGAAATTCCAGGAAACTCGCGAGTTCTACGTCGGCACCAACAACACGCGCGGCGGTGAAGTCCTGGGAACAGCGGCAAAAGGCCTTCAACCGGATGGTGGCGAATACGTGCAGTTCGTCGGCTATGACAGCATGCAGAACGCCGTACAGCGGATGGATGGATTTACCAGTGCCGCCGGTGACAAGTTCACCCAGAAAGGTCGGCGAACGGATGATACTGACCGAAACCGCGCACGCGACAATGTTCGTGATTCGATCGATCAGAACTCAAGCCTGAGTGTGCTTGTTGGCATCTGGTCTTACAACGCTCCCGCGATCGTTGATGTTGTCAAAGAGAAAAACATGCGGGACAAATTTACGATCGTGACGTTCGACGCCGAACCAATCGCCATTGAGCAAATGTCCGAAGGCATGATCGATGCGATGGTCGTGCAGAATCCGTTCGGCATGGGTTACGACTCCGTTCGATACGTTTATTCAAAACTCAGGGGTGACGCCGCGACGATCGCTGAAATGTTCCCGAACATGAAGGACTCAGGCGGCAATATCCGAGACACCGGATTGAAGATTGTGGCACCAGATGAAGGCTCCCCGCTGACACCGGAGATGTTCAAGGAGTTTGGTCCGTCGGTGCAATTTCTGAAATTGTCTGAATTCAAGGCATGGTTGAAAGAGTACAACCTGACGAGTTCGTAAGTTCGGTGCAGGATGGGCGTTCTGGCCCGTCGACTCGCAGTTGGACAAGATTGTCCGACCTAACTTCTGTAGCACGGGGGCTCCCTCTCAAGAAGATCGACAATCGTTGCATGAACTCCAGTAGCCCATCGTTTATCCGCAAGCTTTTGTCGTCGGTAGAGTTCAAACTCATCCTTGCATGGCTCGCGGTTGTCGTCGCCACAATCCTGCTCGACTCCGGTCACACATACTGGAACAAGCCCGGTGCGGCAGCGGAGTTGATTATTCGTCAAACGGTGCTGTTGGGACTGTTCGCACTCGGTAGCGCGGTGATTATCATTTCCGGTGGCATCGACCTGTCGAGTGGTTCGATGATCGCGATGAGTGCGACAGTGTTCGGCGCGTTATTGATCGTGGTTGATCCGGTAGGATTCAAAGCAGGCCACGTCTCGGCGATTGCGATCATCGTCGCAACTCTAGGCTCAATCCTGTCCGGGGCGATGGTTGGGACGCTGCATGCGTGGCTGATTACGTGCGTCGGTTTGCCTCCGTTTATCGCCACACTCGCCACGCTCGTCGGACTGCGAAGTTTCAGCCGCGGATTGACTCAGGCAGTTATGGAAGGCAAATCCCAAATCGACTTTCCGGACGCTGGCCTGCGGAATATTATTAAAGACGTCAATTATGTCTCGATCGTTTTTGTCGTGCTTGCGCTGGCCACCTGGTTTCTGATGAGTCGCACTGTGACCGGGCGTCATCTGCATGCGATGGGCGGCAACGAACAGGCAGCAAAGCTCAGCGGTATTCGGACCGAACGTCTAAAATGGCTGGCGTACGTGATCGGTTCAGTCACGGCATCCATCGTGGGAATTGTCTATTTCGCGGACACCAGTTCTGCTAAGCCCGATACCCTGGCGCGCGGTTATGAACTCAACGCGATCGCCGCGTCTGTGATCGGAGGCTGCTCACTTCAGGGAGGCGTGGGAACGATTTTTGGTACGGTGCTGGGTTGTCTGTTCCTGCGTACAATCATTGATGCTGTGAACAAGATTGTGGGAACAGGCGCGGATGTTTACGAAGGCATGATTGTCGGTATCGTCGTGGTTCTGGCCGTGACCTTCAGCCAGCGCGGAGCCAGAACAGAACGACGTCCGTTCTTTGGAACACTGATTGGCTGGGCTGCGATTCCCGTGCTGAGTTTACTGGCGGGACTGTCATTTATGCTGTTCTTTCGAGAGAAGGAGTGGTTTTTCATAAGGCCGACGATGTGGCCCCAATTCCTGCCGTGGTTTCGTGGAATTTATGCCGTCGTGTTCGGAATCATCGTGGCAGGGCTGTTGTTTGTTCGAGGACTCATTGAGGTTAAACAGAAGTGAGCGGCAAGGTGCTGGGCGGACTGTTGATTTGATTGTTTAGGACTGAGACAGAAATAAGTGGGGCACGATTCCATCGTGCCGGGCACGTTATAAACGTGCCCCACGTCCAAAAGACGACAGTTATTTCTGCGCCGGTCCTTAGCGGCGAGCGGCAGGCGCAGCAGGCCTGGGTGGCAGCAAGCAGTTTTCGCCTCCGCCTCGCCGTTAAACGATGAATCCCGAACACATCATAAAATCAAGCGTCCGCTAGCGCCGATCCACTCAGAAACACATCCATGCAACCCATCATCTCAATCCGCAACGTCGGCAAACAATTCGGGGCCGTCCATGCACTCGACAATGTCAGTTTTGACGTTGCGTCTGGCGAACTGCATGCCGTGATGGGGGAAAACGGAGCGGGCAAGAGCACGCTCATGAAAATTCTGTCCGGTGTCATTCGTGACTTCGAAGGCGAATTGCGCCTGCGGGGCGAGCCGGTTCAGTTCTCCAGCACGCGCGATGCGGAGCATGCCGGGATGAGCATTATTCACCAGGAACTGAATCTGGTCGAGCAATTGTCGGTCGCTGCCAATATCTTTCTGGGACGCGAATCGCGATCATGGCTGGGAATTCTGAGTCAACGGAAAATGGATGACCGCGCCGCCGCTCTGCTCGCGGAACTGGATACGAACATTTCTCCGCGTGCCCTGGTGAGTACGCTCCGCGTCGGCGACCAGCAACTGGTGGAAATCGCGAAAGCGCTTTCGCTGCAGTCGGACATTCTGATTATGGACGAACCGACCAGCGCGCTCACGGAATCCGAAGTCACCAGGTTGTATCGAGTCATCGACAAGCTCCGCACACGCGGTGTGACAATCTTGTATATCTCACACAAAATGAATGAAGTGTTCCGACTGGCGGATCGCATCACCGTTCTGCGCGACGGGAAATTCGTGCAGACCGTAAACCGCACCGACACCACGCCTCGCGCGATTGCGCATATGATGGTCGGAAGAGATCTTGAGCCGCGGAATAAGCACACGACCGAGCGCGCCGCCTCTGTCGTGCTGGAAACTCGACACCTCTCGTTGCCGTGGCCAGGGCATTCTCGCGGCTGGCGACTTAAGGATGTCAGTCTGAAACTGCATCGAGGCGAGATTCTTGGCGTCGCAGGTCTGATGGGCGCGGGACGAACCGAATTGCTGGAGTGCATATTTGGAGCGAGCGATCTGCCGCCTCAGGGCGAAATCCTGATTGAAGGCAAATTACGTCGCTTCAGTCATCCGGCGCAGGCCATGCAGTCCGGAGTCGCAATGGTGACAGAGGATCGCAAACGACTTGGCCTGTTTGCCCACATGACTGTTCGCGAAAACATCACGGTGTGTGCGTTGAGCGACGTGTCGTCCGTGGGCGTCATCGGTCACGGACGTGAAACGTCAGCAGCGATGAGTCAGATCAAGTCAATGTCCGTCAAGACTGATGGCCCTGAAGCCATGATCACGACGTTGAGCGGCGGGAATCAGCAGAAATGCATCATTGGCCGCTGCATGTTGACGAATCCCAAAGTGTTGTTGCTCGATGACCCCACACGGGGTGTGGATATCGGCGCGAAAGCAGAACTCTATCTGCTGATGGAACAACTGGCCTCCGCAGGTATGGCGATTGTTGTGACGTCAAGTGAACTGCCGGAACTGTTGACCGTAAGCGACCGGATTCTGGTACTCAGCGAAGGTGTGTTGACCGGCGAATTCAGCCGCTCCGAAGCGACAGAACAGGGCATTATGGAAGCCGCCACCAGGGCTCAGGTGTAATTTACCGCCGGAAAGATGTACTTATCCGCCGCTGCACTCATCCCACAAATCGCGATGGACTTTCCGGCTTGGATTTAGATTTCCTGGAAGACAGTCGCCACCAGTGCACAGCCACTTCTTCATCCGACCATGTTTTCACGATATCCGTTCTTGAGCATTGATTTCTGGATTTGAAGGACGCTCTGGATGACATGGCATTCGCAACTGCTGCAGCCCATCGCGACCGAGTGTATTCCGTAGCTCGCGGCAACCCACGATGTCATCGGAGTCCGGATCCTGATTGTTGGGCCCCGCCCCATCTTCTACTCGGTTCACAGTCGAAACTCACCATACTACCGCGATTATCATCCACACGATAAGCTCTCCACCATTAATGGTAAAACCGCCTCATATCCAGCCGTGCGTTCGTCCAGTCGTCTTAACCAAGAGCACCATGAACCAAACCAACTTGTCCTCCTTCATCTGGTCCGTAGCAGACCTCCTGCGAGGCGACTACAAGCAATCCGATTACGGCAAGGTGATTCTGCCCTTCACGGTCCTCAGGCGTCTGGACTGCGTCCTGGAGGGCACGAAAGATGCCGTTTTGAAGGAGAAGGAAAAGCGGGAAACAGCCGGCCTGAACCCGGAGCCATTTCTACTCAAGAAATCCAAACAGTTGTTCTACAACACCTCGCCGCTCGACATGAAGACGCTGATGGGCGATCAGGACAACATCCGGGAGAACCTGTACGCCTACGTTCAGGCATTCTCACCGGCAGTGCGAGACATCTTCGAATGCTTCGACTTCCATACACAGGTTGAGCGGCTCGCCAAAGCCGGACTGCTGTATCTGATCACCGAGAAGTTTGCTGGCATCGACCTTCATCCCGAGACCATCAGCAACGCCCAGATGGGAACGGTGTTTGAGGAACTGATTCGAAAGTTCGCCGAACTGTCCAACGAAACCGCCGGTGAACACATGTCGCCGCGCGACGTAATCCGGCTGATGGTGAATCTGCTGTTCATCGAAGACGACGACCTGCTCTGTAAACCGGGTATCGTCAGGTCACTCTATGATCCCACGGTCGCGACGGGTGGCATGCTCTCGGTGGCTGAAGAACATCTCGCCGAATTGAACCCGGACGCCCGCCTGGTCATGTACGGGCAGGAATTGAACGCCGAGTCCTATGCGATCTGCAAGGCGGATATGTTGATCAAAGGACATGACATCAGCAACATCATCCTGGGGAACACGCTGTCAAATGATGGGCTCATTGGCAAGCTCTTCGACTACATGCTGTCCAATCCTCCGTTTGGCGTGGAATGGAAGAAGATTGAAGCCTTTATTCGCAAGGAATTCGAACAGCAGGGTTTCAACGGCCGCTTCGGTCCGGGCCTGCCACGAGTCAGCGATGGTTCACTACTGTTCCTGATGCATCTGATTTCGAAGATGCGACCGGCCAAAGACGGCGGCAGTCGGTTTGGCATCGTCCTGAACGGTTCGCCGCTGTTCACGGGCAACGCAGGCAGCGGGGAAAGTGAGATCCGCCGCTACGTGTTGGAAAACGATCTGGTCGAAGCCATCATCGGACTGCCGACGGACATGTTCTACAACACGGGCATCAGTACGTACATCTGGATACTGACCAACCGCAAACTGGAACACCGACGCGGTAAGGTTCAGTTGATCGACGCCAGTGCCATGTGGCAGAAGATGCGAAAAAGCCTGGGGAGCAAGCGGAAGGAACTCAGCCCCGAGCACATCGAGGGAATCACACGCCTGTTTGGCGAGTGCAAAGAGGTGTATCTTGATCCTGAGACGAACAAACCGATCAGTCGGAAGGCGCTGGCCTCGGGGGTTCCGGCCGTCCCGATCAGCCGCATTTTCAAGAACGAAGACTTCGGCTATCACACGATCACGGTCGAACGTCCTCTGCGAGACGCATCCGGCAACATCGTCAAAGGCACGAAGGGCAAACTGAAAGGCAAGGTCCAGCCGGACGCGAATCTGCGTGACACAGAGAACGTGCCGCTCAGCGAAGACATTCAAGCTTACTTCAAGCGCGAAGTCCTGCCGCATGCTCCGGATGCGTGGATTGATCACGAGAGGACCAGAGTCGGCTATGAGATCCCATTCAACCGGCACTTCTATGTCTTCAAGCCGCCGCGTGATCTGGCGGCAATCGACGCGGATCTGAAAGTCGTCACCGATCGAATTCTGACGATGATCGGAGGACTGTCGAAGTGAACAAGAACCAACTTGTGCTCTACTCGCAACTCTTGTCCGACATTAAGGAGCGAGTCCGCAGCGCTCAACATAGGGCGATTCTGTCTGCCAATGCGGAGATGGTCCTGATGTATTGGGACATCGGTCGGATGATTGCCGCCAAGAAGGAGCGTGAAGGCTGGGGGGCCAAAGTGATCCCTCGTTTGGCCGTCGACCTGAAGAACGAACTCCCGGAGGAAAAGGGGTTTTCTCCTGCAAATCTCAAGCGAATGGTTCGATTTTGGAACGAATACCCAGCATTGTGCTCGATTGGCGCACAGCCCGTGCGCCAAATTGCGACTGAGGCATCTTCGACGGTCGGGAACGAAATTAGCGCACCGTCCGTGCGCCAATCGCCGGATCGAACAGGAGAGAAGCCGGACGAGGTTCTGTTTTTGAGATTAAGCTGGAGCCACAATATCGTCCTGATGCAGAAAATCGAGGACCTGCCGACTCGTTTGTGGTACGCCCGCCAGGCTTTGGAGCACGGCTGGTCCCGTGAAATTCTCACGGCGAACATCAAATCTTCTGCCCACACACGGCAAGGAGCTGCCGTCAGCAATTTCGGTAATCGCTTGCCAGCGGTTCATGCTGAGCTGGCAACCGGGCTGCTCAAAGATCCCTACTTGTTCGACTTCCTGACGATGGAAGACCATTTTCACGAACGTGAACTGGAAACTGGGCTGCTGACTCACATCGAAAAATTCCTGCTGGAACTGGGGCGTGGCTTTGCGTTCGTCGGACGTCAGTATGAACTGACCGTCAGCGACAGAGAATTCTATCTGGATCTGCTGTTCTATCACTTGCAGCTGCGTTGCTTTGTGGTCGTCGATCTGAAGAAGGGCGAATTCAAACCAGAGTATGCAGGCAAGATGAACTTCTACTGTTCGGCTGTGGATGATTTGCTGCGACATGAGCATGACCAGCCAACACTGGGCCTGATACTGTGTCAGACCAAAGACCGCATCATTGCTGAATACTCTCTGCGAGACATCGATAAACCAATTGGCGTGGCCGACTATGAACTGACACGAGCCCTTCCCGAAAAGCTGGCCTCCAGCCTGCCCAGCATTGAAGACATCGAAGCCGAGCTATCGAAGGATCTGGCGGAGGACGAGTCATGAGCTTTCCGAGATACCCGAAGTACAAGGACAGTGGCGTTGAGTGGCTGGGGGCGGTGCCGGAGCATTGGGGTATTGACCGATTCAAACGCTCAACCACAGTCTGTAGGAACGGAATTTGGGGCAATGAGGCTCAGGGCGACGCTAATGATATTCAATGCGTACGAGTTGCAGATTTTGATCGCGGTCGTATGACTGTGAATGATGATGTGCCAACGATTCGCAATGTCACTGAGATTGAACGGAAAGACCGAACGTTATCTCGCGGTAACCTGCTCCTGGAGAAGTCTGGTGGTGGCGAATTGCAACCCGTTGGATTCGTGGTCCTCTTTGACCACCCAGAGCCGTCGGTCTGCTCGAACTTTGTTGCCAAGGTTGAACTTGCCACCAACATGTCTCCCTCGTATTGGCGTTACTGCCATGCTGCTGCATACGCAGTGCGCCTCAATGTTCGATCAATCAAACAAACGTCTGGCATTCAGAATCTTGATCAGTCGCAGTATCTCGATGAGCGAGCGCCATTCCCGCCCTTTCCCGAGCAAACCGCCATCGCCACCTTCCTCGACGCGGAAACCAGCAAGATCGACTCACTGATCGCGGAGCAGCGGCGGTTGATTGAGTTGCTGAAAGAAAAGCGGCAGGCGGTCATCTCCCACGCGGTGACCAAAGGACTGAACCCCGATGCGCCGATGAAGGCGTCCGGCATCGAATGGCTGGGGGATGTGCCGGAACATTGGAGCGTGGCTGCCGTAAGGTTTCGATACACAGTGCAGCTTGGGAAGATGTTGGACACGGAGAAGATCACGGGCAAGCATTTGCAGCCATACCTTCGAGTGTTCGATGTGCAGTGGGGCGCGATTAATGTTGAAGAACTTCCGCAAATGGATTTCGATCCATCCGTTCGGGATCGGTTCCGCCTTGCGCCCGGCGATCTGCTCATTAATGAGGGGGGCAGCTATCCGGGCCGTTCCGCGATCTGGAATGGGGAATTGGAGGAATGTTATTTTCAGAAGGCGCTACACCGACTGCGCCCATGTGACGCGACGACAGACACAACGAGATTCTTTTTTTACACTATGGCGTGGGCGACTGCCCGTGGTGTCTTCACAGCAGGCGGCAACGAAAGCACGATAGAACATCTGCCTGCGGAAAAATTTCGTAAGTATCGTTTTGCATTCCCGCCAATCTCGGAACAATTTGCTATCGCAGACTTCTTAGACAATGAACTTGGCAATTTCGAAACTCTCACCACCGAAGCCACCAGTGCCATCGACCTGCTTCAAGAACGCCGCACTGCCCTGATCTCCGCCGCCGTCACCGGCAAAATCGACGTGCGTGAATTTGCCAACGTGGGGGCTGCATGATTACGACTCTAAAAATCACGCTCATTCGTGGCGGATATTGCGAGGATGAATGGACGGCGAACATCGAGTTGGACGAATCGTCTGCGCTGATCGAACTTCATGACGCCATTCAAAGGGCAGTCAAATTTGACAACGATCACGGGTTTTGTTTCTTCGTGGCGAGGACGGATCGTAGCCGCCATCAAGAGGATTTTGATGACGAGAATGGATTGGTCTTCACCAAAACTATCGGCGAAATGTTCCCATTGCCATCGAAACAATCGTTGTTCTACCTGTTCGACTGGGGAGACTCGTGGATATTCAAGGTCTCGGCGACGCGCAAACGCCTTAAGGAACCCGCCACCGGTGTGAGCTACCCCAGAGTTGATAGCGAATTGGGAACAAGAACTGTGCAGTATCCGCCAAACGACGAAGACGAATAATGATTTTCTCCATCGACCTGCTTCAAGAACGCCGCACGGCCCTGATCTCCGCTGCCGTCACCGGCAAGATCGACGTACGCAGGTTGGTCGAAACAGTGGCACAGTGAAACAAAAGGTGCGAAAATGCGAAGATTGTGCCGGTGAACGCAGGGAAGTTGGGGTCAGATTCCTGTCGTTTCGATGGTAGAATCGTCGGGATGGTTGCGAGTTCGTGGGGTCCGTGGTTGTAGGTCATGGCAAACGTCATCAATATCAAACCAGAACTGATTCGCTGGGCGGTGGACCGCTCTGGTTTGTCGTTGGCTGAATTTCCGGATGCCGTTCAGGAATGGATCGGAGAAAAGAAGCAGCCGACGTTCAGCAAGTTGGAGGCGTTCGCCAAGAAAGCAATGGTTCCTTTTGGGTACTTGTTTCTCGATCAACCTCCGATCGAGAGACTGCCCATGCCCGATTATCGCACGATGCGGGACAAAGCGATCCGGCGACCAAGCCCCAATCTCCTGGAGACGATTCAGGACATGCAGCTCCGCCAGGCGTGGATGCGGGAGTATCTCGTCGAGGAAGGACATACGGCACTGCCGTTCGTTGGGTCTGAGAACCTGGACAGTGGCATTGCGGAGACAGTGATCAGCATTCGACGCTGGCTGGAAATTGACGAAGACTGGGCAAGCGATCAGGCCACGTGGGAAGACGCGCTGAGTTTTCTGGTTCGGAAGATTGAAGCCGCTGGCATTTTGGTCTTCACGAACGGCGTTGTCGGAAACAGTACCTACCGCCTGCTCGATCCCGAAGAATTTCGCGGCTTCGTTTTCACGGATCCGATAGCACCGCTGATCTTTGTGAATGGCAAAGATTCCAAAGCCGCTCAAATGTTTACGCTCGCTCATGAATTGGTTCACATCTGGATTGGTGAAGACGCCTTGGTGAATCTCCTGGAAATGCAGCCAGCAAGTGATGACTGTGAAAAATTCTGTAACCGGGTGGCAGCCGAGTTTCTGGTTCCTGCGGCAAAGTTGAAAGCGGCCTGGCCAGGAGTCAATCAACAACCGTCTCCACTTATAAAGCTTGCGGGACGCTTCAAAGTGAGTCCGATCGTTGTGGCGCGACGGGCGAAGGACCTGAAGTTGATAACGACGGATGAATTCTTTGCGTTTTATCATTCGTACATGGATGAAGTGCGGCGTGAAAGAAAGGCCAGAAAAGGCGGCGGCGATTTCTACCGCACGCAGAACGCAAGACTTGGGCGTCGCTTTGGGCGGGCAGTCATTGCAGCCGCAGAAGCTGGAAGAGTGTCGTATCAGCAAGCCTTTGATCTGACACGACTCTATGGCAGCACGTTCGACCGGTATGCCGCGTTCCTGAAGCAGCAGGAACGCCGATGAAACGTGATAACAAATACTTGCTCGATGCTGACACGTTCATGACTGCCCATAGGCAGCACTACCGGTTTTCATTTTGCCCGGCTTATTGGAAAGCGATCTTGTTGCATCATGGCAGTGACAGTGTTGCGAGCATTGTGCAGGTTCGGAAAGAACTTCTCCGGGGCAAGGACGCATTAAGCGGATGGGTCGCGGATGATGTCCCGGGATCATTCTTCAAGGAAACGACGGACGCCAAAGTTCTGCAGACATATTCGACAATCGCGAAATGGGTTGTGTCACAGCCGCATTTGGCACCCGCTGCCCAGGCGAAGTTTGCAAGTGGCGCTGACGGCTGGTTGGTTGCGTACGCGAAAGTCAATGGGTATGCGGTTTGTTCTTACGAGGTGTCGGCACCAGAATCCAAGTCGAATATCAAGCTTCCTGACGTTGCAAACCAGTTTGGTGTGATCTGCGCAAAGCCGCCTGAAATGATGGAGAATCTCGGTGTCAGAATGATTCTTCCACGCAAGGTTCCGGATACATGAGCCTTCACAAAGAAATCAGCTTCGAAGTCGAAATCTGCGGACACCTGGCCGGACAGGGTTGGGCGTATGCCGACAAGGATGCCGCCGAGTATGACCGCAAGCTGGCACTGTTTCCCGCTGACGTCCTCGCATGGGTCCAGGCGACACAGTCTGCCGCATGGGACGCTCTGACGAAGAATCACGGGGCCGCTGCTGGGGATACGCTGTTGAGCCGTCTGCGGCAGTCGATCGATCAGCAGGGTACACTGCATGTCCTGCGGCATGGCTTCGATGTCCTCGGTCTGCGGAAGGAAATCAAGCTGGCTCAGTTCAAACCTGCTCTGGCCATGAACCCCGACATCATGTCACGCTATGCCGCCAATAGGCTGCGAGTCGTCCGGCAGGTGCGGTATTCGCTGCACAATGAGAACAGCATCGATCTGGTGTTGTTCCTGAACGGCGTTCCGGTCGCGACAGCGGAACTGAAAACCGATTTCACTCAAAGCATTGATGATGCCGTCGATCAGTACCGCTTTGACCGCAACCCGTCACCCAAAGGCCAGAACCCGGAACCGATGCTGTCGTTTCCCAACGGCGCATTGGTTCACTTTGCCGTGAGCAACTGCGAAGTTCGCATGACAACGCGGCTGGACGGCACCCGGACACGTTTCCTGCCGTTCAACCTCGGCGACAATGGAGCGGCAGGCAATCCCCTGAATCCCAACGGCCACCCGACAGCCTACCTGTGGGAACAAGTCTGGGAGCGTGATAGTTGGCTGGAAATCCTCGGGCGCTACCTGGTGGCTGAACGTGACGACAAGAAGAACCTGAAGACGATCATCTTTCCGCGTTATCATCAGTTGGATGTGACGCGGAAACTTCAGGCCGCGATACTGGCAGAAGGTGCGGGGCAGAAGTATCTGATTCAGCATTCGGCCGGGTCGGGCAAGACGAATTCGATTGCATGGTCAGCGCACTTCCTCGCGGATCTGCATGATGCCGACAACAAGAAGGTGTTCGACACCGTTCTGGTGATCTCTGACCGCAACGTGATCGACAGTCAGTTGCAGGAGGCTATCTTCGGCTTCGAACGCACAACCGGCGTGGTTGCGACCATCAAAGGCGATGGCGGCAGCAAGAGTTCCGAACTGGCCGAAGCATTGTCCGGCGATAAGAAGATTGTCGTCTGCACGATTCAGACTTTTCCGTTCGCCATCAAGGCCGTGCGGGAATTGGCAGCGACTGGTGGTAAGCGCTTCGCCGTGATTCCCGATGAGGCGCACAGTTCGCAGACAGGGGAAGCGGCGTCGAAACTGAAGCAGGTATTGTCTGCAGAAGAGCAGAAGGAACTGGCCGACGGCGGCGAGGTCAGCAGTGAAGATATTCTGGTCGCGACGATGTCCAGTCGGGCAAACGATCAGGGAATCACGTATGTCGCGTATACGGCGACGCCCAAGGCCAAGACGATGGAACTGTTTGGCCGTCGTCCTGATCCATCGAAACCAGCGGGTGCAGGCAATCTGCCGCAACCGTTCCATGTCTATTCCATGCGGCAGGCGATTGAGGAAGGTTTCATCCTCGATGTGCTCCAGAATTACACGTCGTACAAGCTGGCATTCAAGCTGGCCCAAATCAGTGAGCCGCAAGGCGCTAGCCGCGGGTCGAGTTCTGACGGCGGACAGTCACCGGCGGCTAGTGCCTTGCCGCTCACTGACGTTGAAGTCGAACGTAGCGCGGCCATGAAAAAGCTGATGGGGTGGGTCCGTCTGCATCCATACAACATCGCTCAGAAGGTTCAGATCGTTGTCGAGCATTACCGCGAAACAGTGGCACCGCTGCTCGACGGTAAGGGCAAGGCGATGGTGGTCGTCAGCAGTCGCCTGGAAGCTGTTCGCTGGCAACTGGCGATCAACAAGTACATCAAAGACAAAGGCTATTCGCTGACGACGGTGGTGGCGTTCTCCGGGGAAGTGGACGATAAAGAATCCGGGCCGGAACCATTCAAGGAAACCAGCAAGGAACTGAACCCGAACCTGAACGGGCGTGACATCCGCGAAGCCTTCAAAGGCGACGAATACCAGATCCTGCTGGTGGCGAACAAGTTCCAGACCGGCTTCGATGCGCCGCTGCTGTGTGGCATGTACGTCGATAAACGACTAGCAGGCATTCAGGCAGTCCAGACACTGTCCCGGCTGAACCGCAGCTATGAACGTGACGGCGTGAAGAAGGACAAAACGTACGTTCTGGACTTCGTGAACGAGCCAGACGAGATCCTGGCTGCCTTCAAGACTTACTATGCGACGGCGGAACTGTCTGACGCCACCGATCCGAATATCGTCCTGAACCTGCGCTCAAAACTGGACGCTGCGGGATACTACGACGAATTCGAAGTCAATCGCGTCGTGGAAGTGGAACTCAACCCCAAGAGTAAGCAGAGCGATCTACAGGCCGCTGTGACTCCTGTGGCAGACCGGCTGGTCAAACGGTTCGCCGCTGCCAAGGTCGCGTACAGGGATGCTCAGGAAGCCA
>CAMAVB010000024.1 GCA_945861465.1 Candidatus Kuenenia stuttgartensis
TCCGGAGCCTGCAACAGGTGCATGTGCAGTCCGTGGCTTTCAATCCATTCGCCGCAGTACAGCAAACGGCGCAGTCGCCGGATCTCGGGACTGATCGACACACCCAAAGCCTGCTCCAGCGCATGGACAGCGCTCATCTGGTAAGCGACAGGGCAGATGCCGCAGATTCTGGCGGTGATGTCCGGCACTTCTTCCAGCGGACGGCCTCGCAGAAACCCTTCAAAGAACCGCGGCGGTTCGTAAATCGACAACTGCACTTCTTCAATGGTGTTGCCGTTGAGCCGGATATGAAGGCCTCCCTCACCTTCGACCCGTGTCAATGCTTCGACTTTGATTGTTCGAGTTTCAGTCATTGGAGGTGGCCAGAACGAGGTTCTCAAAAGAGTTCCGGGCCAAAGGCCCAAAATGTGATAGCCCAGGGCAACGCCCTGGGTTCGATCGGTTCAAGCTTGCGAAGCCCTGAAAGGGCGGAATACTGAGGACTCCGATTGCGCCCTTTCAGGGCTCCCTGAATAGCTATTGTTGTGGTCCTGGGGCGTTGCCCCAGGCTTTCGCATTCGGCCGCGTTGCGGCTTAAACGCATGAATAGATTGTTTTCCAAATCCTTTACCGGTGGCTAGCGCCATTCCGCTCAATTGAAATTTCAGCGACTCGATTGGATGCCTCGCGGAATTCCGGTGCCGAAGCGTTAAAGTTTCGCAGCAGCGGCAGCAGCGTCTCAGCCGCACTGCCTGTGTCAAGATACTGAGTTGTCAGACTTTGGCAATTGGACTGTGCCACCGGCCCGAAGCAGCCGTAGCAGCCCCGGTCATAGCCAGGACAAATCGCACCACAGCCGGAATGTGTCACGGGGCCAAGGCACGGAATCCCCTGCGCCACTTCGACGCACACCGTACCTTTTCGTTTGCAGTCGAGACAAACCGAATGGGCCGGCAATCGCGGTCGTCGGCCATTGACAAGTGCGCCGATGACTTCGAGCAGCTGGTGTCGACTGATCGGACATCCGCGCAGTTCAAAATCGACCTTGATGTGATCCGCAATTGGCGTGGAGGTGGCGAGTGTCGAAATGTACTCCGGGCTGGCGTAGACACAGCGCAGGTAGTCTTCGTGATCGGCCCAGTTCTTCAGCGATTGAATTCCGCCAGCCGTGGCGCAGGCCCCGATCGTCACGACAGTGCGAGAAATCCGTCGCACATCCTGAATCCGCTGCGCATCATGAGGTGTCGTGATCGACCCTTCGACCAACGCGACGTCGTACGGACCGGGCAACATGCGGCTGCTGGCTTCCGGGAAGTACGCAATCTCCACGGCACTGGCCACGGCCAATAATTCATCCTCGCAGTCCAGCAACGACAACTGGCATCCATCGCAGGACGCAAACTTAAACACGGCAAGTCTCGGACGCGGTCGTACGGCGACCGCAGAGTTTTCCGCCGCAGACGTATTCTGCAGCGCTGTGGAATCAGTCACAGGTCGTCCACCTTCAAAATGGAGGCCACGCGATCGTAGCGGAAAATTGGTCCATCTTTACACAGGAACTGAGGACCAAACTGGCAATGCCCACAAAGGCCAATCGCACAGTTCATATTGCGTTCGAGTGAAACGTAAAGAGACTCTGGACTGAGGCCGCGACGAATCGCCATTTGCACCGCGTACCACATCATCACTTCGGGCCCGCATGTCAACATCAGCGTGTTCTCCGGCTGACGCAGCCACAGCCGATCGAGCACATTGGTCACCATGCCAATTGCCCCATGCCAGTCACTATTCGCACGATCGACGGTCACGTGAACATTGAGACCATCAGCACGCCACGCATCGAATTCTGTCGTGTACAACAACCCGGAAGGTTCCCGCGCCCCGATGATCAGATTCAGTTCGCCGTAACGTTCGCGATGTGCAAGCAAGTGGCAGATCGCGGGCCGCAACGGAGCCAGGCCAATGCCTCCAGCCACCAGAACCACATCACGTCCAATGCAGTTTTCTGTTGGCCAGCTCGACCCGAAAGGCCCGCGCAGACCAAGCGCCGAGCCTACCGGAAGTTCCCCCAGCGCGCGAGTCACATTGCCCGCTTCACGGATGGTATGCGAAATGCAATCTCGCTGATCGGGATCGCTGCTGATGGAAATCGCAATTTCTCCCAGCCCCGGCAAGTACAACATATTGAACTGGCCGGGAGCGAATGTGTACTCTTCCGCCACTGCGGAATCCTGAAAGACGAGATCACAAATGAAGACGCCTGGTGTCGCCGCCGCCATGCGGGAAATCCGAACTGCATGCGCCAACCAGGGATTGTGTGGATGAGCTGTCGCGGCAGGCTTCATGAAACTCCCTCGTTATCGTGGGAGCTGTTGACGGCCCCTTCCACGGATGGATTGTTTTGGGAAGAACGGATTGCAGCAACTTCCTGCGTCAGGTCGATGCCAACGGGGCACCAGGTGATGCAACGTCCGCAGCCGACACAGCCTGACGAACCAAACTGATCGTGCCAGGTCGCAAGCTTGTGAGTCATCCACTGCCGGTATCGGCTGTGAATACTATTCCGAGTGGGACTTCCGTTCATGTAACTGAAATCAATATTGAAGCACGAGTCCCAGCTGCGTTCGCGATCGACATGATCACCGGTCAGATCAGGCACCTCGTTCACGGAAGAACAGAAACACGTCGGACAAACCATTGTGCAGTTGGTACAGGACAGGCATCGATTGGCAACTTCTTCCCAGTGCGGATGGCGCAGATTGTTCATCAGCAGATCGCGAATGTCTGTTGTATCAAGCTGCTTTGAGATCTGATCAACGGCCTGCTGCCTTGCAGCATTCCCGCTTTCAAGCTGTGCGGAGGTCGCTGGTTCAACGTTCAGGCGAGCAGCCACAACATTGCCCGACTCAGATCCGATCTCCATCAGGAAGCCGTCCGCCACTTCCGTCAGTGCGAGATCAAATCCGCTGCTGCAGCGCGGGCCAGTGTTCATTGACGTGCAGAAGCATGTCGGCGCGGCCTGAGTGCAGTTGACGGCCACGATAAACGCTGCGGCCCGACGCTTCTGATACGTGGGATCCACAAAAGGCCCACCCAGGAAGACCTTATCCTGAATTCTCATGGCCGCCAATTCACACCCGCGAACACCGAGGAATGCGTATCGGGGTGGCTCCGTTTCCGGAGTACTCAGTTGCCACCCGGTTTTGGTTCGATCGGCGGTGGCGACCAGAGTCACCGGGGGAAACAAATACTTCTTCCACGAATGTGGTCCAACCACATAGCCAAAGCACGCCTCATCGTCCCGGCGCTGCAGTCGATATTTGCCGGGTTCCTGAACGTCGGTCCAACCGATCGGCAAGTCGTCAGCTGAGGTGATTTCGCCGTACACGATTGCTGCCTGATCAATCGTGGGGCCGACGACCTGATAGCCATCATCCGCCAATGCACGAATCAGCTGATTCAACTGGCCCCGGCCAAGAAACAGCACGCTCCGGTTTGATTCTGTCGGACTTGTCATGTGTCTGCTTTCTCTCCTGCAAACAGATCCATCAACTGCAACCGCGTCGATAACAGTCGCTGCGACAGCACCTGCGCTACCCGCTGCAACAGCACGTACCCCAATTCCTTCTCGGAGTCACATAGCTCCTGGAGTCTCCTTCCGGACATGGCAATCAACGTCGTGTCGTCGATGGCTGTGGCCGTGGCTGTCATCCGTCCGTCTCCGATCAAGCCGGACCAGCCCACCAGTTCGCCCGGCCCAGTCGTCAGAAATGGAACATCACCACGTCCTGGCACGTTCATCGACAGTCTGATGTGTCCGGATGAAATGACGAAAACCTCGTCCTCAATGGCACCCTCCTGAAACAGCTTCGCACCGGCTGGCAATTTGAGGAGGCGCGACGCACGGCAGAGACCCTGCAGATGATCGTGGGAAATGCCTTCCACAAATCGCGTTGCCGCGAGTAACTTCAACAGGTTGGGGTGATCAGTATTCATCGGTGTCATCCCAAAGAATAATGTCGGATGTTTGAAAACTGCGTTCGCAATTCGCTGCGAAAATCCGGATGTGCAATAGAAATCAGTTGTTCGCCGCGCTGACGCAGGGACAAGCCGTGCAGATTCACGGCTCCATATTCCGTCACAATCCAATGCACATGACCTCGAGTTGTGACAACGCCCGATCCAGGTGTCAACTCTGCGACGATCCTGGAAAATTTTCCGCCGCCCGCGGTGGATGGCAAAGCGATAATCGGAAGGCCACCCTGAGAAATCGCAGCGCCTCGCATAAAGTCCATCTGGCCACCGATGCCGGAATAAATTCGGTGCCCGAGGGAATCGGCACACACCTGACCAGTCAGATCAATCTGCAGGGCTGAATTGACCGCAACTAACCGATCGATCTTGCGCAGAAGATTGGTGTTGTTCGTGATATCGCAGGGAAGAAAGGCGACCTGCGGATTGTCATTGACAAAGTCAAACAAACGCCGACTTCCAATGACAAAACTCGTGACAATCTGGCCTGGATAAACCTGTTTTCGGCGGTTCGTGATCACTCCCGCATTCACCAGATCCACAACTCCATCAGAAAACATCTCCGTGTGAACGCCGAGGTCGGCCTTGTTACCAAGTCTCGAGAGCAATGCCGCAGGAATCGCACCGATGCCCGTCTGCAGCGTTGAGCCGTCCTCAATCAATTTCGCAATCTGTTCGCCGATTGCCGCTTCAACCGGAGTTTCTGCGATCACATGATGTTCGTAAAGTGGTCGATCTGTTTCGACCCAGGCGGCGAAAGAACTCAAGGGCACCATGCTGTGCCCATGCGTGCGAGGCATCTGATGATTGATCTCGGCGATCAGCAGCGGAGCAATGTCTGCTGCGGCTCGAGCGGCATCGACGGATGTTCCCAGCGAACAAAACCCATGGCGGTCCGGCGGCGAGACCTGCAGCAGGGCAGCATCCAGGCGGATGTTTCCGTCGCGAAACAATGATGGAATGTCTGACAGGAACACGGGAATAAAGTCGGCGAATCCCTCCTGAACCGCCAGGCGCGCGGGTTGGCCAGTGAACAATGAGATGGATGCGAAACGATCCCGACATTCCGGTTCAAGAAACGGCGCAGGCCCCTCCGTGTGCATGTGATAGAGTCGAATTCCCTCCAGATCCGCGCGACGACACATCGCTTCAATCAAAGGCGTCGGAGTCGCAGCTGCACCGTGAATGAATATGTTCATTCCATTCTGCAGACCGCAGACCGCGTCATCTGCGCACATTGACTTCGTAATTCGGTCTCTCAAGCGATTTCCTTGTGAATGACGTTTTCTCTTCGTTCGGAGTTCTTATGCGGCGGTTGATCCTGACTCATTCGTTGAACCGCGTGGGCAACACCCCGCGCTTTGTATTTCAAATTTCAAATCTCAAAGAGAACAATCACGGCCCGCTGGGCACGCGGTTAAACAAAATTACCCCGAAGCGAGACAATCCGCACAAGTGTGCTCCCGTGAGCGCTGCAAATTTTCGTGAAAGCATCTACAACAAAGCCAGAAAGACAGCCGACGTGCGATTCTGCGTTGAAACCGCGACGATTTCCGGAACCGCAATTCACATGCCGTTCTGACTATTGTTCTCGATTGAATCTGCGGGCGTGACTTTACAATAAGCGAGGGCAAATATGAAACGCAGCGAGATGCTGGCTGCAATGGAAGATCGCAGTACTGTGTGGGATATGATCGTCATCGGAGGCGGCGCAACTGGACTTGGGGCGGCAGTTGAAGCGGCGGCGCGGGGGCATCGCACGGTGCTTGTCGAGGCTGAAGATTTTGCAAAGGGCACGTCAAGTCGATCGACCAAACTGATTCACGGCGGCGTTCGTTACCTGCGGCAGGGCCGGATCGGCATGGTGCGACAGTCACTTCGCGAACGTGAACGCCTTTTACAGAATGCGCCGCATGTGGTGCATTCGCTGGACTTCGTTTTGCCCACTTACCGCTGGGGAGCCCGAACTGTCTACTACGCCGGGCTGAGAGCATACGACGTGCTGGCGGGACAGTGGATTTCCGGAAACACGCGACGATTGTCGCGCAGCGAAACCTGCGAGCGCCTGTCCACACTGCGAGAAGACGGCGTGCGCGGAGGAGTGTTGTACTCCGATGGACAATTCGACGATGCGCGACTTGCGATTACACTTGCCGCAACCGCCGTCGATCTGGGCGCTGTGGTGGCCAATTACATGTCGGTCGTGCGACTCATCGGAAATCGCCAGCACATCAGCGGTGTGATCGTGCGCGATGCTGAATCGGGAAAGGAGCTTGAACTGCGCGGGCGAGCGGTGCTGAATGCGACCGGTGTCTTCGCGGAAGAAATCCTGACTCTGGACAAAAAACTGCAGCCATCGTCCACTGCGGATGATCATCCCAAAGTCGTTCTGAGCCAGGGATCGCACATTGTTGTGGATGCGTCATTCCTGCCGGGTTCGACGGCGCTGATGATCCCGGCGACCGATGACGGCAGAGTCCTGTTTGCGATTCCATGGCACGGGAAAGTGTTACTGGGTACGACCGATCTTGCAGTCAAAAACGTGACTCGAGAACCTCGCCCGCTGCCTGCAGAAATTGATTATCTGCTTGAACATGCGGGCCGCTATCTGCATCGTTGTCCGTCTGAATCAGATATTCGTTCCCGCTTCGCCGGTCTGCGTCCGCTGGTCGGGGCGAGATCTGGATCCAGGGCCACAGCGACGCTGTCACGGGAACATGAGATTTTCACAGCTGCCAGCGGACTGGTGACCGTAATTGGAGGCAAGTGGACCACGTATCGCCGCATGGGTGAGGAACTCATTGACAGGGCGGAAGTCATCGCCGGACTTCCACATAAACAGTCACGCACGGCTTCGCTGAAGCTACATGCGTGTCCCTCGATCGCGAACTTTTCCGGCGACCATTCCTGTCACATGTACGGCGACGACGCGCAGGGAATAGAATCGCTGATTCTCGCAAACCCCGAATTGGCAACGGCATTGCATCCACGATTGCCGTACCGAGCAGCCGAAGTCATCTGGGCAGCAAGACATGAGATGGCTCAAACAATAGAAGACGTTCTGGCTCGCCGAACTCGAGCGCTGTTTCTCGATGCACACGCGGCAATGGAAGCGGCGGCATTTGTGGGAGATCTCCTGCAACGCGAATTGCAGCAACGTACCGACTGGAAGCTCGATCAACTGCAGCGATTTTCTGACGTCGCACGCGGCTATTGTCAGTAGCCGCTGGCAGCCCTCGCTGACTCTTATTTTGACGTTGCGCATTTCTGATTGGTCGGCATCGTGATGTCCTTCTCCCCCGATTTCGGGGGAGAAGGGACAAAAACTGCGCAACTTCAAAACTGCCGCATCGGGTTAATGTCACTCTCGAAGAGTGGTCTGAAATTTCCGGCGACGTCTGTCAACTCCGTGAGTCGTGCGATCACGTCGCCGGAGGAATTTGTCGAATCAACGGACTCCATCCGCCTTCGAAGCCATGTCACAGGACTCAACAATACGGTCGATGCATCAAACGCCTGTAACAGTCGTTGCTCGGGCTCGCTCAGGAATCGCAGCGACTGATATTCCGCCACGGCGTTCCGGACGCATGACACATCCGCACCAAACCAACTTCGGAAGAGCCGCGCCAGATCGACCGTCACATGATCCGACGCGGCGGCGCTCAGATCGATAAGCCCCGTGACTTCGCAGCCCGTGAACAATACGTGCGCTCGCCAGAGATCCCGCAGCACTGGCTGAACAGGAAACATGATCGTTGCCAGCGCTGTCAATTCTCTCTGCAACCACGGCAACCAGGTGGTCAACGCGTCACACACACGATCTGCGAGACCTCGAAATGTCTCATCAGGATCTTCACGTAAGCGATGCTGCAACTTCTTCAACAGTCCAGCCCGCAGCTCGACAACAATATTCAGCCGTCGCAGAACGGCCGGTGATGGTCTTGTCGCGTTCAGAAACCAGTCATCCGATCCGATGACCCGCACGGCTTCGGTTGCCCGTTGATGAAATTGATGCAGAGCGCTCATCGCGGCTCTCAGATGGGAAGTTGTCAACACTGTTCCTGCCAGCGAAGAACCGGGCATCCACGGTTCAATCTGCCAGATGCAGTCCTCCACCAGCAGCCACGGAGCGACTGGCCGATTCTCATCTCGATCGACCTTCTCCTGCGTCTTCGCAGGGATCATTGGCACAGATATGAGTTGGAAACCGGACTGCGAAATCTGGTGCAACAGTCCGTGAAGCCGCATCAGGCGTTCAGGGGGCAAAGCGAGTGGCTTCGGAGTTCTGCGAATGGCCAGCTCACGTCCGTCGCTTGTCGTCGCTCGAAACACAGCCGCGCTACTGAATCCACCAGTCATGGCCATCGACTTGAGAATCGTCACGCCGTAAGCACGCTGCACAGAAAGTGGAATTGTATGCGGCTGAAACAGCATCGTTTTTGGACTGCATCATCAAAGAAATTTCGCTGACCCTGTCGCATTCTATGTGTCGTGATTTCCCAAACCATCAATTGTATTGAATAGACTTCCAAAATCTGGCTTCAGACCCAACGGGCCGGGGCTCAATCACTCGCTTGTGTTTCCGTCCTGGGCGATGCCCCAAGCTGACATAGTACCGGCCCGTTGGGCCTGAATTCACCCTGTAAATTGGGTTTTCCTGACCGCACAAAGAATCCGGTAGAGTCAGAAATTTCGAAGAGTAGCCAGGCTCGGACTCAGCCGCGAAATGCCTACTGAGGGATGCGAGAGAAATCCATCAGGAGTCGTTGAATCTTAGAATCTCGATATTTCTCGCACAAATGGACATATGTCAAAAATCTGGAAAAACTGTTGAATTTCTGGTCAGTTCGCATTGATAGAGGGGGGAGTCTGTACATTCCCACCCTGAAAAATGCTGTTATTAAGTTACTTACGTAAGTGGAGCGGTGCATCTGCACTTCCTTCATATCTTCATCTTCCCGTCTTGTTTGAGGTATTCCCGATGAAATTGTCCGCTCGTCGCCGAAAGGCATTTACCTTGATCGAATTGCCTGGTGGTTATTGCCATCATCGCGATTCTGATCGCATTGTTGCTGCCTGCCGTGCAACAAGCCCGTGAGGCAGCTCGCCGCACCCAGTGCAAGAATAATCTCAAGCAGCTCGGGTTGGCCCTACACAATTACGCGGACGTTCTCAACAAGGTTCCGCCATTTTCCGGCGGCAATGGAAGCCACAAGGTGGCTCCCAGATGCGAACTCGTCTGAGCGGATTCGTAGCCTTGTTGCCGTATTTTGAACAGGCAAACCTTTCGAACACAATTTCTGCCGTGACCACATCTCAGCCTCCATGGACAGATAATCCATATTGGACGACCCCGATGCCAAATCTCCAGTGCCCGAGCGATCCCGCCAGTATCCCGCCAGTCGGGTGCTCTGCGTGGCAAGACACGGCGGATTCGCACTTCATCGTTCGAGCAAACCCGACATCAAAAATTTATTCAAAACTAGAACTTACGTGGGGCTCAAAACGGCGAGACGGTCCTAACCCAACAGACCGCAGGCCGGGCAGTGATGGGCATTCATTATGACGTCCGTTGGGACAGCAATGAAGCAACACAAATGCGGAACAGTCAAGGCGACATCCGCGCATAAATGGGGCTCTACACTTTCTGGCGAGAATCCCGCCACGGAGCGTCGAGGCACAGTGTCGATGATCCTGGGGTAGGCCGGACCTAGCGGATCAGGGGCGTATGAAAACGATGCGTGGCTGCAGGCGCAGGTCCGACGTGACGATGGCAATTGCCAGTAATTCGCTGAAGTCTCTGGTGGTTAGCGCGATCTGCTCATCGACGATGAGTTCATCCTCAGAACGAAGTCTGTCTTCAACGATTGAGAGGACGCGACCACAGAGCAGATCAGCGATTTCCGCAGACGTACAGTCATATTTTGCCAGGTGTTGCACAATGCTGACGGCAGGCAGTAGCGCCGTCGGAATACTGGCCAGCGTCAGATCATCGGCAGGGATTGCATCGCCGCTGCCGAAGACTCCGACGCGCGTTCTTTCGAGGCGAGTCATCAGTCCGCCGCAACCCAGTTCAGTGCCGAGGTCTCGAGCGATGGAACGAATATACGTGCCGGAACCGCAGATGATCTCGAGTTCCAGACGAGGCCATTCGTAGCTCAACAACCGGATGGAATGAATCTCGACGTTCTTCGCTGCCAGTTCGACAGATTCCCCTCGCCGAGCCAGGTCGTAGGCACGCTGACCATCCACATGCACGGCGGAAAATATCGGTGGCACTTGTGACACGATGCCACACATTGACTGAAGTCGCGCGTTGATGATTTCAAACGTCGGGAGTTCGGCTGGCCTCGGCAGGTGCTCCACTTTCCCCGTGCTGTCGTCGGTATCGCTGGTCTGCCCCAGCATGAATTCTGCAACGTATGTCTTTGGCCCGTCCTGCAGCATCGTGATCAATCGAGTCGCCGGACCAATACCGATCAGCAGCACGCCAGTCGCCATTGGATCCAGTGTTCCGGCGTGACCGCATTTCGTCGGACGAATCAGGCGCTGCACCGAATTCACAACATCCCGCGACGTGACACCCGCTGGCTTGTAGACGTTCAGTACGCCAAATAGTTCTGAATTCATCGTGTGCTCAATTCTGTAACTTGACTCTCTGAGTCGAGTGCTTGAATTCGGGGTAGGCTGGGCCATGCGACGGACATGAATGTCCATCCTGCATTCGCTATTCCACCCCGAGATCCAACAGAATGCTGTCCTGTATTCTGGCAGCTTTTGCAGCATCCTTGAGTTTCGTGACCACGAAAAACTTGTGATTCGCCACAGCCTGTTCGGTCGTGTTGAGTCTCACCGCGACATCTTTGTTCGCCCAGCCGAGGACGAAGATGAGTTCCACACAATGCAGTCGCTCCCATGCTCCATTGGCTTTGAATTCCTGGATCAGATCTCTCAGACACGATTCAATCACCGTCGATTCGGCTTTGGCTTTTTCGCTGCTTCGCATCATGCTTGAGGCGGCTCGTCCTGGCCCGGTCAGATCCCGCGCGGCCCCGTCTTTGGATTCTGATGTTAATAAGGGCAGGATCGGACGACGACCGGAACGACGCATGAAGTCGATGAGCTTGTGTGCGGCAATCGAAAACAACCACGATTCCATCGGCGTCCGTTCGTCGTAGTTCGGCAGCGCCTTGAGGAATCCCAGAAACGTTTCCTGCACGATATCTTCCGCCGCCGAGCGATCCTGCAATCGAGTCCGCGCGAACGCCAGCAGACGACCTTCGTACAGATCGATGCACTGCTGCCACGCATCCGCTTCACCGGCGCGAATGCGTTCTACCAATTGTCGGTCCGCTTCACTGGCTACCATTCTGGTTCCTCATCCTGTACTCCGCTCAGAATCTGCTCTTTCGCCGTTCGCACGATTTTCTTAGCCAAAGTCTGCAATTGTCCGTTCACACCCTCCAGCGAAAGCCCTTTGAGCGTCTGGAGCGCGGCGGTGGGACGTTTCAGCTGTGTGAGCAGGAGTTGCGCCATTCGAATGCGTGCCCAGGCATTGTCTTCCGGATAATGATCCAGATATTCCTGCAGCCAGATTTCGGCATCATCAAACGCCTGAGCCTGCAACAACCCCATCGCCAGCTTTCTCATCCGAGCTTCGTCGGGGCAGATGTCTGTCTCATGCAGTCGCATCGACATCAATTCTTCAGCGGCAGTGAGCACGTCTCCACTGTCGATCAGCGCATTCACCTGTTTCATCGCGTTGGTGGTTTTCTTTGCACGCGTGACTGAAGCTGGCCCGTCGCCGGAATCTTCAATTCCTGTCGGGATCGGCAGTTCGCCGTATGTCTTGCCAGTGGGAGAATGCCCTCCGCTGGCCCAGTCCTGCTCTGCAAAGCGACCGTATTTCCCGCTGAGGACCGAGAACAAGTCCCACTTCTCACAGTCAACCCATCCCATCCTGAGGAACACGACACCCACCGTCAAGCCAATCACGCAGCCGACCATATGCAGGCCGGATGATCCCATTTCGAACTTCGACAACAGCAGCGCCAGAAGACCGAGCGCCAGATACCACAATGAAAAGACCATGATGGTGACGTCAAACGAAACGGCACGGAAAAACAGAAAGCCAACGATATGCATTTCATTTTTCGGAGCCCACACAAGACTGATCGCCATCAGTGAAAAGATGACACCGGAAGCCCCGAGGCAACGCCCTTTGGCAATATTGAGTACCGTTCTCGCGTCAATGTCGGGGTCAGTCTCCTCCAACTTTTCCTTGAATTCCTCGAACTTCTGCACATCGAGTTTGCGGAAATCAGACCGCAGCACGTACGCATCCGTCCTATGCAGCGTCAGCAAATCCACACTGGCTCCCCAGGCGGCGGCCATGCCAAGATACAGCGGAATAAAGATCCGCCAGCCAAGCTTGCCTTCAACAACCAGTCCGAAACCCCACAGAAAGAACATGTTGCCGATGAGATGCATAAAACCGCCGTGAGCGAACGCAGCTGGAATCCATTCCAGTGGATTCAGCCCGTCACCATACTGCAGCAGCCACGGTTCCTGCAGCCTGGCATTCATGCCGCAACCAGTCGCCACGAACGCGATGGTATTCACCACAATCAACCCGATCGTGGCGTACGGAAAGTGATACAGCGGTGCGTCGGTGTTAATAGGAATCAGCGGCATGGATCACGCAAACTCGGGGCAGCGGTCGAAAAACTCAGTCGATCGCTCGTGAGTGTAAACTACCCGCCGCCCGGATTGAAGCAGTCTGACGGAATGAGATTCGGTCGGCCAGTTTAACCGCGTGGGCAACGCCCCGCGCTTTGTATTTCAAATCTCAGATCTCAAATATGAAATTTCAAATAGCACAAGCGCGGCCCGCTGGGCACGCGGTTAAACAATGAGGCTTTCGCCGGGATCGTCCCGGTCGGGGCGACAATTGATCGGCCCAATCGTCCACGACAGCTGGTGGCCACGGAAACCAAAAGTCCGCTCACTTCGTGCTTACGGAAAGCCCCTCTTCTGCGCAGTTCGAGGCAGAACTGGCGTAGCACAGGCTCACGAGAATGGATGGTGGGCCGGCGCTGTCGCTTGTCCCATCCTGCATCCTGCGCCATGGAGGTTACGGTCGGTCGTCGAAGATCGTGACGGATTCGGAGACAATCAACGGTTCGGCCATCTGTTCGTACTTCAACGACGCTCGAACAAGCGCGTTTTGTGCCGGCCGCTCTCCCTGGAGTTTCAGTTCAAACGTCATCTTTTCAGCGGGTTGGATTTCATCCACGATGGCGTAGCGAACTGCATTTCCTGTGCGTCGAGCCGGGATGGTGAGTGTTCCGGCGGCCTTGACTGCAATTTCTGCCGGGACATCGATCACCATTTCGACATTGCGGGCTACGGCCGTGCCGCGGTTTTCAATTGTGATCGTAAAACCGAACGTTTCACCAATCGCAACTGGTGCGTCCTGGCGACTGATATTCGCGGTCATATTTTCATAATCTGCTACGGTCACCACCGTGTTCTCGGTCGCCTGCGAACGGAACCCGGCGTGCTCCACGACTTCGACCACGGTCTGCCGTTGTCCCGCCGATTCTGCTTCCAGTTCGACTTCCAGTACGATCTGCTTGCCAGGGGCCAGACGGGCAAGCTGCCAGCGAATTTGACCTGTCTGAAGGTTGTACTCGCCACCGTTGTCGGCGGAGATGAACCGCATGCCTTCCGGAACCAGTTCGGTCACGATGGCATTCGTTGCCTCGAAATTCGTTTCGTTGGTCACGATGTTCTGAAACTTTGCTCGACGACCGACAAATCGTCGTTCCGGTCCCAATCGCTGAATGGTCAATTGGGAACCGATAATGTCGATGTCTGTCGTTGCCTTGTCGGCAGAAACTCCGGATGCGGTCACCTCGGACACAGTCCGGATTCGACCGGGTTCCGCAGCCACAACGGTCAAATCAATTTCTTTCCTATCACCAGCCCGGAGGTTCTCAATTTCATACTCCAGATCACCGCCTTCGGAATGCTTCAGGCCGGGCGGCAACACGCTTCGCAGAATCACCTGACTGGCGTCGCCAGTACCATTGTTGCTGATCACATAGTGCAACTGCACATCGTCGCCCACCTTCACTGCATCCGGGCTAATGACTTCGAGCGTCAGCCTGGGTGCCGTGATGACGGTGGCAGACTTGACCTGAGCCTGGAATCGAACCGTGGCGATCCCGTCCAGTGTGCCTTCACCCGTCGGTGTGATGCGGACCAGGATTTCCTGTTTGGCATGGGGAGCAAGTTCGGGTATCGTCCAACTGAGCTTGCCACGGACGCGATCAAAATCGGCTGTCGGCCTCGCGTGTTCGAGCTTCGCACCGTTTCCAGGCTCGTCGTCCACAATGACGTCGTAGGCCGTCGAATCACCTTCGTTGGAGACGACAATCGTATATTCGTGTGACACGCCAACAGTCGCAGTGTCCGGTGCGCGTTTCTCAATGCTTAACTGTGGGCGCATCACTTCTGACATGCTGCGCTCAGCACCTTCTCCTGCGGTATCTGATCCGCGGCCACTGCGGTCCGGAGTCGTTCGCGATGGGCGATCACTGATGGCAGGCAAGTCCAACGAATCATCTGATCCATCGGGAAGGTTGGTCCGAGAATCAAACATGCCGTCATCGCTCCCGCCAGGAGCAGAATTTCGATCCGGAAAACTCGGTTCGGAGAGATCGGATTCTGGCGGATTTCGTGGTGCTGTGCGCGGATCGGGTATCGGAGTGGATCGCGGTGGTGTGCGTGGATCATCGCCTGCAGGTACAGGGTCCAGTTCAAACACCGGCAGTGGCTCAGGATCTGATTTCGCCTTTGATCTGCCATCGTCCACAGGAGGCATTGGTACAAATTCACCGGGTTGAAAAAACTGCGGATCTTCATCAAGCCGGGCAGGTGTCAGATTTCGATCGGGAGCATTCGGATTCCGATCGGGGGGTATTGAGTTTCTGAGCGGGATGTTTGGATTCGCCGATCCTGGGTTGGAGTCGAGATTCAGCTGTGGATCGGCTGCGAAGCCTGGCGATTCCATGAGCGGCTCTTCGGACGCAGGAATGCCGCCCGGTGCTGATGGATTTGTGGGACGTCCGATGTCCGGAACAGCATCAGGCATGAACAGTTCAGGAGTTTCCTGATCGACCTGCGCTGTTTTGACTCCCGAAAGAAACGCCGCGTTGTTGGCAGCAGCGGTCGGACCATCATTGGTGGTTTGAGCTGATGCGGGAGTCACGATCTTCGCGGGTGTCGATGCGGCGACAGTGGCGGCGTTTGATTTGGCTGCCAGCGTTTCAGTTTCCCTGCTGGCAGTTGCGTGAACGGGGTCTGGCTCGTTGCTCGAGTCGTGGGAAAGATCGAAAGGATTGTCGTCGTCAGCCAGACTATCCTTCAAAACCGTGCGATTGACTGGCACGTTGACTGGGGTCACACCAACAAACTTCTCATCCTCAGCCAGTGGGACGGACGTGCCCGGAGTTTCGGGTGCATCCGGTTCATGCAGGGTAAACTGAGGATCATCCGCAGCTTCAGAACCGGCCAGCATACGATCAAAATCGACGGTCGCATCCGGAATCACGTCCGTATTCGCCGAGGGGATTATGCCGGTTGTCCTGGCCGTCTCGCCAGGTTCGGAAGCATGAGAGGCCACTGGCAGGCGATTCTGGACCTCCAGAACCACGAGGGTTCCAATGCCGATAATGCCTGCGGCTGTCAGTAATTTCCATATTGAACTTTGCATGGGAATCCCTTCCCGCGCCGGAAAAATCGGTCGTCAACTCCGCTTCCTGCGGAGAGATCACATGGCGCTTCTGCGGAACAAGTAGCAGATTCTGCCGATCGTTGGAAGACGACTTTTTCAAGGTAACGGTTCGCCGAGCCCAACTTTCTGCTCGGCGTTTTGGTAGAGACTCATGGCCTGAGGCAGCAGTTCACGCAACGCCGCAGAACGGTGGGCGTCGGATGGATGTGTGGACATCCACTCCATCGGAGCGGTTCCCGTTTTAGCACTTCCGAAGCGTTCCCAGAACACGGGCGCCTCAGATGGATCGTAGCCAGCTTTCGCCATCAACATGATACCAATTTGATCGGCCTCCATCTCGTGCTTGCGGCTGAACGGGAGGATGACGCCATATTGCGCGCCGCCACCATAGGCGGCCAGCACGATCTTCTGCTTCTGTTCGTCTTGCTTCTGCATGAAATAGCTCAAAGCCGACTTTCCTGCGTTCTTTGCCGTCTCGTACGTCATGCGCTCACCTCCGTGCCGCGCGATGGCATGAGCAACCTCGTGCGACATCACGACGGCCAGTCCCGCTTCGTTTTCACAAACAGGAAGTATTCCTGTGTACACGGCGACTTTGCCACCCGGCAGGCAAAATGCGTTCTGCGTTTCCGATTCGATGACATTGAATTCCCACTCGAAGTCCGGACGATTCGCCACCGCTGCGATGCGCTGACCGATCCGCCGGACGATTTCTGTGGTCTTTTCATTTTTCGTGAGTGGCTCGGACTTGAGCACTTCCTGATACGCAGTCAGCCCCATTGCGTTCTCAGATTGCTCAGAAGTTATCAGCACCTGCTTCCGATTCGTCATCGGAACCTGCTGACATCCCAGCATCACCAATGTGATGGACGAACCACAGGACAGCAGCATGGCTGCAACCAAAGTCCAGCGTAACCGCGACATCCTTGTCGCTGCGGGAGTAACCATTGATCCGTTCCTGTCTGGAATAGCGGCGACCAGCGCTCCGCCAATGCTTGATTCTGGGGTTGGAGGAAAATCCATATTCGCCGACGGGGCGGCGAACCTACGTAGGCGAACCGACGTAGACGAGCCGCTCCGTCGGCTCGCGTTCAACTCCAGAATTCCACGCGATTGAGGAAACCGGGGCAACGGGACTGTACCGTCATCGGGAAAATCGACTCAAGCCGGGTTTTCTGGCCTTTGCCCAGCTCTTCATCGAGCGAAATTGCAAAAATAGGCGAGTCGGGTGAACTTGCGGCAACTTTGGACGGTCGATTGAGGGACGTGCAGAGATTCGCCGCTGTGGCAGACTCTCAACTGTTCGAAATTCTCGCTACACTTGGGAAACGACCGCGAACCGCATCGCAGGACTGGCGGATTCGCCAAAATACGCAAACTTACGATGAGGAATCCATCCCGCAGCGCGTCCTTGACTTGGAACCCCTGACAAAACTGGTCGCTGAATTCGCGAGAATTCAGAATGGGGGCTGAATTCCTGCGAATCCAGTTACGAAGAGCGGGAGGGTGGATCTGCGAGTCGATCTGCCCTGGCAGTGAATTTTCTATTAACCACTCAATCCAACTACGGGCGTTTTTCATGTCTCGGAAAGTTTATGTCGCCGGAAACCTGGTTCCGGCAGAGCAGGCAACTGTCAGCGTCTTCGATCACGGACTTTTGTATGGCGATGGCATCTTTGAGGGCATTCGCGTCTACGGAGGGCGCGTCTTTCTGCATCGCGAACATATCGATCGGCTCTATGAAAGTGCGCTGGCCATCCGACTTGAGATCCCGATGACTCATTCGGAAATGATCAAAGCCGTCGAAGACACTGTCAAAGCAAATGACATAATTGACGGCTACGTACGACTTGTTGTCACGCGAGGTTCCGGCTCCCTGGGGCTGGATATTCGTCGCACCAGCGATCCGCAGGTGATCATTATCGCCGACACGATCTCACTGTATCCGGCGGAGTTGTACGAAACCGGAATGAGACTCGTCACGGCAGCCACGATCCGCAACCATCCTGGCGCACTCAGTCCGCGAGTCAAGTCACTCAATTATCTCAACAATATCATGGCAAAAATTGAAGGCACAGATGCCGGAACGGTGGAAGCCCTGATGCTCAACCACAACGGCGAAGTCGCGGAATGCACGGGCGACAACATCTTCATCGTCAAGCAAGGCGTGCTGAAGACGCCGCAACCTGATTCTGGAATCCTGGCAGGCATCACACGCAATGCGGTGATGAAACTTGCCGTCGCAGCGGGCGTGACAGTCCAGGAATGTGTGCTCACGCGACACGACATCTTCACTGCCGACGAGTGTTTCCTGACGGGCACCGCCGCCGAAGTGATTGCCGTCATCAGTCTGGACGGACGACAGATTGGTGCAGGCACACCGGGATCGATCACGAAAGATCTGTTGAATCGATTCCGAAAGCTGACGCAGACATAGTTTCCGGAAGGTGCGTTTTCCGCGGCGTGAAGCGGGACGAGTGAGTGATCAGGCCGCGGATCGAATTCTGGTGGCCAATTTTCGAACTGATGAGAACAGCACATGGCACGATCGCGAGATCTGTTTGACGATACGACGATGACTTTTGGCGAGCACCTGGAAGTGCTCCGAGTGCATGTTTTTCGAGCGGTGCTGGGGATCGTTATCGCCGTATCAATCACCCTGTGGTTCGGGGATCAGATTTTCTACTGGCTGCGAACTCCGGTCGAGAACGCCATGAAGGCACGCGGCATCGAGAACATGACGATCGATGTGCCGAAGGAGAGTTTCTATTCGTACCTGAGAAGTTTGTTTTCCGCCAAATCGACGATTCCAAAAGAAACGGTCACCGCAGCCCCAGCGGCGCTGCGTCCTGACCAGCTGCGAGTCGTGGTGCAGAAGTCTGAATTGCTGAAGGCTGTTGGCCAGGTGGCTCCTTCCGGTGATGCTGCTGGCGATTCCGTCTCACTGCTCATTTCCGCACCGGAGTTTGCGCAACTGCGCAAGGTCGTCGATGACACAAACAAAATCACGACGCTGAAAATGGAAGAAGGTTTCATGTCGTACATGAAGGTCTGTTTCTTCGCCGGTCTTCTGCTCGCTTCACCGTGGGTCTTTTATCAACTTTGGCTCTTTATCGCCGCAGGATTGTATCCTCACGAACGCAAATACGTGCATGTGTACCTGCCGATGAGCATCATACTGTTCCTGCTTGGGGCGATGGCCGGATACTTTTATGCATTTCCGCTGATGCTCGATTTTCTGATCGGCTTCAATGGCTGGCTCGGAATCGGATTCACGCCGCGATTGTCAGAATACATCAGCATGGCCATGTTAATGCCGCTCATGTTCGGCGTGAGTTTTCAGCTTCCGATGGTGATGGTATTCCTGGAACGCATCGGCGTCTGCTCGGTGGACACATATAAGAAGAACTGGCGCATGGCTGTGCTGGTCATTTCGATCGTGTCCATGGTCCTGACAACATCACCCGATCCGTGGAGCATGATGTTGATGATGGTTCCGCTGCTGTTCTTGTACGTCTTCGGAATATTCCTGTGCCGTTTCCGCATCGGTGGTCCCGCCAGCCCGATTCGCTGAATCAAGCGGCGGCAACTCAATGTGACAGTGCTGACCTAATCCGTCGGAATGCCTGTGACGGCGATACCGCCTGCAGCCGGTGTGTCGGAATTCCTGTCTGTTTGGCCCCAGTAAATTCTTCCCTGTCAGATTGATTCGTGTGTTTTCCCGAGGCCAGCGTCGTACGTGAAACGGGGTGCATGGTCCCTATTTTCCTGGTTGCGGTTGGCTCGTTCGCAACTTGCTCTGGCGGTGGGGGAACACGCTGACTTCTGCCATTCATGAAAGGTGGATCTGTCGTACGCTTTGATGACTGCGAACTCGGAACCGCAAGCGTCGCAACGCCAGGCAAAACGGGGATTTGAACTGGAACTGGTGGGGCGATATGCGTTATTGGTTCAAAAAAATCAGAATCTGGAATCGCCAGAAACTGTACGTTGTTCTCCACAGTGATGCTAAGGGCGTCCTTTGACTCTGGCATGGCGAACGCTTCAGTTGAGAACTCAATCGATAGAGGACTTGATGATTCTGCAACCTCAGTTGCCGCGACCTCAGGAGTCACAGCTTCCGGTTCCGCAGCCCCAAATTCCCCGGCCCTAAATTCCGCATCCTCGAATGCCACCGCGACAGGTGCCACAGCCGCAAGTGCCACGGCCTGAGGTTTCATCTCCTCAGTTGCGGTATCTCCAAATTCCGCATCCTTAAATGCTACCTCGTCAAATGCCACGGCTTGAGGTTTCACCTCCTTAGTTGCGGTAGCTCCAAATTCCGCATCCTTAAATGCTACCTCGTCAAATGCCACAGCTTGAGGTTTCACCTCCTCAGTTGCGGTAGCTCCAAATTCCGAATCCTCAAATGCCACAGCTTGAGGTTTAACGGCTTCAAATGCCGCAGCCTCAAGTGCCACTGGCTCAGGATTGAACGTTTCGGGTTTGAACGCTTCAAGTTCGGTTGCGGCAGGTTTGAAGCCTGGAATGCCAGCGACTGGCGTCTGATCAACTGGATTGCGGCGCGGCGCAAATTGTGTAGCAAGATACGACGCAGCAGTGATGCTGCATAGGATGCAGCCGATCATCAGGACTATCCTGCAGATTCGAAATGGAGATTCGGTGTTCATCCTTTCATCCTTGATCTGCTTTTCCGTCAAACTGAGGCGTTCGTCGCGTAGCTGTCCCGATTCGTCGATGGCGCAGCACTGGCGCGGGACTTCGTTCTTGGGGATATCGACCGTCGGCAAAGTCGGAATCGATGGAAAAACCGAAAAAGTCACCCAGAGTCGCCTATTTTGACTCGGTAGCGCGCAAAGACAAACAGCGCGGCAAAGTCCCCTCAAAGCTTCCAGCTTTCCTTACCGCGCTGTTGAATTTGTCTTGTTTTGCTGCCAAACGCTTTAGATGCGTCGCAAGCGGCAGTTCAAGAAACCTAGGTCGAGTCTGGATTCCGTCCAACAAATTTATGAAAAATTGGAAACATGGGGTAAACTGGTAGCATGGTGGCCTTTGGATTCAATCACGAATCACGATATTCGTACGGTCGAGATTGTGAGTCCGATTGCAGGAACGATCGGTCTTGGGACTGTTAACTTTGGAAAGTCTGCGAGGCGTTTAACGGAAAGTCGAGCGAGGGTTGGTAAGATCTGGCGGTGTGTGTCTGGAGAGTCATTGGCGAACGCCGGGCGAATCGACTACCGACCGTTTTCGTTATGCATGGTGATGCGTGAAGTGGATGAGATCGCAGCTTTTATTGAAGATTGTGGGGCTCTACGCCGTTCTGTCGCTGCTTGCACTGATTGGACTTTTGACAGCATTGGATGTCAAACAATCAACCGATGCCGCTGCTCAGCAGACCGAGGAAGTACACAAACGATTGCGTAGTATTCGCACGGACCTGGAAAGTGTTGACGATCCGGAAATTGTGCTGGCGTCCTGGAAGCAAACGCTGCAGCGAGACGGGTATCGATTGTGGCTGGTTGATAGTGATTGCCGGGCACTCACCAGTGCTGACGATCAGCCAACCGCAGAGATCACACTGCAGTCGGTGGTCAGATCAGCCCTTCGTTCCGGGCAAGCTGAGAGGCACATTCGGATTCAGAGTAATGGTCCGGAAGTGCTGGCGTTTGCTCTTGACGCATCGCGGGAAAAAGAAGATCCGCGCGTGCTGCTTACGGTTATCGCACTGGAGGCTCTGCAGTCTAATCATGCACCGGTGAGGTCAGCAGCCGCGCGGGCGGCAATATACACATGGATCTTTGGAATTCTGTGCGTGTTATTTGTCGCCGCAGGAGTTGTTCAACCGCTGCAGGCAATGTCGCTAAACCTCGACCAGTCGATTGAGAGGACGTTGCGAGAAGACGTCCTGCTGTCGATTTCGGAACGGCGCGACGAACTGGGACATGTTGCGACAGCATTGCATCGCCTTGAACAGGAGCGCGAGGACCGAATTGCGAAGCTCGAAGTCGCGGAACGAGAGGCACGTTCGTCGTCGGACTTGTTGTCTTCGGTGCTGGATTCAATGGTCGAAGGTGTCGTGGCAATTGATCGAGAGCAACGAATTGTGTTTCTGAACACGGGAGCACGTCGGCTGCTGCGGATCAGCAATGTGATCGGCATCGGCCATCGACTGTACGAAGCTGTGCGCGTTCCCGCGTTTTTGGATACCGTTGAGGATTCTCTGCAGTCCCACAAAATGGAGACTCTGGAATATCGCAGGTCAAACGAAGAGGCCAGCCTTGTGCTCGTTGTGATCCCGATCCTGAAAGGGCCACATACTGGTGCGGTGGCGGTCATCCGCGACGTGACCGAAATGCGGAGACTGGAAGCGATGCGGCGGGATTTTGTGAGTGGTGCGTCCCACGAACTGAAGACACCCCTGACGGTGATTCAGGCCTGCACAGATACGCTGCTTGGGGGAGCGATTTCAGATCCGGCTGCAGCAGAAAGGTTTCTGAAACAAATTGAAGAGCAGTCCGAGCGTTTGCTGCAGTTGATCCTTGGAATGCTGCAACTGGCACGCGTCGAGTCGGGACAGCAGGTTCTGCATATCGAACCCGTGGATGTTGTGACGGTTGCTGACGAAGTGCTCCGTGGATTTCGCACAGTTGCGGATGCCAAGTCTGTGCAACTGTGCCTGACGGGGCCCGAACAAATGATGGTCATCGCGGATGATGAGGCGTTGCATACAATCATCAGCAATCTTGTCGATAACGCACTGAAACACACAGCTTCCGGCGGTGATGTGACCGTTGAATTGGTCAATGCCGCAACCTCGCCAGAAATCGTCGTGCGGGACACCGGGGCAGGAATCCCTGCGGAAATGCTTGGTCGTGTTTTTGAGCGATTTTACCGTGTGGACCGACACCGCTCGCGTGAACGTGGGGGGACAGGTCTGGGCCTGGCAATCGTGAAACACTTGTGCCAGGCTTTGGGTGCTACTGTCTCTGTGAGGAGTGAATTGGGCCGAGGAAGTGAGTTTCGCGTGCAATTTCCTGCGTCTTAACAATTGGTTTAGCGAGAAAATGCTGTAGAGTTCCATGGAGTTTACGGATTCTTAACAATTCTTGCGTTCACTGCGTCGGCAGAGATTCTTGATCAATGTCTACTATGAAAAATCTGACGAGGGGAATTTATGATTGGTGTGGGACGACGTTGGTCTGGAGCGTGGAGCGCGGGGTTACTGCTCCTGTGCTTCCTTGGCTGTAGTGTTGAAGAAGTCGGTGGTCCGTCCGACGGAAGCAAAGCCACAGGTCCCGAGGTGGCAACGGGAAGTGGGGAACCGAGCCGAATTCAAATCGACGGGTCCAGCACCGTCAAGTTGATCACCGCAGCCGTGGCAGAAGATTTCCAGAGCAAAGTCAGCGACGTCAAGATTTTCCTGAAGGTTACGGGGACTGGTACTGGCTTTAAAGAAATGATCGCGGGGCGAATCGATATTGCGAACGCATCACGAGCGATCAAGGAGTCCGAACAGGCGGATTGCGCCAAGAACGGGATAGACGTCCTTGAGCTGCTGGTAGCGATGGACGGACTGACGGTTTGCGTCAACAAAGATAATGACTGGGTGGACACAGTTACCGTCGCTCAGTTGAAAAAGATCTGGGAACCGGGAAGCCAGGTCAAGTCGTGGAAAGACGTTGATGCAGCATGGCCCGATATTCCACTCGTGCTGTTTGGTGCCGGTGAAGAATCCGGTACATTTGATTACTTCACGGAAGCGATTAACGGTAAAGAAGATTCCATCACTGAAAACTACAGCCCGAGTGCTGACGACAATGTGACCATCACTGGTGTATCCGGCGAAAAGGGGGGCATGGGATTTCTGGGGTGCGCGTACTATTACTCGAATCAGGAGGCAGTAAAGGCCCTGAAGATTTCGCCGACTGATGACGTGGCTGCGGGGGTTGCTCCGACTCCCGAAGCTGTCAAGTCCGGGGAATATAAGCCGCTTGCGAGACCTTTGTACATCTACGTCAAGAAATCATCACTGGCGCGCCAGGATGTTCAGGATTTCATCCGATTCTACTTGAACGACGGCCTGACGCAGGTAAGCAAAGTTGGTTACGTGGAACTTTCGGACGCGCAGATAAAAGTCAGTCGCGATGCATTCGAGGCTGCAATTACAAAATAGTTGACTTCTTACGGCGTCAGCACTTTATGGCAAGATCCAAAACACAAGCCTGGGCAAGTCAGCGAGTTTTTCGTTATCACGAGAAACTCATTCAGTCTGTCCTGTTCCTGTGTGCTGCTCTGTCGGTGTTGACGACGGCCGCGATCATCATGGTGCTGCTTGGAAATGCGGTCTACGCACCTGGCGAGAAGAAGGCTTTCTTTGAACAGGTTTCGCTTTGGCAGTTTCTGACCGGAACTCATTGGAAACCGGTAGATGGCCCTGCGGGACGATTTGGAATGATTCCGCTGTTTTCGGGCACGTTTATGGTGGCCCTGATTGCGTCTGTGGTCAGCGTCCCGCTTGGGCTTGGCGCAGCGATTTACATGAGTGAATATGCGGCTCCTCGCGAACGCGAATTCCTGAAGCCGATTCTGGAAGTTCTGGCCGGTATCCCATCCGTCATTTACGGTTTCTTCGCGCTGAAGTTCATTACACCGTGGATTCTGAAGCCAGCGCTGGGCCTCGTTGGTCTGGAGCTGGGAACTTTTAACACGCTGAGCGCGGGCATTGTTGTCGGCATCATGGTGACGCCCCTGATTGCATCGCTGAGCGAAGATGTCATCCGATCGGTTCCACGCAGCCTGCGTGAGGCCGCTTATGCTCTTGGAAGCACCCGGTTCGATGTGTCGGCGCGTGTCGTAGTGCCGGCAGCGTTATCGGGGATTCTCGCCGCGTTTCTGCTCGCGTTCTCGCGCGCGATCGGGGAAACAATGGCGGTCGTGATTGCCGGGGGACAGCAGCCAATTGCGACATTAAATCCACTTCGCGGTGCTCAGACCATGACCTCATTCATGGTTCACGCCAGCACTGGCGACAGCGCTGCCGATTCGATCAGCCGTATGAGCATTTATGCGATCGGCATCGCTTTGTTCGTGATCACATTGACGATCAACCTGATTTCCGGATGGATTCTGCGCCGCTTCCGCGAGGTCTACCAGTGAGTATTCCGAATACAGCAGCGATGCCGACGGTCAGTTTTATCTCCGGCGCTGACGGACGTATTCGCCGTCGTTTGCTGATGTCACGAGTGTTTGCATGGACCTGCCGATTTGCAACGTATTCGGCACTGGCCGTGCTGATCGTGTTGCTGGTGGCGATTGTCTACAGCAGCGTCGGGCGACTTTCTCCCGACTTCGTAACCAACACGAACTCCACCAATCCAGTCAAGGCAGGGATGCTTGCAGGTCTCTGGGGATCGTTCTGGCTGATCCTCTTTACTTCGTTGTTTTCCGTGCCGGTCGGCGTCGGCTCCGCCGTTTATCTGGAAGAAATCGCGAAGGAGAATTTCCTGGTTCGAATCATCAAGGTCAATCTTGCGAACCTCGCAGGTGTGCCTTCGATTGTCTACGGGATTCTGGGATATACGGTCTTCCGCACGTCCGCAGCAACGCTCAGCATCTGGTTCGACGGAAACCATGCGTTTGGCGTGCTGGGACTTTTCCGGGTCAGACTCGCGAAGTTGCCGATCTACGAAGACAATATTCTCGTCGGAGCTCTCACGTTGACTTTGGTGATCCTGCCAACCGTGATTGCCGCGTCTCAGGAGGCACTGCGATCAGTACCGAGTTCCATTCGCGTCGCGTCGCTGGCGCTGGGTGCAACTCGCTGGCAGACAATCTGGCGACAGGTGATTCCGGCAGCCCTGCCTGGGATTTCCACGGGTGTGATTCTATCGACCTCGCGCGCGATCGGTGAGGCAGCGCCGTTGATTATGCTGGGGGCTCTGTCATATACGACGATGTGTCCCGGAAACATCGATTCTCCAGTGAAGTTGTTGACTCGACCGACTCAGGTACTGCACGCACCGCTTGATCAGTTTACAGCAATGCCAATCGAGATTTATGACTGGTCAAAGCAACCGAAGCCGGAGTTCACTGAGGTGGCAGCGTCTGGAATTGTAGTTCTGCTGGTCGTGTTACTGGCGATTAATTCTTTGGCGATGATCGTGCGTCACTACGCCAGCAGACGATTGAAATGGTGAGTATCGGCGTCCGGCCTGTGGCAGCAGGCATTTGAAGAGTGAAGCATTCAGATTGATCTCAAACATGGCATCCATAACTCCAAAATCAGTGCCACCAGCGGTGACCGGCGTCGATCGAGACCTTGATATGTCCGAACATTCGGCGGCGATCCAGGCGACTGGCGTGGATTTTTTCTACGGTGAACTCAAGGTCCTGTTCAATGTGTCACTGATCGTACCTGAACGATCCGTGACAGCATTGATCGGCCCGTCCGGTTGCGGGAAAAGTACGTTCCTGCGAATACTCAATCGCATGAACGACCTCATCGAAGGTGCTCGTTGTACTGGCGAGATTCTCGTCGAAGGCCAGAACATTATGGACCCGGCGGTTGACGTGGTCCTGCTGCGGAAACATGTCGGCATGGTGTTTCAGAAATCGACGCCATTTCCAAAGTCCATCTTCGACAACGTTGCCTACGGGCCGCGCGTGGCTGGCGAGAAAAATCGCTCAGTCCTTGCAGATCTGGTAGAGTCCTGCCTGAAAAAAGCTGCACTGTGGGAAGAAGTGAAAGATCGATTGACGACCTCTGCGATGTCGCTGTCCGGAGGTCAGCAGCAGAGGCTTTGTATCGCCCGCACTCTGGCGACAAATCCTCACATTATCCTGATGGACGAGCCCGCGTCCGCACTGGACCCTGCCAGCACGGACCGCATCGAGAACCTGATTGGCGAATTGTGTGCCAACTACACGATCGTGATTGTAACTCACAACATGCAGCAGGCCTCGCGTGTCAGCCATCAGACGGCATTCTTTTATAAGGGGATTCTGGAAGAATCCGGACCGACATCGAAAATTTTTACGAGTCCTTCCAAAAAGGCAACTCAGGACTACATCACGGGGCGATTCGGGTGATGCGATCTCATTCGCTGTCGTGATAATTTGCGGGAATACTCGATTCATTGACGTTGCATCTTCGTTCTTAACCATTCATTAATCATCTCTCTTCATATTGCGGATGCCAGTGACAGGATCCTTGGTTGTTCGCAAAAATCCAGCAGGATCGGTTACGTATGACCATTCACTTTGTGAACGAAATGGAGTACCTGCATCGAGACATTCTCTCGATGTGCTCAACCGTGGAGGAACTCATTCATGACGCGGTCAATAGCCTGAATCATGGACGCACTGAACTGGCTGAGGAAGTCTCCTCGCGCGATCGCGAAGTAGATCGGTGGGATATTCGGATCGAGGAAGAATGCCTGAAGATTCTGGCATTGTATCACCCGGTGGCACACGACCTGCGCCGTGTGGCGGTGGTGATGAAGATTGCTGCGGAACTGGAGCGCGTGGCGGACATTGCCGTCAACATCGCGGAACGATCTGCCGGAATCGCACAGCATGGTGATTTCCCCATGCCGGGCCGTCTGAATGAGATGACGGAAGAGGCACTCAGCATGTTACATGACAGCATTGATGCGTTTGTTGAGCAGAATTCAGCAGCGGCGCGTGCGATCTGTCAGCGGGATGAACGGGTTGACAAACTGAACAGCGAATTGATCGCAGAAGTGGTCACCGTAATGAAGCGGCAGCCGGAACTTGTCGAGCCAAGTCTGCACTTGTTTTCGGTGATCCGGCATCTGGAACGAGTTGCAGATCATGCGACGAACATTGCTGAAGATGTCGTGTATCTTGTGGATGCTGCAATTATCCGGCATCCTCGACTGAATCGTTGATTTTCAGAGGCAGTTTCTTTTCTATGCAACCTAACATTCTTGTGATTGAAGACGAACAGTCCATTGCTGACGTTATCGTCTACAACCTGCAGAAAGAAGGATTCATCGTCCATTGGGAACGTGACGGTCGCGATGGACTGCTGAAAGCCCAGACCCTGATCCCGGACCTTTGCCTGTTGGATCTGATGCTTCCGGGAATTGACGGACTGCAGATCTGCCGACTGCTGAAATCCGACGCACGTACCAAAGCCGTCCCGGTAATGATGCTCACCGCTCGCAGCGGCGAGACCGACGAAATCGTAGGCTTCAACATGGGTGCCGACGATTACGTGACGAAGCCATTTCGAGTTCAGCCGCTCATGCATCGCATCAAAGCCCTGCTTCGCCGATCGGACACTGCTGAGGCCGGAAAGAATCTGCTCGAACTACATGGCATCGAAATCGACCGGACAAATCACGCCGTCAGGTACAATGGTGCTGAACTGGAACTCACGCCAACAGAGTTCCGCATGTTGTGGACATTGATGTCTCAGCCGGGTCGTCCGTTTTCCCGCAACGAACTGATGGAAACGTCGCGGGGTGAAGATGCAAATTCCCTGGAACGCACGATCGACGTCCACGTCCGTGCGCTCCGTAAAAAACTCGGAGACACGACCGACCTGATCGAGACCGTGCGCGGCATTGGCTACCGGTTTGCCAGGAAATAACGAGCGGTGGCGTGCAGCAATGTGGAATGGATATCGCGATCTGGTTGCCAGACGGGGCTTCCATCCACGCAAGGTGGATGGCGTGTCGGGGAATACGAAACAGTCCACGATACCACCAATAGCCGGTTGAATCTGCCACGAAAAAAGCCCCCGGCAATTTTCATTTGCCGGGGGCTGAATTCCATTCATATTATGCACTCCAGCCGGTGATGGCAGAATACGTCAGGACATCCTCTTAGTAACGGTAGTGTTCCGGCTTGTACGGTCCGCCAACCGGGACGTTGATATAGGCGGCTTGTTCCGCTGTCAGCGTTTCGAGCTTCGCACCCAGCTTGCCCAGATGCAGGCGGGCCACTTCTTCGTCCAGTTCTTTTGGAAGAAGATGCACGCCGACTTCGTAATCGCTGGAATCATCCCAGAGGGCCAATTGAGCCATGACCTGATTCGTAAAGCTGTTGCTCATGACAAACGATGGATGCCCGGTCGCACAGCCAAGATTGACGAGGCGGCCTTCCGCCAGCACGATGATTGCCTTGCCATTGGTGTAGACATACTTATCGACCGGGCCACCTTCGTCGGCTGGGGTCTTGATGCGGACTTTCCTGATGCCCTTGTGATTGTTCAAGTAGGCGATCTGGATTTCTGAATCGAAGTGACCGATGTTGCACACGATGGCCTGATGCTTCATCCTGTCCATGTGTTCGCCACGGATCACACCCACGTTGCCGGTCGTTGTGACGAAAATGTCGCCCTGTGGAGCCGCTTCGTCCATCGTGATGACCTGGAAGCCTTCCATACACGCCTGCAATGCACAGATCGGATCGATTTCTGTGACGATCACACGAGCGCCGAGACCATCCATAGCGTCCGCACAACCCTTTCCGACATCGCCATAACCACAGATCACAACCACTTTGCCGGCAACCATGACGTCCGTGGCACGCTTGATGCCGTCAGCCAGAGATTCGCGGCAACCGTAGAGATTGTCAAACTTGCTCTTGGTCACCGAATCATTCACGTTTATGGCCGGAACCGCCAGTTTTCCAGCCGCGTGCATCTGATGCAGGCGGTGTACGCCGGTCGTCGTTTCTTCAGACAGACCTTTGATACCTTTCAGAAGTTCCGGAAACTTGTCGTGAACCATGACCGTCAGGTCCCCGCCGTCGTCCAAAATCATGTTGAGCGGCTCGCCGTCCGGGAAGAACAGTGTTTGTTCGATGCACCAATCAAATTCTTCGGCACTCATGCCCTTCCACGCATAAACAGGAACACCTGTCACCGCGATCGCGGCTGCGGCGTGGTCCTGAGTCGAAAAGATGTTGCAACTTGACCACTGCACTTCCGCACCAAGAGCCGTCAGCGTTTCGATGAGCACGGCGGTCTGAATGGTCATGTGCAGGCAACCGGCGATGCGGGCACCTTTGAGCGGCTGTGACTTTCCATATTTTTCACGAAGAGCCATCAGGCCCGGCATCTCGATTTCGGCAATTTCGATTTCTTTACGCCCCAATTCGGCCAACGCTAAATTTGCAACCTTGTAGGGAAGTGCTGACACAGTACTCATGAATACAATCTCGCTTTTGAAAGGAACACGACTTTGTTACGACCATTCCGCAGGAGCGAAATGAAATTAACCGCCAAATTTGGTGACGGCACGATAAATGAACACCGGTCGTCCGACAATAGTTTGGAATAGAAACTCAACGTTTTCCGGGATTTGGGCGAATTCAGTTGTGGGACGCAGACAGTCGAATCCGTCGCGCGCCGGATTGCAGTTTGAAGTGCGGGGCTCCAGCCGATAAAACTCCGCCTGATATGTTTCTGCCCGGTCACGCGACTTCTCGTAGCAGCCGCGACTTGAACGAGCAGGTTTTAATTGTCGATAAGAATGACTCATGATCAAGGTTCAATTGCCCGACGGAACTATTCTCGAACACCAGGATTCCGCATCTGCTCTGGACGTCGCTGCTGGTATCGGCGAGCGTCTTGCAAAGGCGACTGTCGCGGCCAGCATTAACGGCATGACAGTGGATTCGATGCGACCGCTGGCCAGCCTCACAGATCTGCGCCCTGTGCCGCTGAAGCTGATCACGGAGCGTGACTCAGAGGCACTGGGAGTGATGCGTCACAGCTGCGCTCATGTGATGGCCCGCGCGGTCATGCGATTGTTTCCCGGCGTCGGCCTGGCATTTGGCCCGACCACGGGCAACGGGTTCTATTACGACTTTGATCTGACGACTCCGATCAGTGAAGAGGACTTTCCGCGCATCGAAGCCGAGATGCAGAAAATTGTCGATGCGGCGGAGCCTTTTGATCGGTTTGAAGCGTCACGCGAGGAAGCACTTCAACTTTGCAGCGATCTGCAGCAGACACTGAAGACCGAACACATTCGCACGGGCCTTGCCGAGCATCCCACACTCAGCTTCTATCGTCAGGGCGAATTCGTCGATCTGTGCCGCGGGCCGCATATTCCTCATGCGGGCAAGATCAAAGCGTTTAAGATTACCAGCGTTGCAGGTTCCTATTGGAAGGGTGATGCGTCTGGTCGCCAGCTGCAGCGCGTCTACGGCACGGCATGGTTCGACAAAAAAGATCTGAAAGCGTACCTGGAACAGCTCGAAGAAGCCAGGAAGCGCGATCACCGAGTGCTGGGAAAGCGACTTGGCCTGTTCGCGATCTCCAGCGAAGTCGGCCAGGGACTGTGTCTGTGGTTGCCGAAGGGGGCGACGATTCGCGCGACGCTGGAAGAATTCATCAAGACCGAATTGCTTCGTCGAGGTTATCAGCCGGTGTATTCGCCGCACATCGGTCGCGTCGAAATGTACGAGACCAGCGGACACTTTCCGTACTACCGTGATTCGCAGTTCGCTCCGATCTTCGGGCATTCCGCCGGGCAATTGGTGGACTACTGGATTCGCGCCCTCGACCCGCACGATGACGCTCTTGCTCCGCCGTCTCCGGAAGCGGAACGCACGCTGCTGGATGCCGCGAAAGTGCTTGGCTTCGACGCGAAGGATTTCCCGATCAGCGGCAACGATGACCAGAAGCGTGAAGTGCTGCGTCGCTGGGAAAAGCAGCAGGAACGATTCCTGTTGAAACCAATGAACTGCCCGCATCACGCTCAGATGTACAAGGCTATGCCTCGCAGCTATCGCGATCTGCCGGTGCGGCTGGCAGAATTCGGCACGGTCTATCGATACGAACAATCCGGCGAACTGAACGGAATGCTGCGAGTTCGCGGACTGACTCAGGACGACGCTCATCTGTTCTGCACGCCGGAACAGGTCGAGCAGGAATTCAAGGAGACTCTGCAACTTGTGAAATTTGTCCTGCAGGCAGTCGGGCTGGAAGGCTACCGCGTGCAACTGTCGAAGCGCGATCCGAATTCCGACAAATACATCGGCAGCAAAGAGCTTTGGGAAAAAGCCGAAAGCACTCTCCGTAAAGTCCTGACCGAGGAAGGAATGTCGTTCGTTGAATGCGAAGGCGAGGGCGCGTTCTATGGTCCGAAGGCCGACTTCATGGTCAAGGATTGCCTTGGTCGTGAATGGCAGTTGGGAACTGTGCAATTGGACTACAACCTGCCGGAACGCTTCCAGTTGGAGTATACCGGCGCGGATAACAAGACGCATCGCCCCGTGATGATTCATCGCGCTCCGTTCGGTTCGATGGAGCGATTTGTCGGCGTACTGATCGAACACTTTGCCGGTGCGTTTCCATTGTGGTTGGCTCCGGAACAGATTCGCGTGTTGCCATTGAGCGAGAAAACCGACGACTACGCAACGGAAGTCGCCGGCAAGCTGCGTCACGCTGGTTTCCGGGTGACCACCGACCTGCAGAGTGCTCGCGTGCAGGCCAAGATCCGAGAAGCTCAGATGGATCTGATTCCCTACATGCTGGTCGTCGGTCCAAAAGAGGCCGAACAGAATGCCGTCAACGTACGCTGTCGCATCGACGGTGAACTTGGCGTCATGTCTGTGGAGGATGCGATCAACAAACTGTCCGCAGAACGCGATCAACGTACGATCCGCCAGGTTGCCAAACGCGCGGAGGCAGCCGCACTTTCGCAGTCCGGCGAAGAACAAAACGAGTATTGATTTCAAATTTGAGATTTGAGATTTGAGATTATTCACTCCAACCGACGCTGAGATGACATGAAACGAGACGAAGCCTTCGAACTTGCGATCCAATGGCGGGACAATCCCGTGTTGCTGGTCGGTGACTTTCGCGCGTCGTTCGACTGGCTCTGGAAGAACAGCAGTGAAGCCGCGGATGCCGTTTCCAGAGCAACCGGTGCGAGAGTCATGGCTGCCGCATTGGTTCCTGAAGCGCTCGAGCGTCTGATTCCATTGCACAAAGCTCTGACTAAATACGCCATTCTGCTGAAGGCATCGAAGCTGACGCCCGATTTGCTGGACCCCGTGATTGAATCCCTGACTCTTCCAGACTCGGAACCGGCGTCTGAGGACTCCGCGACACCACCGATGGAATCATTCGTAACACTGATCGGCCTGACTGCTGTGACGCAAGCGATTGAGGTCACTCAAAGCTGGGTGGATAAGCAGGAACGACTGCGGAATGGGGAAGGCAACCGCAGTGAGATTCTGAAGACCACAATCGAAGTGGCCGACGATGAGTTACTGGTGAAAACGGATCAGGACGGCAGTCTGAAATTACGCGGCTCATCCAATATTCCGATGTTTCTGGCATTCTTTCGAACTTCCAAACATCATTTGACAATCGATGCGTTTCTGGACATCGACCGCACGGTCAAGCCCACGAACCTTGACCGTCATCGGGTTCGATTGTCTTCCAAGCTGCACGACGTGATGATTGAAATTGTCTCGGAAAAAGACGGCTATCGAATGCAGAAATTCCGTGCGCGGTAGTGTAGGATTGTGCAACTGAGCCGGATCAACTGTTCGGCCTGAAGACTTGGCCCAGGTTGCTGGTGTGCTGTCATTGATGCGGTCACAAGGAAGGTGAATGATTTGTAAAGTGACTGGTACGTGTTTTCTTGTTTTCGGTTGTTTTCGGTACTTGTTTTCTCTTGTTTTCTGTTTTCTTTCACGGTTGGCAGACTTGTGAAACATCGCGATTCGTACGGTGGGACCAGCGACAGCGCAGGCCCACCATCGGATGGTTCCCGCATTGCCGACAGTTGCAGATTCACCGCAGCAACTCTATTCTGCCTCAATCGCACCTAAGGCATTTTGCCTCGATGACGAAGTCGGAACAGCCTGCGTCGTGCCCCGCGAACTTCGCCTGGCTGCTGCACTTCATCCACTACCTTGGGGACTGTCGTTTTATTCTTCAATGTCGGCATTTTCGTTTAACGGCGAGCCGCAGGTGTAGGCGAAACCTGGCACCGACGCCTGCGGCTTGCCGTTAAACGATTGAGACGACAATCCCCTTGCGTCGCAAGGCATTTTGGAAGCTCCATGAAAACGGGCACTTCACACAGTCCGCGCGACATTCCGCAGGTCATGGTTTCGAGCACCTTCACCGATTTGAAGGAGCACCGGGCGGCGATGATCGCCGCCATTCACAATCACAAGCTGCACGCCAACGTCATGGAGCACGACGATGCCAAAGTGAGCGTCGATGTGATTGATTCCTCCCTCAGGATGGTGCGTGACAGTGCCGCATATATCCTCGTCATCGGCTTTAAATATGGTCAGACGCCGGTCTGTCCGAACAGAAACCCAAAGAAGCTCTCGATCACCGAACTGGAGTTCGATGAGGCCCAGCGACTGAATCGCCCGATCCTGCTCTTCATCATGGATGACAATCATCCCGTCACGAAAAATGACATCGAGACGATCAAGTCGAAGGAGACCAGGCTCAACGCGTTCCGTGAGCGAGCTAAGAAGAAAGAAGTCGGCTCCTCCGTGAACCGCGTCTATGCTGTCTTCAACAGCCTGGGAGATTTCATAAGCAAGACTGGCTCACCGTTGAATGAACTGTGCCAACTTCTGGACTCAAACGACGAATCGCCGTCGAAAGCCGAATTATCCGAGCAGCCAAAGGACGCGAACCACGCCATTCCCAAGCCCCCCGCCTTCTACGCCAATCCGGACTACATCGGCCGCAACACGTTCATCGGACGCGCGGCGCAGCTTCAGCTCCTCAGCGATTGGGCCAAGCCCTCCGATCCGACCAGCGTGTTGCTCTTTGAAGCCATCGGTGGCAATGGCAAGAGCATGCTGACCTGGCACTGGGCTAATGACCACGCAGTCAACGCCCGCAGCGGCCACGAACCCTGGGCCGGGCGCTTCTGGTACTCGTTCTATGAAAAGGGGGCCATCATGCGCGGCTTCTGCCAGCACGCGCTCGCTTACATGACGGGCAAGCCGCCGGAGACCTTCGAGAAATGGCCCATGGCGGACCTGCGCAAAGACTTGCTGGCCCAGCTCCACCAGCGGCCCTGGCTGCTCATGCTCGATGGCCTGGAGCGCGTGCTCGTGGCCTACCACCGCTTCGATGCCTCCGAAGTCCGCGACGAGGAGGTGAACCGCCCCACCGACAAAATCCTCAACCGCGATCCCTGCGATGCCATCCGCGACGAGGACACTGACCTCCTCCGCGCGCTCGCCGCCGCCGCGCCGTCGAAAATCCTCATCAGCTCCCGGCTCATCCCGCGCGTGCTGCTGAACCAGGCCGGCATTCCCCTCCCCGGCGTGAAGCCGCTGTTGCTGCCGGGACTGGACGAGCCGGATGCCGAGGCGCTCCTGCGCTCCTGCGGCGTCCAAGGAACCTCCGCCGACATCCGCTACTACCTCACGAACTACTGCGCGAACCACCCGCTTGTCATCGGCGTCCTCGCCGGCCTGATCAATTCACCGGGTCCGCACCGAGGCAACTTCGACGGCTGGGCCGACGACGCCGACTACGGAGCCAAACTGAACCTCGCCAGCCTCGACCTGATCCAGAGCCGCAACCACATCCTGCGCGCCGCGCTCGATGCGCTGGAGCCCGCCAGCCGCCAGCTCCTCTCCACGCTCGCCCTGCTCAGCGACGCCGTGGACTACGACACCGTCGCCGCCTTCAATCCCCACATCCCGCCGGAGCCGAAAAAGCTGGCCGAGACGATGCAGGACCTCGAACATCGCGGCCTGCTGCAATACGACGACCGCACGCAGCGGTATGACCTGCATCCCGTCGTCCGCGGCGTGGCCTCCGGCGGAATGAAGGCCGAGGACAAGCAACTCTACGGCCAGCGCGTGGTGGATCATTACGCCTCCCAGCCGCACAACCCCTATGAGCAAGCCAAGACGATGGAGGACGTGGAGAACGGCCTGCACGTCGTCCGCACCCTGCTCAAGCTCGGCCACCACCAGCAGGCGGCGAGTGCCTACCGAGGTGATTTGGCCCCTGCGCTCCGGCTCAATCTCGAAGCCCATGTGGAAACTCTCTCGCTGCTGCGTCCCTTCTTCCCGGCCGGCTGGGATACCCTGCCGAAGGGCGTGGCACCCTCGGACGCCACCTACCTCACGAATGAATCCGCGATTGCCTTGAATCGCTGCGGCGAACGCCAGAAAGGCCTCGGTGCCTACGGGGCTGCGCTGCGTGTGAATTTGGAAATAACGAACTGGAGCAATGCAAGAATCGGTCTCTCCAACATCTCGATTAACCTATCTGCGCAGAACCTGCTGGCCAAAGCCCTCCGAGTGAGTGCTATCGCATTTGATCTCGCCACCGTGCGGGAGGATGACAAGGCCATCTTCATGAGCCGGCTCTACCTGTTTGCTGATCACTCGCGCGTCGGCAATTGGTCGGCGGCGGAGGAGACCTGGCGGCTTCTCGATCCCATGGGGCGCGCCTGGTCTCGGGGCGCGTATCAGAAAGGCACGGCAGAGTATGGTTTTGCGGAATTCCAATTCTGGCAGGGCAGTTTGCAGGAAGAGCATCTCACAGCAGCGGCCACTCTCGCGGAGCAGGACGGCAACCGCGTCACCGTCCGTCGTCTCCACGGGCTGCGCGGAGCTTGGCGGCTGGAGCAGGGCGACTGGGCGCTGGCTGCCGCGAGCTTCGACCCAGCCGTGACCCTGGCCCGCGAGCGCCGCCTCGTGGATGAGGAGTCCGAGACCGGACTCGCCCTGGCCAAGCACCACCTCGGCCAGCTCACCGGTGACGCCGCCCGCAGCGAAGCCGAACGCCTCGCCCAACTGCGCCAGCCCGCGCATCGCACCCTCGCCCTGCTCTGGCTGGCCCTCGGCGACACCGACCAAGCGCAGCACCACGCCCTCGCCGCCTACCGCTGGGCCTGGGCCGACGGCGAGCCGTATGTCAACCGCTACGAACTCACCAGGACGACCGAACTGCTTGAGCAGATGCACGTTCCCATCCCCACGCTCGCCCCCTACGATCCCGCGAAGGACGAACCGTTCCCCTGGGAAGCCGACGTCCGCGCCGCGATCGAGAAGCTTCGCGCCGAGAAGGAAATTGAAAAGACTTGACTCTACCGAATTCTGTGTCCAGTTAAGAAACCGAGTTTACAGGATGAATTCAGGCCCAACGGGCCGGCCCTGTGTCAGCCTGGGGCAACGCCCCAGGAATCAGATCAAGACAGTAACGAAGCCCCAACGGGGCGGCCCTAAAATGATTTGCCGACTTAGCGCCGGCCCTTTGGGGCTTTTTAACCTGATATGCAGCGAACCTGGGGCGTTGCCCCAGGCTGACATAGGGCCGGCCCCTTGGGCCTTTTAAAGGCACTGAATACTCACGGCTGAAGCAAGTCCATAACCAGGTGATCCACAGAAAATCCCGGCGGAATCAAATCACGGATTTCCGGAGAAACGAAGATGCGGACTTTCTTCACGCAGTCGTCGAATTGCGTTTTCGCCATGGCGTCCACGACGGGCGAGACGTCACGCAGATGTCGATATTCACGGCTCGATCGAAACCACACATCCACGCGAAACTCGATTTCACGATGTTGCGGTGGAGCGTCGATCAGAACTGCCATCGACGACAATTCCCGTCCGACAACCGCAGCGAGCATCCCGGTCAACTTGAGCGAACACGCTGCCAGTTGTGTGGCCGTGAGCTGTCGCAGCGCGCGATAGAGTGGTTCCTGATAATAGATGCTGTATTCCGCAAGCCGCTTGTGGAGTCTGCGGCGTGGGCCGAACAGGCCGTCGGTGAGCGATGCGACATCCGTGCCGCGCGCCGCCGAACACAGGCATCGAATCAGTTCAGATTCCGACATGCGAAACAGTGAATTCAGATCCAGGTTCGGCATTAGCTCCAGAAACGATCGCGCGAACATGGTCGTCGCCGACCGCACGGCGTGGTGCCAGTAGACCTCCGTGAACATCACGTATCGTGCGAACACCATCATTTCGGCCGCTGTGCGTCCCTTGGATGTGATCGCGAGCCCGTCGCCGGCGGCGTTGACAATCAGCGAATTGATCAGCCGATTGCGGTCGAAGTGACGCCCATACGGGACACCGCAATGCTGACTGTCGCGCGACAGATAATCCATTTTGTCGATATCGACTGGCCCGGACAAAATCGAACGCCGTAACCGGCTGCTCGGCGAAGTCGATTTCGCCACCAGCACATCCAGAACTTCATCAGCGCTGACGTTCCATTGTGATTCCAGAACCTGAGTCAGCTCACCGTCAGGCTTCAGGAACTCTCTGGCGAAGACTTCATGCGGCGGCATCTGCGGCAACTGCATGTCCTCAATCGGATGACAGAATGGCCAGTGCCCGATGTCGTGCAGCAAGGCGGCGACTATCAGAACTTCCGCATCGTGGCGCGAAACAATTTCTGCAAATCTCGCATCACGACCCAACTGCCAGAGATACCTCAATGCGTTGTGGTAAACGCCCAGGGCGTGTTCAAACCGCGTATGAGTGGCACCCGGATAAACGTGAGACGCGAGTGCCAGTTGCGTCACATGCCGAAGTCGCTGGAACTCCGCCGTATCGACAATGGCTCGGACGCGGGGCGTAAACGGGACATCCTGTTCCGTCGGAATTCGGACCACTCCGAACGAATTGCCGGCCTGTGCGAGTTCTGAAATGTCTGAATATGGGTGGCTCATTTGCAGCATTCTGGCCATTTGGAGTGCTTTTCACAAGCGGGCTGAATGCAAACAAACACGTGTCAAACTCCAATTTCGGGGAGCGTCGGATGCCAGCGCGTGGATGGGTCCGGATTCTGGAAACCCACCGACTACTTTGGCTACAAGAAAATGTCTCCCTTATGAACGCGCGGAGTCTGTCCAGGCACGTGCATCAGGGTATCGGCGACAGATCTCCGATTTCGACGTCGTCCGGCTGTGCTTCCGTCGGCTCATGAGACATGAGTGGTTGAATCGCCCCCAGTGCCGGTTCAAGTTCATCAGCAACATCGGGTTCCATCTCTTCCAATGTCGCTTTGCCGACCACATTCTGCGCCGCGTTCAATTCCTGAGTCGGAGGTGCAGTGTCCGGGTCGTCAGCTATGCGAGCTTCTTCGTTTGCGGCAGATGAAGGATTTGTCATCAGGTCTCCAGCCAGCCGCAGGTCCTTATACACCAGCAGCGCGCCTTTTTCGTAGTTGACATTCTTCAGAGCCACAGCGTATTCGGCCCGTGAGCGAAAGAACTGAATCTCGGCAGTGACCAGCCGGCGTTGAGCGTCCAGCAGGCGATCGGATTCAATCTCAATTCCTCTTTGTTTTTGGGTTGTCAGAGCTTTGAAATATTCATTCGCCGCGAGATACTGGTTCAGGTTGTTCTGCAGCCCCTGAAACGCACGAACAGCGTCGGCTGTCGCACCGCTCAGATTGCTCACAATTTCACGTTGCTGCTCCTTCATGATCATACGTTCGCGGGCGAGCATGAGTTCTGCATGATCCACAGCTGCATGAGCTTTGCGGTATCCGATCGGAACGGTGAACTCGACGCCCATCATCCATTCCTGCGTGTCGCCGGTCACGAGATTACCCAGGGACGATGCGGGAGCAGTTCCGCCCTGGTTCCCACTGCCAATCAAATCGTTTCCAAATCCTCGGAATCGATATCGACCGACCGCGTCCAGTCGTGGGTTGACAAAATTGCGGGCTGCCAGCAGCTCCAGTTCGCGTTTTTTTACAGCGATATTCTGCTTCTGAATTTCAGGTCGCAACGTCATCGCTTCGTGCATACTGCTGTCCCAGTCAAAGTAGACGCTGGCCATTGGTGGTTCGTCAGCAGGACGGATCAATGCACCATCGGATACAGGAAGTCCGGTGAGCAGTCGCAAACGACGTTCTGCCGCGAGCACACCGCTTCCGCCCTGAAGAGTCCCGCCGGTTGCGCCATTTCGCACCTGTGTACCTGGCAGGATCCGACCAGACAGCGCTTCATCCACTTCGGCTTTCAGCTGATAATACTGCTGCCGGGCAAGCGCCTCGGCGGCCGCATCCACGCCGATTCCGCTTTTGTTGGTCTGTGCTTCCTTCCAGATCACGAGAGCCTGTTCCATCGCTTTCTTGCGAGCGTCGAGTTCCCGGTAGGACAGGTAGAGATCCCAATAGGCATTTTCCACATTGCTGACAAAGTCGGTCAGGGCAATCGTAAAGTCATGCGAATTGATGTCGGCGTTTGCTTTGGCGATCAGAATGCCGTTGTAGACACCGGGCGTTGCACCGGGGCCCGCGATACGGTTAAATTCGATTCCGGCACCCTGGAGCAACGGCTGGCGAAGTTCGCCTTCAACCCAGGAATTCCAGGAGCTGTAAAAGGTATTGGCCGGTGCATTGTTCGCGTCATAATTGTTCACGCTGCGGAACGCCAGCAGCGAGCCAGTGGCAGTGCGTTTCGACAGTTCCAGTTGATAGTCGTTCAAATCCTGTCTGAAGAGTGTCGCACCGCCTGCGAAGAAATTGTTGTTGTAGATTCTGTTGTTGTTGCTGAAATTTGCCGTCGCTGCCAGTTGGGCATCAAAGTCACTCAGCGCGGACTCCATTCCGAAGCGAGGATCGGTTTCCTGGATCTGCGTGGCCAAAGTGGTACGCATTGCGTCCGGGGCTCGAAGTATGACACCCCCGAGATCCCGCATGACAGTTGCATGCTGCAGGGCATCCCGCAGAACTTCGTCCAGATTACGATCCACGTAAGAGATTTCATTTGTCTCGACCACATCCGCAGTGATCGGGGGGGCCGTATAACTGGCTTCATGGAATATTGGCGGTGCAGGGTTATCAATTTCAAGCGTCACGCGATCGACTTCAGTTGTGTCGTTTCCAGCGGTCTTGTGCCAAGTCTGCGGCCGTGTCACACAACCCGCAGACGAGACCACCAAAGCGAGCACAAGCATGGCCGCACTTCGGTGCATGCGCGGCGTAAAAGAACGAAAGGAATCAATCCCGAGGTTTCTGCAGGCAGTTTGCAACATGTTCCTGGATCCATCCACCAACAATGAAATTATCCCGGGGCATCTGTTTGTGCTTCGATCTGAACCGTACAAATGCGCAGGTCATCCCCCCAGCTTATCCATTGATCGGTTACTGGTCGTAGCGATATCAACAAATATGCGGGTTAGGACGGATTGTCCGGTGCGATCTGGTTGCTGGCACGGAAGAGCGATATTTTGCCGCGTTTCTTCGGCATGATTTGCTGATCGGTGCATCGTTGGCACATACATTTTCTGGTAGAAACGGCATGTCGAGCTGCGAGGGTGGATTGTAGTTGTCGATTTCATGTTACCATTCGGACGCGCTCTGAAAGCGACTACGGTCGACGCCATCCGCACGGAGAATTCGGTGCATCATCGTTCACAACTGACAGATCAGCTCGATACGACAACGTTACTCAACGCAGCAGAACAAAGGCGACTGCGAGGAGGTGGCAAGGCAAGTCTCGTCTCGTGTCTGCTCGACGAAGTGTTTGCTGCGATGTCGGCAAGTTCTGTTCATGTGTGGGAAGTGCTGGCGAAATCCGAGCCCCGACTGCTCTGGCAGCGCGGACAGGGCGAAGGTGTTCGAGAGCACGTTTTACATGCAGTGCTCGGACAGGTGAATCGCGTGTCTGCAGACGCAGAAACTTCAGACGGCGAGGCAATTACGAATTGGGTGACATCATCCGAAGTGGCGGAAGGTGTTCAGGTGGTGCTCGATCTGGCCCTCCCGCATGCATTGTTTGATCCGCAGCAGTTAATCGAACTCGTCGATGTGCTGGCAGACCTGCATCGCCGCAGTGCCGTGTCCGTCCTGCTGGAAGATTCCCGCCGCACAAGGGAATTGCTTCAGATTCTGGCACGGCTGCATGCAGATCTTGATGCAATTCATGTAGCGACGTGTCTGGCAAGTGATCCGGCTGAATTCCTGAACTGTCACCGGATTTCTGTGGCTCGCAGACATTCGGAGACAAGCTGGGAGCTGGTAGCGGCAACCGCGGTCAATCATCCCGATCCTCGTTCAGACGCCAGTCGTCGGCTGTGCGGGATGATCAAAGCTGCGAGCCACGCCGCCGATCAGGACGCAGCCCGTGCGACGCCTGCGCCCCCTGCAAGACTGATCGGAACGTCGGATTCGCCAGCGGATGCCATGTTTAACAACCACCGCGTGCGACCGCTCTCGGTCTCTGGACGATGGCAGGATGCAGAATGGGCTGCAGTCTTTGAAGGGCTGACAGACGGCGCTGCCGTGCGATCTGAGGCAGCCTTGAACGAGATCTGCAGTCATGCCGCTCTGGCATTTCAAAACTGCCGTGAATATTCAAACGCCGGAATCATGTCAGCGTTTCGAAGATTGCCGCAGGCGATGCGCCGCCGCCGAATGCTGGTTGCCGGTGGTCTGACCGCCGCTGCAGTTGTCGGACTGCTGGTACTGAAACTGGATCTGCGGATCGAAGTCATAGGAACACTCGTGCCCACTGAACGCATCTTTGTATTCGCGCCTGAGGATGGTGTCATCACCGATGTGTTCGTTGAAGACGGATCGCCGGTCGCTGAAAAGGATCTGCTTTGTACCCTTCGTAACGAAGATCTGGAAATCCAGCTTGAGTCAATTGAAGGCGAAGTTGCGTCAACACAAGCGCGACTTGCCGCGTTAGAGTCACTTCGCGGGGATCGCAGTCTGACTCAATCCGGTATGCTGTCCATTGAGCAGGCCGAACTGAAAGAGCGCTTGATTTCTTTCGAATCGCAAGCGGACATTTTGAAACGCAGAATCTCACGACTGAAGATGCATGCCACACTGGCGGGCCAGGTCTATGGCGATCGGCTGCAGGAGTTCCTGAAGGGGCGGCCAGTGCAGCGCGGTCAGTATTTGTTTGAACTGGCAAATCCCGCAGGAGACTGGGAGCTGGACATGAGAATTCCCGAAGTGGATATGCGTCATGTCATCCAGGGGCAGGCGGAAGTGCCGGATCCGTTGCGGATTTCGTTCGCCGTCGAAACTGACCCTGAGAAAGTGCTCACAACGTCGCTCGCGCGACTTTCGGCATCGACGGAAGTCGATGAGTTTGGGCGACTGTCCGTGACCGCATCCGCCATTCCGCGGAAGACAGATCTCCTGCATCCGCGGCCGGGCGCAGGTCTGGTGGGTTATATTCATTGCGGCAGGCGGTCCGCAGGTTATGTGCTGTTTCGTCGAATGATTGAATCATTCCAGCGTGGCTGGTGGATGTAGTTACGGAGAAAGTCACATGATGATGAACAACCGGAGTGAGATTCGTCGCGTTCGTTTGCACCGACATGGCAGGTCTTACGTCACCCTGCAAATCGCAGGACTTGTCGCTGTGACACTGATGATCACTGCGTGTGCATCTGCTGATGATCAATTGCCGCCTGGAACGGTGGAGGCACGCGACGTGTTTCTTCGCATTCAGGAATCCGCCGAATTGCCAGCCCTGGAGCGGGGACAGATCAAGCGACTTGACGCTGAACCCGGCGACAACGTCGAATCCGGAGAGTTGTTGGCGGAACTCGATGATGTTGAAGCAAAGCTCAATCTGGAGCTGGCGCGGATCGACTTCGAGATTGCTCAGAAACAGTATCAGGAATCGACGGTGGTTCAGATTGCCAAAGCGACTCTGGATGAAGCCCGGCAATTATTAATTCAAACGAGGCTTGATGCCGACGCAGCAAAGTCGATGGCTTCCGCAGATATTGGAATCAGGCAGGCCACTTTGGCAAGTGAAGTTTCAAAAGGAGATCTCGACCGGGCCACTGGAGCCCGTAAAGAATTCAGTTCCAGTGTCTCGGAACAGCAAATGGTCAAGCTGACGCTCGTCCGCGATCATGATCTGCTGAAACTGGAGCAGGCTCAGCTTGATAAGTCGATTGAAATCCTGCGGAGTCGAAGTCGTGACGCAATGGTAACTCAGCAGGAAGCCGCCGTGCAGCGTCTGGAACATGCACTGCAAAAGGCCGAGAGTGAGCATCAGGCAGCTGCATTGAATCTGAACGGTCTGCAAAAGCAAATTGAAATTACGCAGGAGCGGGTCGAGCGACGAAAGCTGAAGGCCCCTTTTGCAGGGATAATTGTTGAACGGAAGCGAAGTCCGGGTGAGTGGGTTGAAACGGGAGAGCCTGTGCTGAGAATGATTCGGCTGGATGTGTTGTCGGTCGAAGGATATGTCAGTGCCCAGTTGATCACACCTGAGTCTCGCGGCCACAAGGTGATTGTCACATGCGGAAAGTCCGGCAATCCCAGGAAAATTGAGGGGGCTGTCGTATTTGTCAGTCCGGAAATCGATTCCGTCAGTCAGCAGGTGCTTGTTCGTGCTGAAATCAGAAACCCGGATCTGCAGTTCCGCCCCGGCCAGCCAGCACAGATGTGGATTGCTCCTGAGAACCCCTAAAAAAACCTCCGTGGCCGCGTTATGTCGAGAGTGGCTGAGATGCAAGGAAGAACGACGAGACGACAAATGTCGTCGAGGAGTGATGACGCAGCAGATCGGCCGCTATCGACGCGACCCTCCGGGACGCTTGTGTTTGCGTCTCAGGCTGCGTCGTTCGTCATTGACGGGGTGGCCCGTCTCTTCCTCACTTCTTGCCTGAAACGCAACCACAAACGTCGCGGCTGACGCAGGTTTTGTTAGGGGTTCTTAATGTCTGCAGCTGAAACGTTCTCAGAACCTGCAATTCCATGGCGACTGCGAACGGACCTGCAGATTCAGGCGACCGAAGCAGCTGTTCCCGTGGCGTGGACGATCAAAGATCCCCTGCGGTTGACTTACTTCTATGCGGAGGCGGAGGAAATGACATTTCTGAGGCTGCTGGACGGCCGAACTACTTTGAATCGTATCCTCGATCAGCTTCGCGAGCAGTTTCCCGAGTCAGAGTTTTCGTCCGACAACCTGAGACATTTCCTCGTGTCAGCGGTCAACGGCGGACTGCTGCGAGCCTGTGTCCCAGGCCATAGCCAACGTCTGAACGAGATGCGGAAGCGACACATGTCGCAGGCACTTCTGCGCAGAATGATGTCGTTGTTGACATATCGATTTCGTGGCATCGATCCAACTCCAATATTGAACATTCTTGACCGATCCGTCGGATGGATCTTTCACATCCGATGCATTATGGCAGGGCTGCTGTTCTGCGTGACAGCGATGATGATGGTACTTGCCAGACGCGCACAACTGGAAAGTGAACTTCCGGAGATTGGAAGTCTCTTCACGGCAACGAACCTGCCGATTCTGCTGCTGTCAGTTCTGTTCGTCAGGATTCTTCACGAATTCGGCCACGGTCTGACCTGCCGACACTACGGCGGTGAATGCCACGAACTGGGCGTGCTTTTCGTGGGATTTATGCCATTGCTTTATTGCGACGTTTCGGATTCCTGGCTGCAGCAGCATCGTCGAAAACGCATGCTGGTTTCTGCGGCAGGCATTGCGACAGAGCTGTTACTGGCAGCCGTGTTTGCAATGCTCTGGACCATCAGCCGGCAGGGATTCCTGCATACATTCTCTTTGAACGTGATGTTCGTCAGCTCGTTGAATACGATCCTGGTGAATGGGAATCCGCTCCTGAAATACGACGGCTACTACGTGTTGTCCGACTGGCTGGGAATTCCAAATCTGGCCGGTGAATCGAAGGCGGCAGCCACGGCGGTCTTCGACCGTATTGTGCTGGGGCTGCCTGGCACGACGCTCAGGCGACAGTCATCCGGATTCCAATGGGCGATGGCAACTTACGGTGCGGCATCGATCGGCTACCGTGTCCTTGTGATCACGACTTTGTTGTGGTTCATGTATGGGACACTCAAGAGCTGGCACCTGGAAGCTTTGATCGGCGTACTCGTGATCAGTGTCGCTGCGGGACTGGTCCTGGCTGCGATTGGCGGAATTCGTGAACGAGCAGGCGCTGTGCGTGTCGCACCCGAGCTGCGATTGCGGGCTGTCACAGGGCTTTCCGTTTTCGTTTGTCTGCTGATCATTGCGCTCTTCATACCCTTCTCATATTCTGTCGAAGCGCCATTCACATTGACACCCGGTGTGAGTTTACCGATCTACGCCCTCGAAGACGGCTCCATTGAACCACAGGTCGCAGCAGGCGATAAAGTTCGTGCCGGAGATGTCGTGGCAATGTTTAAGAACGATGCGCTGGATTCGGCGGTCGCTCAGGCTCAAGGGAACTTCAGGGAAGCGAAAGTCCGCGCTACGGCGCTGTCAACGCAGAGATCGGCAAACAGCGAGGCTGCCCGTGCATTGCCGGCTGCGGAAAAGGCCCTTTGGTCCCGTGAAGCACGGCTGACAAAGTTAACTCAGAAGGAACAGAATCTGACCGTCGTCAGCCCGATTAAGGGAATCGTCTTCCCCGCGCGGAACGTGCCGCGTCGCGGAATTCATGGGCAGGATGCGATGGGATGGTTTGGTCAACCTCTGGACCAGAGAATTCGTTCTGCCTGGATGACGCGACAGACGCTCCTTTGCTGGATCGGCACTGAGAAGGATCTGCGAGCTTTGTGTCTGTTGCAAGAGGAAGAGATCGAGCTGATTGACGACGGAGCAGTCGTGACTTTGGTGTTCACATCAATGCCTGCGGAGTCAATTGTCGGCCGCGTAACTCAACGAAAGACGATTCCCGAGGACTCGGTCGATCGGGAACTCGTCGTGAACCAAATGGTGTCGGTAATACCCGAGACAGACCGTCCCGGTGAAACACTGTTTGGAGTGGCAGTGTCGCTGGACCTCGATTCTGCTGCGGCGATTCCGCCGCTCTATTCGACTGGATATGCGAAGATTCGCTGTGCTCCGGTCTCACTTGCCGGCCGAGCCTGGCGTTTCGTGTGCCACACATTTACGTTTCAGTAAACGGCTTGTTGGACTTTCTCATCGCAGAATCCTGCATCTCTTCATGGCCACGATCCACCGCATATTTTTCGTGTTCCAGCGGGTTCCAGCGGGGACACGGGGTTCCAGCGGGGAGGGGTTCCAGCGGGGACACAGAATGATTGTATCGGGCGGCATGCGGAATTCAGGTTTCCTGTTGAAGGCCGTGCGGAACGAGCCTCTCGTGAAATCAGTGCTGCGGCACGGGAGGCACGGAATTTTCCTGTGCCGAAGTGAGCGCTTCACTTCAATCGACATAGCGGCACCAAAGAAGTCCGTCCGCCGGCGCAGCAGCGAACCGTACTCACTGACCCCCGAACAACGGAGAACACTTGGCTCGTTGGACTACAGTCAGGTCCCGCCAGGAAGCGCCAGGCTACACCGTCGCCAGCAACTCACGGGTTTCCTGCCGAGTGCGGTAGCGGCGCGAACTGCCTTTCGAACGATGTTCGTCGATTCGCTGAGGCTGACCAGCCACTACGCTGAACAGTCTGCCGAAATCCTTCACAAGCCGACACCAGATCTCCGCCGAGATTCCCAGGCGATCGAACAACGGAGCAAACTGTTTCGGCGTCGCACCCCGCTTGCCCGATCGAGTCTGCCGAGCCGTCCAGTCCAGCAAGGTCAGGTACTCC